>DJRG01000090.1:0-21195 GCA_002438845.1 Bacteroidales bacterium UBA6366
GTTCCGTATGGACCAAGCTCTGGTAGGAAGGCCGGCGAGCTTGACTTCAGAATGTGGTATGATTATTACATGGGTGATATTAGAGTTCGTGACAACTCCTTGGAGAAGATATCTTTCAAGTGGGCCTATCCTTATTATTTCCTTAAGGATGCCAAACGTATGTTTTTCAAGTGTACCAATCTGAAAGAAGCCGACTTGAGTGGTTTGGCGACTGACAATGTCACAACCATGGAAGAGATGTTTATCGGCTGTGAAAAACTTGAGGTTGTCAATCTGTGGAACACGCACATGGATAATTTCTTGGAAAATGTGACGAGCACGAGTAGTATGTTCTATGGCTGCTCAAGTCTGAATAAATTGACCTTCCCTAAGAAGGTCAAAACAGAAAAACTTGAGTCAATGTCAGGCATGTTCAAAGGTTGCTCATCGTTGACTGCTCTTAATCTGTCAGGTTGGAATCTGAATAATGTGACAAATATGGGATCATTGTTCCAGAATTGTTCAAGTCTGACGAGTATTGCCTTGCCGAAAGTGACTACAAAGAAGATTCAATATATGCAAAGGATGTTCAGTGGCTGCTCGGCTTTGACAAGCATAGACCTCTCTGGCTGGAATGTGGAGAATGTAAAGTATATGACGGATATATTCAGAAATTGTTCCAACTTAAAAGAAATCAACCTTTCCGGTTGGGCTCCTAAAAGCTTGATGGAAATTGATCATATGTTCTCAGATTGCACGAGTCTGGAAAGCATCAATCTGTCGGGGTGGAGTTTGGAGAATATGACAGAAATTCAATATATGTTTCTTGGTTGTTCCAATTTGAAGACCGTGGACCTTTCCAATTGGAAAACTCCAAAGTTGTCTGTATTAGGCAG
This sequence comes from Bacteroidales bacterium UBA6366, assembly GCA_002438845.1. Classification (GTDB taxonomy): domain Bacteria; phylum Bacteroidota; class Bacteroidia; order Bacteroidales; family UBA932; genus Cryptobacteroides. Next base: position 876 of record DJRG01000090.1, read on the forward strand.
ATTGATCAGTGGATGCGGGAATTTGACTTACGCCAATCTTTCCGGTTGGGATGTCTCTTCACTGTACCAAATTGATGTATATCCATTTTCTGGCTGTGTGAATTTGGTGACTCTTGATCTGTCCGGATGGAATCTGGACAACACCATTGTCGATAGAAGGTTATTCGAGGATTGCAATAATCTGAAGACAGTCAGGATGGTCGGCTGTTCTCAGACAACAATCGATAAGATTAAGAAAGTATTGCCAAGTGGCGCCTCAATCGTGACCAAATAGGAATATTCAACCATAAACTCACTCCGGGCCGGTTCTGCGGAATCAGCCCGGATTTCTTATGTGGAGTTGCATTCTTTTTTGTATTTTTGTGGACTGGTTTGTTAGAAGAGAATGCCAATGGACATGTACCTGCCCCTGTCTTTCGCATCCGGTGTGGCCATCACCACGCTGGCTTTCATCTTGCTTCTCGTCAGGATTGAGCCGGGCGAGGAAAGCCGGAAGATCCGGGTCGCAAGGGCGATACTTGCCGCGAGCTATTTTCTGCTGGCGGTTCCGGACTGGCTGAACGTCTTCGGGCTGAATGATTCGGATGACATCGTCGCCGCCACGATAGTCTCGGCGTCCATCCAATCATTGCTGTTCACCTTCACTCTGATAACGATGATCCAGCCATCTCTTGTTACAACACGCCGGATCTTGGTCAACATCGCTCTCGTGGCCGTTGGCTCGGTCTGCTACCTTGTCGCGGATTCGCTGGCCGGTTCGCCGATAGTCACCTGCGTGGCGGTCGCGGCTGTCATTGTCCAGCTTATTCTTTACTCGGCGTTGTTCCAAAGATGTTACAGAAAGTTCGTCAGGCAGATCAAAGACTATTATGATGAGGAATATGAGCGGCCGCTCCATTGGGCAAGGAACAGTTTTATCGCGGCCTTGGCGATCGGGGTGACGGCTCTGCTGTCCCTTACCGTTCCGCAGCCCGTCTATAATGCTTTCATGTGCTGCTACATAGCGTTTTACGTCTGGTTTGCCAGCCGCTTCATCAACTACATCATCCGTTCTGACTACTATCTTCCTGCCGTGAAGTCGTCTTCGGAAGAGACCCCGGATTTACGGAAGGAGCCGGAAACGATGGTGTCGGACTCGGACTTTGACGATTCGGAGGCTCTGATGGGCAGACTTAAGGCAGCTCTGGATGAATATGTCGACTTGAAGGATTACCTGAATCCGGATCGTGACAGGAACTATATTATCGAACGGAGCGGAGTCGATCCCCGCTTTTTCCGCTGGTACTTCCAGAATGTGATGGTACAGGACTTCCGTGTCTGGAGAGCCAACCTCAGGATCGAGGAGGCCAAAAGGATCATCATGACCACTCCTGATGTCTCGATGAACGCCCTTGCGATGAAACTCGGTTTCGGCACATCCCAAAATTTCTACCATCACTTCAAGAAAGTGGTCGGCCAGACTCCGACGGAGTTTATGGAGGGGTGCAAAGCGGAGTCGAAAGAATAGTAAATTTGCCGGTAAAACGCATCCCAAGGTAGTAAATTTCAGTTTTTAAAGAAATTTACTACCCTCATTGTTTTGACCTTACTGCATCGTTGTGTAATTTTGTCCGGCCGAAACTTAGTGAAATTCTTTCCGAAATATTATATATTCATTAGGCCCCCGGAGAGGGATTGTTTTCAATGATGATGACAGAAGGACAGATCTACACGATGCTTTGCGTCACATCCGCCATGGTTTGCATGACGGACGCTGTTCTTCTGCTTAACATGCGCGGATTCCTTCGGGAGATGGACAGGAAACTCTACCGCCCTGAAAGGTACATCAGCGCCAGGATCACCCTTGGGCTCGCCTTCCTCATCATGGGCCTGATGACCGCCGGTCTTATATTCAAAGGCCTCGCGACTCCGACAGAAAAGTTCTTTTCCATAGGAAATCTGGTGATAAGCTCCTCGCAGGCGCTCCTTTTCACGATCGCCACACTCGCGCTCCTTAATTCCCGTCTCGTGCGCCGTGGAGTCATACTCTTGAACTGTCTCCCGATCCTGGTGTTCGTCGCCGCCTATTTCATATTCATAGAGCATGGCGGGATAGGAAGAGGAATATGCTACTGCTTCTTCACATTCTACGTCGTGCAGCTGATCCTCTACACGATTGTGTTCGCCGTAGAGCGGAAGGAATATATTCATAAACTGAAAGTCAACTGCACGGCAGAGGAATTCAAGAAGTGCCGCAACAACGGGGTGACGTGGATTTTCGTGTCCGCCCTGCTCGTGGGCATCCTCGCGCTGGCATCCTACTTCTTCACCGAGTACTGGCAGCTGTCAACCTTCGTCTTCACCTACACTGTGTTCTACACAGTGGTGACAATCTATTTCCTGAAATATGCTGTCCGAAGCGCCGAGATAGAGGACATCACGGCGGATGACAGAGATTTTTGAATATGATCGGGCTGTTTGTTGAAATCTGACAGATAATGGTCTGGTCATGATGTCCGGTCCTTTTACTTTTTTTGCTAACTTTGCGGACGTTTTTCCGCCGGTGGCAGGAATGTAAATTTGAATAGACATGAACATCTTGAAAGTGGGAATGGTGCAGCAGAGTTGCACGACAGACATCAAGGCGAACATCGCCAAACTTACGGAGAGCATCTGCGAATGCGCCGCCAAAGGTGCGAAACTGGTTGTGCTTCAGGAACTTCATAATTCCGTATACTTTTGTCAGACAGAGGATGCCTCGCTCTGTGACCTGGCTGAGACCATTCCAGGACCATCCACTGAATATTTCGGAGAACTCGCCAGAAAACTTGGAGTGGTGCTGGTGCTTTCGCTTTTTGAGAGGCGGGCTCCTGGGCTGTACCACAACACGGCCGTCGTGATAGAGAAGGACGGCAGCATCGCCGGAAAGTACCGCAAGATGCATATTCCTGATGACCCTTGCTTCTACGAGAAATTTTATTTCACTCCGGGAGATTTAGGCTTCAAGCCTGTCGAGACATCGGTGGGTTCCCTTGGAGTGCTGGTCTGCTGGGATCAGTGGTATCCGGAGGCGGCGAGGCTTATGGCCCTGAACGGTGCCCAGCTGCTGATCTATCCTACCGCCATCGGTGGAGTGGGCACGGATTCCAAGGAAGAGCAACAGACCCAGAGGCAGGCCTGGCAGCTTGTCCAGAGAGGTCATTCGGTGGCCAACGGCCTGCCTGTCATCACCGTGAACCGTGTAGGCCACGAGGACGACCCTTCCGGCAACACGATCGGTCTGGATTTCTGGGGATATTCGTTCGCCACAGGGCCGCAGGGCGAGATTCTTGCCCAATTCAGCACTGAGGAGGAAGGAGTGAAGGTCGTTGACATCGACATTGACCGCACTGAATATGTCCGCCGTGGCTGGCCGTTCCTCCGCGACCGTCGGATTGATGCCTATCCCCCGATCTTATCCCGCTTCGGAAAGTAGAATCTTTATGCTTTCGCCCTCTTTGGCGCTTTGCAATCTTTAGTAATGGCTAAAATCGGCTAAAGATTCAAACATAAATACCAACAAATAGGGATGTCTTCTGATTGCAATAGAATTATTATTTGCATAACTTTGCATCCGAACGAAGTTTAACAAATAATTATTCAATTTCAATGCTTATGGAATCAGACAAGTCATTGAGGGCTGTCGGCCATTTGGTCAAGTCTCTGATTCTGTCCTTGTGCATGTTGCTGTCGGTTGTCGGCTTCGCTGACTCTGCTTTCGCCCAGAGCAATCAGGGCAAAGCCGTTTCGGGAACCCCGAACAATCCGAGGATCACCATCAAGGGACGAATCACGGACGACCATGACGAGCCGCTTCCTGGAGCCAATGTGCTCGTGAAAGGAACATCAATCGGAACCTCCGCCGATGCGGACGGAAATTATTCCCTGACATTTCAGCGTAGTCCGGGCAAGTCGGACATTCTGATATATTCATTCATCGGGACAGAGTCTAAGGAATTTAATGTCAGCACCTCCACGAGGCTGAACGTCCAACTCAAGACTTCCAGTCTTGACGCCGTTGTGGTCAATGGTTTCTACACCCAGACAAAGGAGACTTTCACAGGTGCCGCCACGACGATCAGCGGCGACCAGTTGGTGGCTGTCTCCTCGACCAACCTTATGCAGAGTCTCGCCGCTCTGACCCCAGGTATGGTGTTGGTTGAGAACAACAATGCGGGATCAAACCCCAACGCTGTCCCGTCGATTCTTATCCGTGGGTCAAACACTTTGATTTCCAATGAGAGCGAGGAAGGAGTGAATAATCCTCTCATCGTGTTGGACGGTGTCGAGATCAGCATCCAGGAACTCTATGACCTTGACATGTTCGACATCGAGAGAATAGACGTCCTGAAAGACGCCTCCGCCACGATTCTTTATGGTGAGAAGGGAGCCAACGGTGTCATCGTCGTCGAAAGAAAACGCTCCGAGGAAGGCAAGCTGAGGCTCAGCTACAATTTTGTGCCGAGGTTCAGTGTGCCGGACCTTAGTTCCTTCAATCTTTGCAGTCCTGCTGAAAAGCTTGAGATCGAGAGACTTGCGGGAAAGTATGACACTGCTGACGGCTCGATGGATGAGGCCTACGACTATAAGCTTCAGCTGATCCGTAAAGGCGTTAATCCTGACTGGCTCCACGCCCCTCTGCGTGTGCCGTTCAGCCACAATCATTCCCTGGCCCTTAGTTCGAGGGGAGAGAAGCTTGAGTTCCGCGCGAACGCCAATTTCGGAGACACCTATGGAGTCATGAAAGGAGACAACAGAAGGAATCTGGGGTTGAATTTCAGCATCAACTATCATCTCCGCAACAAGCTGACCCTTTCGTACAAGAACAGTTTCTCCTTGAACAGAAGTGTTGACTCTCCTTATGGCAGTTACTCCCAGTACTCAAGGATGAATCCTTACAATCCGATGACGGATGAGGATGGTAACTACATCAAGAGTTACTACTTCAATCCGCTCAGCACGTCATCCTACAAGACCGCCAACCCTTTGTACGATGCCACGCTTTCAAGCTTCGGCAAGAGCCAGAATCAGTCTTGGACAAACTCTCTGTCCGGAAGGTGGAACGTCACAAAGGAGCTTTATGTCACCGGCCAGGCAAACTTGAACCTGACATGGAACCGTTCTGACAACTACGACTCACCTGACAGGGCCAAGTACCAGAACAATGCCCTGAATGACAAGGGACAGTACAGTCTCTCGACAGGCACCGGCGTTACCACTGACGGAAAGATTGTCGTGAACTACGGCAAGTCTTTGGATTCCAAGGGGTCTATGTTCCGTGTCAGCGCCGGCAGCAACATTCAGTACAGCCGGAAGCAGAGCGCGTCATTCCTCGCCAAAGGGTTCATAAAGGATGAGTTGTCGGATCTTTCCTTTGCCTTGACGTACCCTACCGGACATCCTTCGGGAACGGACAGGGTCGCGACATCTGTCGGATTCTTTGTCAACGCCAACTTCAGTCTTTGGAACAGGTATTTTGTGGATGGATCCTACAGGACATCCGGATCTTCAAAATTCGGCTCCAACAACAGCTTCGCCCCGTTCTGGGCCATGGGAGCCGGTTGGCATCTTCACAACGAGAAGTTCATCAAAGATAATCTTCCTTGGGTCAACACGTTGACATTCAGGTACTCACTCGGCTACACCGGTAGCGTTTCCTTTGACTACTATCAGGCTCGTACCGTCTACCAGTACGACTCCAAGTACCAGTACGTCTCCGGAATCGGCGCTTTGCCTAAGCAGATGGGAAACCCTGATCTTAAATGGCAGAGGACTTTGAACAATAACTTTGGCCTTACCGCCGCTTTTCTTGACAATCGTTTCAACCTGTCGTTTGACTTTTATTCAAACACGACTTACGACATGCTGATGTCAGTCAATCTGCCACCGTCTGTCGGCACGTCATCGATGAATGTGAACTTCGGCCAGCTCAACAACAAGGGACTCGACCTCTCGCTTTCCGCGCAGATCATCCGCAACAAGGACTGGTTCTGGAGCTTGACGTTGACCGGAGGCCATGTGATGGATCAGATCCGCAAGATTTCGGAAGGTCTCAAGAACGACATTGACAACCCTTACGATTCCTCCAAGCCGAAGATCCTCTTTGTGGAAGGCGGCTCACAGTACGACATCTATGCGATGCGTTCCGCCGGAATCGACCCTGCGACCGGCAAGGAGATATTCATCAAGAAGAATGGTGAGTATACTTTCCAGTACGATCAGAATGAGAGGGTTGCTGTCGGGAACACCAATCCGATCCTTCAGGGCTCGTTGATGAACACGTTGAGGTACAAGGGCTTTTCCATCAGTGTGGCCACGTCCTACACATTCGGATCTGACTACTATAACTCGACTCTGAAGAACAAGGTCGAGAACATTGACCTCAACTACAATGTGGACCGCAGGGTGTTCACCGACAGGTGGAAAGAGCCAGGGGACCACACTCGTTTCCTGGGCATAGGCACGTCCAGCAGTTCTTACCAGTACTCGGAACGATTCGTTGAAAGGCGTAATGAGCTGTACATCTCCAGCATTCAGGTAATGTACGATTTCGCTCCGAAGGCGATCACGAGGCTTGGCCTCCGTAAATTGGCCGTGGGTTTCGGGCTTTCGGACATCGCGCACATCTCATCAGTGAAGTTCGAGAGGGGCACCGAGTACCCTTACTGCCGTGGAATCAACCTGATTTTCCGCCCGACATTCTAATTTAGGAGGACAGACAATGAAAAGCAAAAAAATATTCATAACAATCATTACCGTGGCCGCGGTTCTTGCCTCCGGGTGCTCGAAGTTTCTTGATGTGCACCCGAAGGGAGAGAAAATCAATATGTTCGAGACGGCGGAGGAATATGAGGACGCACTCTATGGAGTGTATAATGAACTGACAGAGAACAATCTTTACGGACAGTACTTGTACCTGCTCCCGGAGGTTCTGAGCCAGAATTTCAACACTTCTGACTATAAGTATTCCGAGCTCGCCGAAGGTGAGATGACCACTCAGGGTGCCGTGGCGACAAAGCGCGACATTTGGAAATCAGCCTACACGGCGATCAATCACATCAACAACATCGTCGAGCATGCCGAGGATGACATCGACACCTACAGGCATTCCGGCCTTTATCTCGGTGAGGCTCTGGCGTTGAGGGCTCTGGTTCACTTTGAACTTCTCAAACTTTTCGGTCCTCCTTACTGGGCACCGGATGCCGAGAAGAAGCAGGTTCTTCCTTATGTCACCAAATATTCCTTCGACATCAAGGACTTTGACTCGTACGATCAGGTCTATGAGGCAATCCTGTCTGATCTTGCGAGGGCTGAGGAATACCTTGCCGAGGATGCCTCTCTCGTCCCGGCGGACCGTGACAAGACCGCCAACTCCTTCACGGACGCAAGGATCGCCCATCTGAATCTTTATGCGGTCCAGGCTTTGATCGCTAAAGTCTATTGGAGTAAGGACGACCTGGACAATGCCGAGAAATATGCTGAGAAGGTCATCTCCAGCGAGAAGTTCACTTTCCGTCCCGCCAGCGCTTTTGTGCAGCCTGACAACGGAACTCTGGATCTTCATGAGACTTTATTCGGACTGTATGTCTATGACGAGACCACAATGATGAAAAAGCTCGCTCTTTCCGAGACTGTCGGCTCGTCTGCATTGAGGTTGGCCTCCGATTATTCCGTCCTGTACGAGAAAAACTCCGGTGCCGGCACGGATTACAGGCTTTCCGCTTGGTTTGATCCTTCAATTCCTGCATGCCGCAAATTGGTCAACAACACCTTTATCTCCGGCGGTAACACCTACAATGGGAAATCCATTCTGGGCTATGATGTAATCCGTCTTCCGGAACTGTACTTCATTGTCGCTGAGGCAAACATCACGAAGGACCCGGCCAAGGCTAAGGAATATTTTGACAAAGTCCTGAAATCCAGAGGCCGTGAGACCCTTGAGGAGTCAGGTGAGGCTCTCACCAAGGATCTTCTCTTCGAAGAGAGAAAACGTGAGTTCTACGGAGAAGGATTCACATGGTTTGAGATGAAGAAGGAGAAAAAGGACATCATGACTATTTCCGGCAAGACACTTCCTGGGGATGTGGCTGCCACCTACACTCTGACTGTACCGGATGAAGAGTGGGAATCCAGAAAGGACATTGAGATTTGAAACTAAAAGTGGAACAAAGATGAAAAGATTAATATATTCATTGGTCGCCGCCCTCCCGCTCCTTGCTTCGTGTGAAGGAACGTGGGTGATGTACGACAACGCACAGAAGGACCACATCTATTTTCAGGACAGGATCCAGACTATCATGAAGTCGTTCGCGCTTCTGTCCCAGGACGAGATTGATGTCGCCGCTAATGTCTATGTTATGGGCAATGTGTCCGATGTGGACAGACCGTTCAAAGTGGAGAGTGTGGACACTCCTGAGGGGACAGTGCTGACTTTCGGAGGAGTGGATTATCCTGTGATCTCCGCCAGGGAAGGCGTTGACTTCGAGGTTGGGGACTGCGTGATTCCGGCCGGGGAAGTCTCCACGACGATCAATGTGAAACTTAAACGTCAGCCTGAAATGAAGGAAGGAGGTTATGTCAAGGTACACTTGAGGCTTGTCCCGTTCGAGAATTTCGAGCCGCTTCCGGCTGACACCATCAGCAGTATGGTCGTGTCTCCGGATTTGCTGGTCTATGTAAATGACGGTGATCCGGCATGCCCTACCTGGTGGAGGCCATCGGCCAACAGGCCGGCGGGCTGGGACTACGATCTGGGCAACTTCTATCCGGCCAAGTTCCGTAAACTGCTGGAATTCTATCACCGGACAGCTGAGACAAACCCGACATTCTACGAGTATTGCGTGGCGCATTACGGAGAGAATCTGGATGCGGAGCCGAACGCTGACAACAACAAGATGGTCAGATTCTGGCGTCAGACCTACAAGGCCGCATGGGCGGCTTATGTCTTCTGCCCTTTGTACGAGTACTATGAGCAGTACTATAAGGATCATCCGGAGGACCCGAACCTTGAGGTGATGGGGTCTGAAAGTGTGAACATAAACGCTTTCAAAGGCTGGGGCGATCCGAGAAACGGCAGATACGGTTTCCTTGAGTAAATCTTCATCAATATGTTCATTATGAAAAGAATCAAATATAGCATAGTTGCGACCCTCCTGCTCCTTTCGGTTTTCCCTTCTTGCTGGAAGATTGATGAAGGGACAACCATGGAGTTGGAACCTATTGACGTTGTGGCTGCCTCTGACACAATCAACGCGGATCTCGGGGTTGAACTAAAGTACGAGGGCCTGACTGTCAAGAGCGGCCTTGATGTGAAGTATGAGTGGACCTATGGTCAGCCTGCCGATGGCAAGGCAATATCAGACCACGTTTTCAAGTCGGGGACAATCGAACAGTTCTCCACTTCGCCTACCATCGACTACACCTTTTCAAAGATCGGGACATTTCTCCTGCGCCTGAGACTTGACAACGGTGAGAGTGTGTCTTATAAGTATTTCACCCTTAACGTCAATTCTGGTTATGATGAGGGAGTGGCCATCCTGAGCAATGATCAGGCCGGCAACGGAAGCCTGACATTCGTGAAGACCTTGACTTCAGAGGAGAGTGCCGAGGGCAGACAGGAAGTTTTCACGGATGTGTTCTCTTCAATCAATCCTGGCCAGACCCTTAAGAATGGCGCCGCCCTGTATATGTCCGACGCCACTGTCAAGAAGGTTGACTACTCCGGGCTTCTTATCGCCACAAATGACGAGAAGGGCACGATGTGGCACATGGAGGCCAAGACTTTTCAGTTGTTCCAGAAAGCCAGTCTGGTTGCCGCAGGGGCTAATTTCAAGGCTTTCGGAGGAGAATTGGCTTCGACGACTGGTTTCGCGTCTTTCCTGCTCGGGGACAATTCACACGTCTATCGCTACGACATGCTTCTGGGAAATTACACGGACATGGTCGACATCAAGCCTATGACCAGAATTTTCGGAGGCCTGTCCAGATCGTCGGAGAAGTCCGAATCCTCCCGCGTTACGATCTACAGCACTGAGGACACTCTCTGTTTGAGAAGAAACGCCAGCGCAGGTCCGGTATATTATTCGGAGAAAGGTTATTCTGTTGTGAATATGGCGACCATGAGAACAGCCAAGAACAACGGTCTTTACATTCTTTTCAGGAATAAGGCGAACCCTGATGAGTATCTTATCCGCAACACAGATGGCATCGGCGGGACTGGAACTTTCAAAAAATGGGGAACCTCCGTCAACTTCACCACTTCCGACCTTAAGATGGATGAAAATAGTAAGTTCGTGAACACCAAGCATTCAGCTGATGTCTACTACACTTTCCGGAATGCCATCTACAGATGGTCTTTGATCAGCGCTCCGGCCACCAAACCGGCAATAACTGTTCCGGATGGTGAGCAGATCCGTGACATCGCCACGAATTTCAAAGGACGTGGCAAGGGAGACGATGGGGAGGACCTTCTTTATGTCGTGACCTACAATCCATCCAGATCCGGGGAAAAGAAAGGCAGCCTCTACGTCTACTCGTTCTCGGACGACTCGCTTGTCCGCTCCTATGAGGGGATCTGCGATGATCCGGCATCGGTGCTGTACAAGTACAGAGTGAATTGATAACCAATAACAACAAATTATTACTATGACAAAAAGGAGCATTATCCTCGCTTTGATCGCCGCCGCGCTGTTGGTCCCATCCACAGACGCGGCAGCGTTTCCGTTTAAGAGAAAGAAGAAGAAAAAGGCCCAGACCGAGGCGGTGGCGGCACCGAAGCCGGCGCCGAAAAAGAAGCAGACCCCTTACGAGAAACTGATGAAGGAGGTCGCCGATTCGGCTTGCGGCAAGACTTTCAACCTATACCGCACGTCCAAGGACAAGATCTACATGGGATTCCCAAGGAATATGATGGGACGCAGGATGCTTGTGGGAAGCACGATCACCGCGACGAGCAATCCTTCCTATCTGAATGTGGGGTACAAGTACGCCAAGCCGACTTATTTCCAGATTGACTTGAAGGACAGCCTTGTGGTGCTGACGGTTCCGGGAACCAACGCCACAAGTTCCGATCCGGGGATGCAGACCGCCCTCGAGCGCAGCTATATTCCTAAGATTTTGAGAAGAATCGCCGTGCATGCCACCAGCAAGGACAGCTCGGAGGTGATTTTCGAGGTGACCCCTCTCATCAATTCTCTTGCTCCAAAAGGGAAAGACTTTTCCATCTCGAAGGCGGCTGATGAGAAATCAACCTGGTTCGGCGATCTTAAGGCATTCAGTGACAACGCCTCGGTGAAAGTGCATTCCAATGTGGATTTCACGAAGACTTTCCTGATGATGAAAGGTAAGGTCGGATCCGGCTCGATGGCCTACACGGTCTCGTTCCTGCTCTTGCCTGAGAATCCGATGCCGGCCCGTGTTCAGGACTCCAGAATCGGAGTGTTCCCTGTCGGTCCGGGAGAGGGAAGCGTTAAGTACAATCTTTCTTCGGCCGAAGACGGATTCAAGGGCTATGTCCTTGCCTCCCGCTGGAGACTTGAGCTCTCTGACACGACCGCTTGGCGGAACGGACAGAAGGTCACGGTGAAGAATCCGATTGTATGGTACGTGGACAACTCCTTCCCGGAGGCCTGGAAGGCTCCGATAAAGAATGGTGTCCTTGCGTGGAACCACGCCTTTGAGGCAATCGGTTTGAAGGACGTGATGCAGGTGCGTGACTTCCCGACGGCGGAGGAGGACTCGCAGTTCGATCCCGACAATCTGAAATATTCATGCATCCGGTACGTCCCGGACGCCACGATGAACGCTATGGGACCGTCCTGGGTGGATCCTGTCACCGGAGAGATACTGAACGCCTCCGTGCTTGTCTATAATGATGTGATCAAGCTCATCAACAACTGGCGCTTCGTGCAGACCTCTCAGGTGGACGAGAAAGTCCGCGCTGTCAAGATGCCGCAGGACATCATCGATGAGTCGATGGTCTATGTGATCTCTCACGAAATCGGTCACACACTGGGACTTATGCACAACATGGGAGCCTCCTCGGCCTATCCGACCGACTCATTGAGAAACGCGGCGTTCACCGCCAGATACGGCACGGCTCCGTCGATCATGGACTACGCCCGATTCAACTATGTGGCTCAGCCTCAGGACAAGGGTGTGAAGCTTGTGCCTCCGTCCCTTGGGGTGTATGATGAATATGCCATCAAGTGGCTGTACACCCCTGTCATCGGTGCGAAGGACATGTGGGAGGAGTATTCCATTGCGGAAAAGATCATAGACGAGAAGGCGGGAGATCCGCTTTACCGTTATGGAGCACAACAGGTTACCACCTCGTCCAGCTACGGGGCCTATGATCCGAGCGCAAGGACTGAGGACTTGGGCGACGATCCGATCAAGTCCAGCGACTACGGAATCAAGAACCTCAAGTACATCCTTCCTAAGATGAACGAATGGGTCGGGGCTGATGACTGTGACTTCTCGCACAGGAACGATCTCTACATCCAGCTGACGAACCAGTACTATCGTTACATCAACAATGTTATGGCCCAGATCGGAGGAATATACCTGAACAATGTCAAGGAGGGCTCGTCAGTCAAGCCATCAACACCAGTCGCGAAAAAGGTTCAGAAGGCTTCCTTGAAATGGGTGGTCAGCCAGCTCCGTTCATCCTCGTGGATCAACAATGCGGACGTGACATCCAACCTGCCGTTGGCGGCTCCGCAGTCCAACAAGATCTGCGCCCAGGTGGCCAAGGCGCTGGCCTCCACCGTCCCGGCTAATGTCATCCTTGCCTCGGCTGTTCCGGGAGAGGGCAAACCTTACACTGTCAATGATTATTACAACGACCTCTACAACGAGGTGTTCGCATCCTCGGTTGCCGGGCGCAGGCTGACATCGGAGGAAAAGACCCTCCAGAGGGAAGTCTTGACAGCTTCCTCAAAAGGAGTGAAATCCATGCTGTCCAAATCGTTGACGGAAGAATCATTGGATGATGAATATGCTTCTGAACCAATGTGGTGCGGCTATGATGATGTGACCCTTGGGGAGGGTAAAGCCCCTTATCAGAAGGCTGTGAGCGTTCTGTCCATCGACGAGAGTGACGGATGCCGGATCGTTTTCCTGAACAAGGTCAAGGCTTTGGCCACGTCACGCAAATCTTCCGCACCTTCAGAGGATCGCGCTCACTACGAGTACCTTCTCGCACGTGTCAACGCTGCTCTTCAGAACCAGAAGTAGAATCACCGGTCGCTGAGCCTGCCGAAGCGACCGGACACTAATGCACCGTCGACGCGACTTAAACACACAAACATATTCATAAATGAGAATTACCCCAATAATAGCGGCCGCCGCCGCGCTGACCCTTTCCGCCTGCTCCACTCTGAAGGATGGCGAGTACAACCTTTCTGTGGTCTCCACCGGAGACGGCCACGGCTACTGGTTCGCCAAGCCGATAGAGGACGGAGGCAAGGCCAGAGGCTCCCTTATGGCGCAAAGCGCCTTCGTGAACGGAATCCGCGAGTCGAAAGGCGCCGACAACGTCATCCTTGTCGATGCCGGAGACAACTTCTTTGGCAACGGAGCCCCGTTCTACTACAACTACGTTGACACGACAGCCGCCCATCTCTATCCAAGACTGGTTTCCTATATGGGCTATGACGCTGTCGTCGCCGGCCATTCCGATTTCGAGGCCGGTCACCGTGTCTATGACCGTGTCGCCAAGGAAATGAAGAAGGCGGGCGTCCCGCTGCTGGCTGGCAACGCATTGTCCGGCAGAAGCGGCAAGCCATATTTCCCGGCATATTCAATAATTAAAAAAGGAGGGGTCAAGGTCGCTGTTCTGGGCTACACCAACGCTGACAACGCCTCGCTGATGGATGCAAGCGGCGTCTCCGGCATTCGTTTCGAGTCGCTGCTGCCTCTTGTTCAGGAGGATGTGGACAAGGTCCGCTCCAAGGAGAAGCCTCAGGTCGTGATTGTCGTCGCCCACACGGCGATGGGAAAGGGAGACGGACAGAACCTTGAGAAGCAGGGACTTGATCTTTTCCAGAGTCTCAAAGGCGTGGACATAATCATCACCGGCCACGACCATTCCAACAAGGCGATGAGTGCGGACAGCGTGGTTGTCCTTGACTGTGGCAGGGCCGGTCAGAACGCCGGAGTGACCGACATCAAGCTTGTCGTGAAAGGAGGAAAGGTCGTAAGTTGCACGCTGGACGCCAACATGGTTTCAATCAAGAGCGAGGAATATGACAGCGCCATGGAGAAGGCTTTTGAATCTGATTACGACAAGGTTCACTCTTTCATGACGAGTACGGTCGGGGAGATCAAGAAAGATCTGGTCTCCAGGGAGTTCTACTACAAGCAGTGCGACTACCTGAACTTCCTCCATGCCCTTGCTTTCAGCGCTTATCCGGTGGACATCTCATTGTCGGCCACACTTCTGATTGACGGTAAGGTCCCTGCCGGAGAGGTCCGCTATCAGGACATCCGCAAGGTCTATCCTTACGAGAACAAGCTGGTGGCGCTGAGGCTGACCGGAACCGAGATCAAGAAATACCTTGAGGCCAGCTACGACGCATGGATAAACACTGTGGCGGAGCCATCCGACGAAACCCATGTCCTGAAGATCAAGCAGTCCAAGGACTATTCCACCGGAAAGATGGCCTGGAAGCTCGCCAAGAGCCCTGCCAACTTCGACTCCGCCGCCGGGATCAACTACACGGTCGATGTGACCAAGCCTTACGGCTCCAGAATCACGATCACCGGGATGGCTGACGGAAGGGCTTTTGAGATGGACAAGGAATATATCGTCGCGATAACCACTTACAGGTCCGTCGGTTCCGGAGGCCTTCTCAAAGCGGCCGGACTGCCGGACATGAAGTCTGTCGAGGACAGAATTGTCTATCGTGGGCCGGAGTTCAGGACGATCCTCTATGAATATTTCAAAAAATACGGCAGTGTGGATCCAGCCGTCATCGGCGATCCTAAAGCCATCGGCTCATGGAAATTCGTCCCTGATTTCGCTCCGGACGCCATCAAGACCGACGTGGAATTGCTTTACGGAAAATAATGAATATCTTTGCGTGGATGAAAAAGATAGTTCTGAATAACATTGTCCTTGCGGTGGCCTCGCTGCTCGCCGCAGGGACATATTCATTTGCCCAGATACCTGCGACTCCGGAGCAAAGGGCGGCCGTAGAGGCGGAATCCGGGGTGAAGAATGTCGTGCGTAAGTACGACACCCATGCCGAGATGAAGGCTTGTCCGGACAGGACCGGCGGGGAATATTTCATGTACAGCTTTGACGACGTGAGATTAACCCCGGCTCCGAAAGGCTACAAACCTGTATATATCAGCCACATCGGCCGCCACGGCGCAAGGTATGCCATTAGTGATAATGTCTATGAGAAGCTCCGCAAGATTCTGACTGAGGCCCATGACTCCGGCAAACTGACAGATGCGGGGGAGTCTCTCCGCGACCGCTATGAGGCTTTCTATCCGTCCGTGGCGTTCCGTGGGGGAGAACTGACCCATAAAGGTCAGGAACAGCTTCGTGGCATCGCCGATGTGATGTATCGTGATTTTCCTGAGGTGTTCAAGGGTAAGACCAACGCCGAGGTCCTGTGCACGGTGACTCCGCGGGTGATTGTCAGCATGAATTTGTTCATGGATGAACTCAAGGGATTGGACAACGATTTGACTTACAGCCTGGAATGCAGTACGTCGATCATGCCCCTGATTCATCCCAACGGAGGTGCTAACCCTTACCGTGTCAAGGCTCGGATTCCCGCCGGTGCCCGCGCCAAGGCTGACAGCCTTCTCTCCGCAAAGGTGGACGTGAAAGGGTTCTGCTCCAAGTATTTCAATGACACGGACTTTCTGGAGAAGTCCTACGGCATGTGGAAGTTCGAACTGGACCTACGCACCGTTATCCTTGATCTTCAATGTCTTGACAACGAGCCGTCGGACAGGTTCGAGGACGTTTTCACGTTTGAGGAACTCTTCGCCATCTGGGAGGTTTGGAATTTCAACGGGTACCTGAGCATGGGCCGCTCTCCATTGACGGACAACAAAGGCGTCCTCAACACCTCAGCCATACTTAAGAACATCATCGAGTGTGCTGACCGTGACCTCGCTTCCGGCCAGGTTCAGCTGAGTCTTCGCTTTTCGCACGACACAGCCATTCTTCCTCTGGTCTCGTACATGAAACTGGATAATTTCGGTGCCGTGGTGAGCGACCCGGAAGAGGTGAAGAATTGGTGGAGGTCGGATTTCATCCCCATGGCCTCAAACCTTCAGCTGATTTTCTACCGCAGCAAGCGCAACCCCGAGATTCTGGTAAAAGTCCTCTACAACGGCCACGAAGCCTCTCTTCCTATCCCTCAGGCTGCCCCGTCCTTCTACTCCTGGACCACCTTCAAGGACTATTACAGACAGTAGTGCTGTAAATTGCCATTTCGGATGACACGCATGGCGTGGCGGCAAGTGAAGTCCCCTTCTGAAATTTTGCACGTTACCAAAATTTCAGAAGGGGACTTCACTTGCCTTTACCGAGCTTTACCGAGCTTTTGCGAGGCGCTTTAGCTCGCAGTCGGCCTTGATCTTGTCGATTATCGCGCAGACGACCTTGTAGGTCTTGCTGTCCTTGGTGTAGTTGGCGGGGACGGTGAAGTTGACGCGGCCTTGGTGCTGGAGCGTCTTGGCGAAAGCTTTCTTCTTCGGGTTGCTCTCGTCGCAGACTGCCACGGCGTGACCTCCAAACATCTTGACAATCTTCATGCACGGTATGTCGGTCTCTCCGTCTCCAAAGTAGATCATCTGAGGGTACGGGATTCTCTTCTTGTCCTCAGCGATGCTCTCGTTGACCATCTTGTTGTCGTGGGCACTGAAGATTCCCTTGTTTATCTTGAAAATGTACTGGGTTTTGGCCGTGTAGTCCACGGCGATTCCCGGCCATTCGGCCTCGCCCTCCTTGTTGTACATGAAGGTGCAGGCGAAGATGTGCTTGAACTCCTTGGCAATCGGGCTGCCTTCGATGATCTCCTTCAGGCCGGAGGAGTTGATGTAGTGCTCGATCTGCACCCCTCGCGATTCGCCATATTCATTGATCATCTTGAACCATTCTTTCACTCCTTCGAAGAGTTGGATGTGGCGACCGAACTTGCGGAAGTCGCTCCGACGAAGCTTGATTCCGTTCTTTTTCGCCTCGTCGAACATCATCTTCATGTAGGAGAGAACATTGCTCGCGTCCTGCCCGACGGCGAGTCCGTCGCTCATTTTCCAGAACTCCTCGGGCGTCTTCCCGATGGCCTGGATGAATCCGAATTCCTGCATGTTTCCGGGAGAAAGGGTCCCGTCAAAGTCGTAAATCAGTGCTACGATTGGTCTTTTCTTCATAATTTCGCCACAAATAACCGATTTCTACAAATATAATATTTATTCTTTTGAAGAATCCGTGACTTTCGGTTATTTTTGCCAAGTTAATTTGAGATTTTGAATATGGACCACTATTTAACCCGACTTCAGAACGCGACAAGAAAATACTGGAACAAATCCGCCCTCAACACCATCGGCGGTGAATCGTTCACATACTCGCAGATGGCGACCCTCATCGAGAAATTTCACATCTTCTTCGACAAGGCCGGTCTCCAGAAAGGACAGCACATCGCCCTTTGGGCACGAAACAGCGCCCGCTGGGGGATGTCCTATCTGGCAGTGAACACCTATGAGGCGGTCATAGTTCCGATTCTTGCCGACTTCACCCCTGACAGTGTCGAGAACCTCGTGAACCATTCCGACAGCATGGCCCTTCTGACCAACGCTGACAAATGGGCGAAACTTGACATCGCCAAGATGCCGGAGGTGAAAGTCGTGATGGATGTGGACAACCTCAAGATCCTTTACTGCCGTAAGCCTGAGATCGAAGAGATCTGGAATAACATAGACAATCTTTTGGCGGAGAAATATCCTGACGGGTTCGGCCCTGAGGACGTTGTCTATCCGACCGACAACTGGGACAACCTCGCGGTCATCAACTACACTTCCGGCTCGACCGGAAACCCTAAGGGTGTAATGCTGACCTACAGGAACTTCAGCGCGACGATCGAGTTCAGCCAGGTCCATCGCCCGACATCGGACAAGAACAGGATGATCTCGATGCTGCCTATGGCCCACATGTACGGCCTTGTGACCGAGTTCATCTACCCTCTTTGCAATGGAACCTCGATTTATTGGTTGGGCAAGACCCCGACCCCGAGCACTCTGATGAAGGCTTTCCAAGAGGTTAAGCCTTACCAGCTCATCACCGTTCCGCTCGTGATGGAAAAGATCTTCAAGTCCAAGATCAAGCCTATGCTGGACAAGCCGCTGATAAAGTTCTTGACGAAAGTTCCCGGTGTCAACAAAATTATATTCAATAAGATCCGAGAGGGATTGATCAATGCTTTCGGTGGCGAGGTCGGAGAATTCATCATGGGTGGCGCGCCTGTGAATCCGGAGATCGAGAAATGGTTCCAGAAGATCAAACTTCCTTACACCGTCGGCTATGGCATGACCGAGGCTACCCCTCTGCTGGCTTATGCCGGGAGCGCTGAATATGTCGCCGGTTCCTGCGGAAAGCCTGTCGATTGCGCCACGGTCAGGATTGATTCCGATGACCCTCAGCATATTGTCGGTGAGATCCAGGCTAAAGGTGACAACATATGCCTCGGCTATTACAAGAATCCTGAGGCTTCCGCCAACGCTTTCACCGAGGACGGATTCCTTCGCACCGGAGATCTCGGGCTGTTCGACGCTGACGGCAACCTCTACATCAAAGGCCGCAGCAAGTCGATGATCCTCTCAGCCAATGGCCAGAACATCTATCCGGAGGAGGTTGAGGCAGTAGTCAACAGCCAGCCTTACGTCCAGGAGTCCGTCGTCGTTGACCGTGCCGCCAAGCTCGTGGCCCTTGTCTATCTTGATCAAGAGGCCCTGCGTAGGGATGCCCTTGACGCTGAGGCGATTGCGGATCTCCCAGAAAGAATCCGCATCAACTCCGACAAACAACTCCCGAACTACAGCCAGATCACCAAGGTCGAGATCGTGGACCAGCCGTTCGAGAAGACCCCTAAGATGAGCATCAAGCGCTTCCTTTACAAGTAGTCCTGGCCGCTGTGGTTCGGCATGCTCACCAACCAGTCGAAGTGACTGCATCGGCGACAGATTTGGCATGAGGTGACATTTTGTCAGCAGAACTGACTTGGAACATATTTTGACTATCCATTACCGGCCTTGCGGACAGCAAGGTCGGTTTTTATATTCGTAAAATTTTAAAAGGAAAGATATTATGGCAACAAAAAACAAAGGACAGATTGGAGTGACGACCGAGAACATATTCCCGGTCATCAAGCAGTTCCTCTATTCGGATCATGAGATATTCCTGAGGGAATTGGTTGCGAACGCGGTGGACGCTTCGCAGAAGATGAAGGCGATTGCCTCAAACGGCGACTTCAAGGGTGAGCTTGGAGAACTCAAGGTTCGTGTCGAACTTGACGAGAAAGCCAAGACGCTGAGAATCATCGATAACGGTATCGGTATGACCGATGAGGAGGTCGACAAGTACATCAACCAGATCGCGTTCTCCTCAGCCGGAGAGTTCCTCCAGAAGTACAAGGACCAGAACATCATCGGCCATTTCGGACTGGGCTTCTACTCAGCCTTCATGGTCGCCAAGAAGGTGACGATTGAGTCCCTTTCATGGAAAGACGGCGCTGAAGGTGTGATCTGGAGTTGCGAAGGCAATCCTGAGTTCGAGATGGGTCCTTGCGACAAGAACGATAGGGGCACTGTAATCACCCTTTATCTCGACGACGAGGCCGCCAAGGACTATGGCACCAAGGGCAAGATCCAGCAGCTTCTGGACAAGTACTGCAAGTTCATGCCGGTTCCTGTCGTCTTCGGCAAAGAGCAGGAGTGGAAGGACGGAAAATATGTCGACACTGACAAGGACAACGTCATCAACAAGATCGAGCCGCTTTGGACCCGCAAGCCTTCCGAGCTTAAGGAAGAGGACTACATGAAGTTCTACAGGGATCTCTACCCGATGAAGGAAGATCCTCTGTTCTACATCCATCTGAACGTGGACTATCCGTTCAACCTGACCGGTATCCTCTACTTCCCTAAGATCAAGGACAGGATGGCGATCGAGAAGAACAACATCCAGCTCTACTGCAACCAGATGTTCGTAACGGATCACGTGGACAACATCGTCCCTGACTTCCTGACACTTCTTCACGGTGTCATCGACTCTCCGGACATCCCT
>DJRG01000090.1:21287-32032 GCA_002438845.1 Bacteroidales bacterium UBA6366
ATCTTCAAGAACGAGCGCGACGCCTGGGAGAAGAAGTGGGACAACCTCAAATTGTTCATTGAATATGGCATGCTCTCCGACGAGAAGTTCTGCGAGAGGGCACTAAAGTTCGCCCTGTTCAAGAACACGGACGGCAAGTACTTCTCTCTGGAGGACTACCGCAAGGCCATCGCCGAGAACCAGACCGACAAGGACAAGAAGGTCGTTTACCTGTACGCCACCGACACCGACGAGCAGTACGCTTTCATCGAGGCGGCCAAGAACAAAGGCTACGATGTGCTCCTGATGGACTGCGAGCTTGATGCCCACTATGTCAACCTGTTGGAGCAGAAGATCCCTGACACAAGATTCGCCCGTGTGGACTCAGACACCATCGACAACCTTATCCCTAAGAGCGAGAAGGTTAAGCCGGAAATGGCTCAGGCCGACAAGGATGACCTCAGCGCGATGTTCAAGGCTGTCCTGCCGAAGGGCAACGACTACTTCGTGGAGGCCGACAACCTCGGCGAGAACGCCGCTCCGGTGATCATCACCCGCAACGAGTTCATGAGGCGTTACCGCGAGATGAGCGCGATGGGCGGCGGAATGAACTTCTACGGGAATATGCCGGAGTCGTTCAACATCACCGTCAACCTTGAGAACCCTGTCATGGCTGGAATCGTCACGGAGGCTAAGTCTAAGATCACACCGATGCAGGAACTTCCTGCCGAGCCAGGCAAGGACGCTTCCGAGGACGAGAAGAAGAAAATCAACGACGAGCGTCAGGCCATCAAGGATGCCCATCAGGCCGTGGTTGATGAATATGCCACCGGCAACGACATCCTCAAGCAGGTTATCGACCTCGCCCTTCTTTCCAACGGCCTCCTCAAAGGCAAGGCCCTCTCCGACTTCATCGCCCGCAGCGAGAAAGTCATCGCCGACGCCTGCCGCAAGTAGCGGTGAATGAATATGATATATGCCGGACACTGAGTTTGTCGAAGTGCCCGGCATTTTTTGTGTCATCCGACCCTTACTCTGCTGCGGTCACGAGGCTTTCGCTGTCTGGAAATCTGTATTATCTTGACAAATGATGCGCTTTTTTTGCGAGAGTGGAGGGGCGAATGACCTCCTTTAGGATTATTTGTGTAAGTTTGTGGGAAATATGGATTAATAATCAACGTTTTAACCACAATGAAACCAAGTAGGATCTTTTTGCTCACGTTGGCTCTTGTCGCGGCTGTGGGATGTTGCGGTCAGGGTTGGAAACAGAATGCTGACGGAATAACTGTCCGTGTCGCGGACAAGACGGCTGACGGGCCGGCGTTGGTGCGGCTTCAGGTGAAAGGCGACAATCTTGTAAGAGTTACCGCCACTCCTGAGACCAGGTTCGCTGACAGGAAAAGTCTCATCATTGTCCCGTCGGAATCAAAGCCGGAATTCACCGTGGCCTCCACGGACAGCACGGTTTCTGTCGTCACTTCCTCAGTGACGGCCTCTGTCAGGTTTAGGGACGGAGCGGTCAGCTTCGCGGACAAGGACGGTTCTACAATCTTGGGCGGCAACACGATGTCGTTCACCCCGATTACTGTCGAGGGTAGGCATGAATATTCCTCGCTCTTCACTTTTGATTCTCCGCAGGATGAGGCGTTCTACGGCCTTGGCCAGCATCAGTCTCTGGAATTCAACCACAAGTGCGGCAACGAGGAACTGTTCCAGTACAACACCAAGGTCTCCATCCCGTTCGTGGTCAGCAACAGGGGCTACGGTGTGCTCGTGGACAACTATTCGCTGAGCCGTTGGGGAAACCCGAAGCCTTACATGCAGCTGAACCAAGCCTTCAGACTCTATGGTAAGGATGGCAGTGAAAGTGGATTGACTGCGACATACACTCCGGCCACAGGCGATCCTCTTGTCAGGCAGGAGGATTCCCTGTACTATGAGAACGAATGGGTTATCCCGAATCTTCCGAAAATGCCTCTTAAAGGCGCGGACGTGACCTACGAGGGCTTCATCGAGGCTCCGCAGGACGCTGACTATCATTTCATACTTTATTATGCAGGCTTCCAGAGCGTCTCGATAGACGGCAAAGAGGTTGTCTCCGAGCGTTGGAGACCGGCATGGAATCCGAATTCCTACAAATTCACAGTAAGTCTCAAGAAAGGTGAGAAGACTCCGATTAAAGTCAGCTGGAGGCCGGACGGGGATGTCTCGTACATCGGACTGAGAGTGGCTGAGCCAATGACCGAGGCCGAGCAGAGCCGTTTCTCGTTCTGGTCGGAGATGAGTCCGGAACTGGACTATTATTATATCGCCGGAAACAGCATGGACGAGGTGATCTCCGGCTACAGAACCCTTACCGGAAAGGCTCAGGTGATGCCGAAATGGGCGCTTGGGTTCTGGCAGAGCCGCGAGCGTTACAGCACCCAGGAGGATCTTGTGGGCACGTTGGCCGAGCTTAGGCGCAGGAATATTCCTGTGGACAACATTGTCCAGGACTGGCAGTACTGGAAGGATGACCAGTGGGGAAGCCACGAGTTTGACGAGACGCGGTACCCTGACCCGGAGAAGATGCTTGATGACGTGCACGCCATGCACGGGCGTTTCATGATCAGTGTCTGGCCGAAATTCTATGTCAACACTGATCATTATCAAGAACTTAAAAAGGCGGGCTATGTCTATCCGCTTGCCGAAAAGGACAGTCTGAAGGACTGGCTTGGCCACATGGAATCATTCTACGACGCCTATTCTGAAGGTGGCCGGAAGATGTTTTGGAAGCAGATGGACGAAAGCCTTTACTCGAAGTACGGCCGGAAGATTGACGCATGGTGGATGGATGCCAGCGAACCTAATCTTCGGGACTGTCTGCCAATGGATTACCAGAAGGCTCTGACAACCCCGACAGCCCTTGGACCTTCCACCGAGTATCTCAACGCCTACGCCCTTGTCAACGCTGACGCCATCTACAACGGACAGCGCGGAATCGATCCGGACAAGAGGGTGTTTCTGCTGACAAGAAGCGGCTTCGCCGGGCTGCAAAGATATTCGACGGCCACATGGAGCGGAGACATCGGTACATGCTGGAACGACATGCGCGCACAGATGGCCGCGGGCCTTAACTTCTCGATGAGCGGAGTTCCGTTCTGGGGAATGGACATCGGAGGGTTCAGCGTGATGGACAAGTACACGGCAGCGGTTTCCACATTTGACAACACCGGAAAGGTTACACCCGACCTCGATGAGTGGCGTGAGCTCCAGACGCGTTGGCATCAGTTCGGCACCTTCGTTCCGCTGTTCCGCACGCACGGACAATGGCCGAGAAGGGAACTTTGGAATATAGCTCCGGAAGGGACACCGACATATTCAAGCATCCTCTATTACATGAAGTTGCGCTACCGTTTGATGCCGTACCTCTATTCATTGACAGGAGCCGTGCATTTCGAAGACTACACCATGCTCCGCGGCCTTCCGATGGATTTCGCGGGCGACCGTAATGTGGCCGACATCAGCGACCAGTGGATGCTTGGCCCGGCTCTGATGTCTTGCCCTGTCTCTGAATATAAAGTCCGCTCCCGCAGCGTCTATTTCCCTGAGTGCGAGGGCTGGTACGATTTCTACA
This sequence comes from Bacteroidales bacterium UBA6366, assembly GCA_002438845.1. GTDB lineage: Bacteria > Bacteroidota > Bacteroidia > Bacteroidales > UBA932 > Cryptobacteroides. The sequence goes on from DJRG01000090.1 coordinate 24,883, forward strand.
CCGGCAAGTTCATCGCCGGAGGGCAGACTCTCATGGTCGAGGCTCCTTATGAATATATTCCTTTGTACGTCCGTGCAGGCTCAATCATCCCGTTCGGCCCGGAGATCCAGTGGTCTGACGAAAAGCCTGCCGATGTCATCGACCTCTATGTCTATGCCGGAAAGAACGGCTCGTTCACCCTTTACGAGGACGAGAACACGAACTACAATTACGAGAAAGGGGCATATTCGACGATAGAGTTCACCTACGATGACTCATCCCGTACCCTGACCATCGGAGACCGTAAGGGTGAGTTCACCGGCATGCTGAAAGACCGTACTTTCAACATCGTGCTTGTCACGCCGGAGAACGCTTTCGCCTATCCTAAGGGCTCAAAAGGTGTGGAGATCGCCTATCACGGGGATTCCTCCACAGTAAAGCTGTAGCAGGGCTAATCCAGATACTCAATCTTGAAATCGTAGTCCCATTGGGTGAAGTAGAGGTTGCCTTTGTCCCACTCGACCTCTCCACGTTGGAAATCGACGGTGTCGCTGCGTGGGTACTTCTTTTCAGGGTCGAGATTGCCTCCGAAATCGGAGTTGACAATCATCCGGTAAGGCTCGATGCCGCCGAGGAAGAAATCACCGCCATAGGAGGTGATTCCGAAACTCTGATCAACTGGAACCCAGCCGTAGCCTTCGAAATAGACCTCACCCCAGTCATGCAGGTTGCCGGCTCCCGGATGCATCATCAGACCACTCTGCCATCTGGCCGGGATGCCTTTGTAGCGGCACATAGTGATGAACAGGAGAGTCACCTGTCCACAGTCGCCGTGGCGGTTCGTCAGGACATATTCAGGAATATTCTCGATTGTGGAATAGTCCCTGGCCGATGCCCACGGGAATGTCTTGTCAATCCACGTGTAGATCGCCTTGGCCTGAAGGTAAGGGTTGCCGATGCCGGCCGTGACTGAATCAGCGGCGGCCTTGATTTTGTCAGTGAAGATCACGTGCTGCTCACGCTCGGCTGTATTTTCCTTGTAATCAGGGTCGGAAGTGTTGTAAGCCAGCACTTTGGATGAATCGATAGGATGCCACTCCCCGCTGGAGGTATATTCAAAGACCTCGTGGAAGACGGTAGGTTTGTTCTTGACGGTCTTGGCCTCCATGTAGACGCTGCTGTGTGGGTGCCATGGCTCAGAGAAAGTCAGTCTCTCAACCGGGTATGCCACGCCATTGACTCCGGCCTCGATGAATCTGAAATCGGTCTGGCGGGGAACATCTTGACGAGGAAGCGGCAGCCAGCAACGGAGGGTCTGGCCAGGCCGCAACGTGTTGGCGTGGACCGAGAGGGTGAATGTCACCCTCATCCTCTTCGGCAGGGCGAAATATGGATTCTCCTTCCCGGAGGCGATGTTTTCCAGCACCTGCTTTTTAATCTGTGGAATCGTTATCGCATCAATTGCCTCATGTCCTGACAGCGAAGTCCCACTCTTGGACAACTCCTCATCCTTAGAGTCTGCCGCGGCTTTTATTGCAGCCAACTCCGGATTGATCCTGAACAGGTTGCGTGCGGCGGCGGAGAAATACATCGTGCGTTTTCCGATCTGCATCGATTCCAATTCTCCGGAAACGGTCCACTTGTCGATCTGCCCGTCAGTGACATCAGGAATGTATTTCTGAATATATTCCTTCACATCCTCCCTTGTGGCGCAGAACTCCGTCGCCAACCTTTGCGCCAGATCCTTGTCCCATGAATATTTGTACCTCATCTGCCTCGGCAGCCAGATGTTCGCCGCCAGCGCTATCGCCACCAGCGTCCAGAGTACTATCTCTTTTCTTTTCATCGCCATGACTTACAGTAATTTGAGTCCGAGACCAGGGCGATCCGGAAGAGTGATTTTTCCGTCGACGACGGTCATTCCCTCAAACCGGTCGTTGGCTATGAGGAGGTTGCCGTCAAGATCCGCGAAATCCACGGCAGGGGAGAGCTGTGCGGCGGCGGTCACGGCGCAGGAGGTCTCGGTCATGCAGCCGACCATCACCTTCATCCCTTCCGCGCGGGCGTAGTTAAGCATCTTCCAGGCCTCGCGCATTCCGGTACACTTCATCAGCTTGATGTTGATGCCGGTGTACGCACCTTTTACCCTTTGTACATCAGCGAGACGCTGGATGGCCTCGTCGGCGAACGTCGGAAGCGGGCTGCGCTCGGTAAGCCATGCGTTCTCGTCCATCATCTCCTTCGGCATCGGCTGCTCGACCATCACGACCCCGTGCTCCTTCAGCCAGTAGATCATCTCCAGAGCCTTCTCCTTGTCCTTCCAGCCTTGGTTGGCGTCCACGGCGAGAGGCAGGTCTGTGATCTCACGGATGGTCTCGATCATTTCCTTGTCGTTGTCGAGCCCGACCTTGACTTTAAGAATGTTGAACTGCTCGGCACATTCCTTGGTCTTCTCGCGCACCACATCCGGAGTGTCGATCCCGATCGTGAAAGTGGTGTTCGGGGCCTTCGCCGCGTTGAGTCCCCAGATCCGATACCACGGCTGTCCCATCAACTGGCCCACAAGGTCGTGCAGGGCGATGTCCACAGCGGCTTTCGCGGCGGTGTCGCCCTCGTTGATCCCATCGACATAAGTCAGGATGTCGTCGATCTGGAACGGGTCGCTGAACTGCTCCAAATTAATCTTTTTCAAGAAGTTGCAGACGCTCTCCACGGTCTGCCCGAGGTATGGCGGCATCGAAGCCTCTCCGTAGCCGGTGAACCCGTCATATTCAATCTTAACCTGCACATCCGGCGTGGTGGTCCTTGAATATGAAGCCACAGTGAACGTGTGCCGCAGCTTGAGCTCATACGGCTCGAAGCTCAGCTTCATCCTTGCCGTGCCGCCAACTTTGTACGGTTGGGGAACATTCCCGCTCTCCTTGCCGGCGCATCCGGTGATGAGCCCTCCTGTTCCGATGACAAGCCCGCTTCCGGCAGTCGCCAGCCCCGCGGTCCTAAGAAAATCCCTGCGTTTCATATTCGTGTGCTATTTTATTGATTCTATGAATGATGTCATTTGTGGAACCTTGCTTAGTGCGGAGTGGAAGAGCTTCAACTGGTTGCGGGTGCGGACGAGGTTGTGCTCCGGGTACTTGATCTTGTAGTAGGTGTCACCGTTTATGTAGTCAGCGAAGAAGCGGACAGCCTGCATGAACGGGAAGAGGCATGCCGCATAAGGCAGATTTTCTCTTTCAATCGGGGTCAGGAATGGCTTTGTGCCTTTTATGTAACCACGTGTGAAAGCCTTGAAGATTTCCATGTCGAAATCGACCTTCTCCAGTTCGGGAGAATCCTCGGCGACCGGATTTGCTGCCGTGCGTAGGAAATCCCCGAAGTCCGAGAACACATAGCTCGGCATCACGGTGTCCAGATCGATGACACAGAGGATCTTGCCGTCTTTGTCGAACATCATGTTGTTGACCTTCGTGTCGCAGTGGCATATTCTTTTAGGAAGTTTTCCCTCACGGTGAAGCTGCTCTGCCTTGCACATCTGGACCCCGTACTTGTCGATGTCCTCCAGAATCTTGTGTAGTTCCTGTTCCTCTGTTTTGTCATCAGCGTGAAGACGTCCAGCCTTGTCCTCTCTCACGGCCTCTACCAACTGCCTAAGTCTCAACTCCATGTTGTGGAAGTCAGGAATCGTCTCTCCGAGCGTGTCTGGGATGTCAGCGAGCATTGCCTCGAAGTTTCCGAAAGCCTCACCGGCATATTCAGAGTACTCCGGGTTGACTGTCTCGTAGGTGTAGGCGTCATTGATGAACACTGACACCCTCCAGTACTTTCCGTCCTCAAGGCAGTAGGTCCTCGGCTTGTCGCTTATCAGGACCTCCAACCTCTCTCCTTCTGATTTCAACGGAATGAACCTCAGTACCTTGCGGTCGATGTTCTCCGCTCCTTCCGCTTCAAGTTTCTTACGAATATGTCTGGTCACGGCCTCGATGTTGCTCTGGAGAAGATCCACGTCCGTAAAGATCGCATTATTGATTCTCTGGAGCACATAATCCGGCGCATCGCCCTCAGTGATAACTTTATAAGTGTCGTTAATCAAACCATTACCCAACGGCTTTATCTCTTTGACCTCGCCCTCGATGGCGAAAAGCTCAACTATTTTTTTCAGATCTGTCATAGTCAGTGTCAATTAAAAATATCAATCTCTCAAAGATAGCCATTTCCGTCAGTAATTTCAAGCATCCGCCCAATCATTTGAAAATGAAAATTGTTATTTTTGTAAATACATGACAAAATGAGTAAGTGGTAACTTATGGAACTTTACGAATATGCGCGTCCGACCCTGATGGCTGGGAAAAAGATACTCTATGTGCACGGATTCGCATCCAGCGGCCGGAACGGAAGTGTCAGGACGTTGAGGCTGCTGATGCCCCAGGCGGAGGTGATAGCACCTGACCTGCCGGTGGAGCCTTTCGAAGCGATGGAACTTTTAAGGAATATGCTTGCGTCGGAAAAGCCTGATCTGATCATCGGAACCTCGATGGGGGCTATGTACGCCGAGATGCTTTACGGAGTGGATCGCATTCTAGTGAACCCTGCCTTTCAACTGGCTGACACTCTGTTGAAAAACAACGGATTGGGCAGGCAAGAGTATCACAATCCCCGTCAAGACGGAGAGACATCGTTTCTGGTCACGAAGACCCTGTTGGAGCATTTCCGGGAGATCAGCTCACATTGCTTCGAGCGTGCGGCTGAGGACCAGGACAAGGTCTTCGGACTTTACGGAATCCACGACACCTTGGTTCATACATTCGACCTTTTCTGTGAGCATTATCCTCAGGCCATAAGGTTCGACGGAGAGCATTACCTCAATGACAACGCCATCCTCCATTCCATCCTTCCTGTGATTCAATGGATCGATGACAGGCAGAGGAACGTTCAGAAGCCAGTTTTGTTCATCTCGCTGAGTGACCGGATAATCAATCATTCCAGCGGTTTCGCCAAGTCCGTCGCCTCGCTTGCCGTGAACTATGATGTCCACATTGTCGCCGGAGTGCCGTACAACACTCCTGAACTCTGTCAGAAAGTCGTGAATTGGTGCGAGACCAACCTCGGTGTCCCTGTCTGGAATCGTGTCACGATCACCAACCACAAGAATCTCCTTCTGGCCGACTATCTGATCGATGCCGAGCCGGAAACCAATGGCGGCAAAGACTTTATGGGCACGATGATCCCTTTCGGCTCCGACGCCTTCAAGACCTGGGAGGATGTCCTGACCTTTTTCGACCGTCTTGGCGGACAATGAGCTAATCCGTAGGAAAGACCACACCTGCCTGTCGGCGGATCCCGTCGAGGATTTCGGCGGTGATCAGGGAGGTCTCCAGACTGTTGACAGAGGATTCCAAACGTCCGGATTCCAGCACGTCTATGAACTCCCGGAACTCGCAGAGGTACTCGTCCGCGTCAACAGGGACGGAGATGTCCTCTGCCTGAGGCCCCGAAGACCTCCCGGAAGTCGGCGCGCCTCGTCTTGTCATCTCGGCGTGGCGGCAGATGTGGATCTGGTCCAGAGAAATGACCCCTCCATCGCAGGAAATCTCCGTGCAAAGTCGCGAATCCGCTATTTTTGAATATAATACCGTGGCGCTCATCCCGTCATATTCAAAAACCACACTCCCTTGCAGGTCAATTCGTTTCCATTCGTTCCCCACCGGCACCTCGCAGGCCGTGACGCTGGCCTTGAGCCCTTGGGGACGGCCGAAAAGCGAGACCATCGGATAGATCGGGTATATTCCTATGTCCATCAACGCCCCACCGCAGCAGTCAGGATTGAAGGAACTCGGCACAGCCGAATTGTCCTCACCCGCTATGATTCTCTTGACCAGGTCATATTTCGAAGAATATTGACAGAACGACGCAAAGTAGTGGCGCACGCTTCCCATCCCAGCCAAGCGCTCCCTTGCCACCACGAAATTAGGACAAAGCGTAGAGATCATAGCCTCCATCAGCATCACCCCGTTGGCATTTGCCGCATCAATCATTTCGCCCACCTCGCGAGCGTTGGACGCCATCGGTTTCTCGCACAGAACATGCTTGCCGTGATTCATGCAAAGAATCGAGAGATCGTGATGCGTGCTGTTAGGCGTCCCTATGTAGATCGCGTCGATCTCCGGATCAGACGCCATCTCGTCTAAGTCTGTGTACACTTTTGCGATACCGTGCGCCTCTGCGAACGCCTTCCCTTTTTCCAAAGAACGTGAACAAACCGCCGCCGCCTCGAATCGAGGCTCCAAAACCGCACCCTTGAGAACCCAGTCGCTTATGCGCCCCGTCCCAACCATTCCGAACCGTGTCTTTTTCATTTCAGCGCTCCTCTGGTTTCGAGATAATCAAGAATGGTCGTCCTGGCGGAAGTCTTCCCCGCCGTGTCAATTGTCAGAACCTCATAGCCGAGCTTAGGCACAAGTCTGGACTCTTTTTCGCCGAGTTCAGGCTCGATGAGCACCAGGCCGCTCACGGCCTTACCCAGTTTGTATGAAGCCTTGACCACAGCCTCGGAAGAGAATGAGTCTGCGATGAGGATTATCCTCTCCGAGTCCGCGAACTTCTCCTTGCCAATCTTCTTCACCATGAAACTGATGTCCCTGGCGTTCTCATGGAAGGCCGTTGAGTAGCCGACGAGACCTTCCGGTACCAGAGACTTCACCAGACCTTCCGGGAACGCGGTCTTCAACGGCTCGTGGAAAAACACGATGACCGGCCTCGGACCGAGTGAGTCCGGGAAGAAACCTTTCTCGTCGGCCGGCTTGAACACCTTTCCGAAAATCTTGTCATTATGTCTGTAGAAACTGAGTTCCTCCACGATGATCCTGCTCCCGTTATCCGCCTTTACTCTTTCCCGAGGCCCTTTGTCCTTGAACAAGTTCAATCCGACAATCCCTAGCAGGGCGACCAGCAGGGAGGAGACCAGCGAAATGATGACTTTTTTCATTGCCGTAAGAATATTAGATGTTTTGTTCTGTCACAAAAATAATTAAATTTGTACGAATATGCCAAAGTTCAACCCCATATCCCGTTGGTCCGAAAGGAATCAGCTGTTGGTCCTCAGCCTCGTGGTCGGAATCGTGGTCGGGCTTGCCGCCGTGCTGCTCAAGACCTTGATCTCGATGATCCAGGAAGG
>DJRG01000090.1:32155-40227 GCA_002438845.1 Bacteroidales bacterium UBA6366
TCGGTCATGGAGTCACGAAGGTTCTTCAGGCGGTGTCAAGGCACGAGTCCAGGATCAAGCCGCACAACATGTGGTCCTCGATCGCCGCAAGTTCGGTGACGATCGGATTCGGAGGCTCAGTCGGAGCGGAGGCCCCGATCGTCTACACGGGAGCGGCCATCGGTTCCAACTTTGCCAGGTATATGGGATTGTCCTACAGGAGCATGACCGTGCTGCTGGGCTGTGGAGCCGCCGCCGCTGTCGCGGGTATATTCAAGGCTCCTCTCGCCGGTGTCCTGTTCGTGTTGGAGATTCTTTTGTTCAACATTTCGATGAACTCGATGATGCCGCTGCTGCTTTCGACTGTGTCAGCGACTGTGGTCTCGTACATATTCCTTGGCTCCTCGACTCCGTTCGAATGCACCCTGACACCGTTTGTGCTCAAGAATATTCCTTTCTACATCATTCTGGGGCTTTTCTGCGGCGCTTGCTCCATTTATTTCATTCGAACGACCCTCAAACTGGAGGACCGAATCGGCAAGATGGACAACGCTTTCCTTAAATGGGCGTTGTGCGCTGTCGGGCTCGGAATCCTGATATTCCTTTTCCCTCCGCTCTATGGCGAAGGCTATGAATCATTGGGGGTTCTTCTTAACGGACAGGAACTCTCTTTGGACGGTCAGACTCCGCTCGCCTTTTTGACTGACAGCCCTTGGTCCGTGCCGGTTTTTTTCCTGCTGATTCTGCTGCTCAAGGTGTTTTCCATGACCCTTACCAACGCCGGCGGGGGAGTGGGTGGCACTTTCGGTCCGACGCTTTTTGTCGGCGCGATCGCCGGCTTCGTTGTGGCCAGAACCATGAACCTGATCTTTGACGGCACCATGATGAGTGTTCCTGAGCAGAATTTCGTACTTGTCGGGATGGCCGGGCTGATGGCCGGAGTGATGCAGGCCCCGATGACGGCGATCTTCCTTATCGCCGAGATCTCAGGAGGTTACGACCTGTTTCTTCCGCTGATCCTTACCTCGACAATCGCTTTCGGAACGACCAGGATAGTCGAGAAGTACTCCATTTACACCAAACGAATCGCACAGAGGGGAGAACTCTTGACCCATGACAGCGATCAGGCCGTTCTGACCTTGCTGAAGGTGTCCGATGTGATTGAGACAGACTTCTCCACTGTGAAGATTGATGACACCCTCGGGCGGCTTGTCGAGGTTGTCTCCGAATCCACCAGAAACATATTCCCTGTCCTTGACTCGGTGGATCGCTTCCAAGGCTATGTCTCTTTGGAGGACATCCGCAAGGACATGTTCAGAACCGATGAATATGAGACCCTGCACGTCTTCAACTTTATGCGGAGTGCCGAGGAATATGTCTACGAGGATGAGAAGATGGATTCCGTGATGAAGAAATTCGAGGACACTTCGGCCTGGAATCTTCCGGTTGTCCGGCGTGACAGGACTTATGTTGGTTTTGTTTCCAAGTCCAAGATTTTCTCGGCCTATAGGGAAGAGTTGAGGGTTGTTTCGCAGGATTGATTTTTAACACTTTGAATATGAAAAATATCTATATTGACTACATCGCCCGCGCCATCGGCGTCAAGGATTGGCAGGTCGAGAACTGCGTGCACCTTTTCGAGGAAGGCGACACGATTCCGTTCATCAGCCGTTACAGGAAGGAAAAGACCGGTGGGCTTGACGATGTCGCTGTCGCTGAGATCAAGCACTGGAACGATGTGTTCACCGAGATGGAGAAGAGGAAGTCTGGAATCCTGTCCACGATCGCCGATCAGGGCAAACTTACCGACGAGCTTCGATCCAAGATCGAGAACTGCGTGGTGGCCAGTGAATTGGAGGATCTGTACCTGCCGTACAGACCGAAGCGCAGAACCCGTGCGACGATGGCGAAGGAAAAAGGCCTGGAGCCTTTGGCCGACAAGATGTGGAAGGTTGAGGTCACGGACCCGGAGGCCGAGGCCAGGAAATATGTCGGAGACAAGGTCGGTTCCGTTGAGGAGGCTCTTGCCGGTGCCCGAGACATCATCGCCGAGCGCATTTCCGAGTCGCAGACTGTCCGCGAGAACCTCAGGCACATATTCAGGACCCGCAGGATCGAGTCCAAGGCAACCAAGGCGGCTTCGGACAATGCCGATGCCTCGAAGTACAGGACTTATTTCAATTTCTCCATGCCTTTGCAAAGGATTCCGTCCCACAATCTGCTGGCGATTCTGCGCGCCGAGAAAGAGGGCTTCTTGTCCATCGGGCTTGATGCCGATCCGGAGAAATGCGGCAACAAGATCTATTACGATTTCTGCCAGGAGCATCGTTACCCGGGCTCTAAACTGGCAGAGCAGATCCGTCAGGCCGTCGATGATGCCTACAAACGTCTTCTTGAGCCGTCACTGACCAACGAGGTTGTCAAGGAGGCCAAGGAAAAGGCTGACAAAGAATCCATTAATGTGTTCGGTGAGAATCTCACACAACTTCTGCTTTCCGCTCCGGTCGGCCAGAAGAGGACAATGGCGATCGATCCAGGCTTCCGCAACGGCTGCAAGATCGTCTGTCTGGACGAGCGAGGCAACCTCCTGCACCACGAGATCATATTCCCGCATCCTCCTCAGAGCGAGAAGATCAAGTCGATAATGTCCGTCGCCGCGATGATTGATGAATATGCCATCGAGGTCATCGCCATAGGAAACGGCACGGCCTCCCGTGAGACCGAGGATTTCATCAAGCGTGTCGGAATCCCGGAGAACGTCAAAGTGTTCACTGTCAGTGAGGACGGTGCGTCGATATATTCAGCCTCCGAGGTCGCGAGGCAGGAGTTCCCCGATGAGGATGTGACAGTCCGCGGTGCTGTTTCGATCGGCCGCCGTCTGATGGATCCGTTGTCAGAACTGGTGAAGATTGACCCTAAGTCATTGGGTGTAGGACAGTACCAGCACGATGTGGATCAGAATCTGCTCCGTGAGAAACTGGATAACACTGTAGTTATTTGTGTGAACAGTGTCGGAGTGAATCTCAACACAGCCAGTCCGTATCTTCTGAGTTATGTTTCGGGCATAGGTCCGGCTTTGGCTTCCAACATTGTGGATTATCGGTCTTCCATCAAAGGTTTTTCGTCCAGGACCCAACTCCGGAAGGTCCCGAAACTCGGCCCGAAGGCTTTCGAGCAGTGCGCCGGTTTCCTTCGCATCCAGGACGCCGAGAATCCGCTTGACAACTCAGCCGTGCATCCGGAATGCTACCACATAGTTGACCGGATGGCTTCCGATTTGGGTGTCAGCACCAGGGATCTGGTGGGCAATGAGGCCTTGATAGGGAAGATAGATCCGGCGGCCTACGTCGAGGGTGAGTTCGGCCTTCCTACGATCAATGATATTCTTAAGGAGCTTGCAAAACCTGGCCGTGACCCTCGCCAGAGCGCTCAGGAATTCAGTTTCGCTGATGACATCCACGAAATTGACGACCTGAAACCGGGCATGGAACTGCCTGGAATCGTCACCAACGTGACCGCCTTCGGCGCCTTTGTGGACATCGGCATCCACGAGAACGGTCTTGTCCACGTCTCCCAGATGCGCGGCCAGAAAGTCAAGCTCCACCAAAAGGTCAACGTCAGCGTCCTTGACGTCGATCTGGACCGGAAACGCATCTCCCTCCGCTTGCTGTCAGGGAAATGACTTTATTTGCGGGACTCTTTGAACTTCCGGTTGATAATCACGCTTCTTTCTGATTGTTGTCTCGGATTAATTCATTACTTTTGTGTAAACCGTAGAGACCACTGGAGGCCTCGAAGAGACGGACAAACCTGACACATCAGCTAATGGACAAGAACAACAGCCAGTACACCGCAGCCCTGACAGGAGGAGGCTTCCTATTCGAGGAAACCCTTATCCTTCTGCCTTTGCTTCAGGCTCGGAACAGTGAGGAACTTCTGAAGGAGGAAAAGATCAACAACAATCTGCTGCACATCAATGCGGAGGCGGCGCGCTCGCGAAACATTCACGAGATAAGGCGGCGCTATCGCGCGATGCCTCCTTCCTTTTGGAACGACTTCAATGCTATGAGCCTCGGAGACAAGGTCGTCGCCCTCTTCTATGTGATACTGAAGACTTACAGGATCTGTTTCGACTTCCATGTGAATGTCACCATGCGCAAATGGAACAGCGTCTCGAAGAGTCTTGACAAGGATGACCTCATGGTGGAGTTCAACGAAATCTCAGCCAAGGACGAGTTCGTTGACTCTTGGAGCGACCTCACGAAAGGAAAGGTGGCGGGAGCGTATCTGACCATCCTGCGGAAAGTCGGCATGCTTGACATCAACAATCATTTGCAGGCTCTTTCCTGCACCAATTTCGGGTATTACCTGACGAAAGGGGAGCCTTGGTTTCTGGAGGCCTGTCTTCTGCAACCCTATGAGATTGAGAATATTAAGAAATCTATGATATGACCATAAAAGAACTTGATGACAAACTGAACAGCCCTGGTTTCCAGGACACGGAGAACGGGGACTTGTTCTATAACTTCTTCATCTATCAGTACCCGACAGAGAAAGAGTACGACATACGTAGGCAGATCCAAGAGTTCAAGGCGAACCTGATCCGTCCCGTGAACTATGTCGATGTGCTTACCCTCAATCTGTTTGAGGAGTTCTGCCATTATCTTGACCGGAAGAAGTTCCTGCGTCATCCGTCCATGCTGAAGTACCAGTTGGAGAAAGAGCGGGTCGACCCGTCCAACGCGCGGAACACCCAGGACACACTGACTCGCAACGCTCATTCACCGGAGTTTGTACGGTACATCCACCAGCGCATCATCGACCACATCACCATCAGGGATGGGTACCGCCGTCCATACGTTTTCCTGTATGGCGTCGGCAGCATGTTTCCATACCTGAGAGTCAACGAGTTCCTTGCCCTCTACGAGGACTATAACGAGACAGGGAAGTATAAGATCATCGTCTTCTATCCAGGACATAGAGATGGCAATTCGTTCAGATTGTTCGACACGCTTCCCGACAACCACACCTATCGCGCGACACTATTAATCAATGAATAACGTATGAAACTGAAAGATTTATACAGCAAACCCATCAACCGGGCGGTCAATCCAGCCGTCAGCGCCACCAAGTTCGACCCGGAGACAGAACGGATAGAAATCCAGGAATATGTGTTCACGGATGAGATCATCAACGGCCTCTTCCGCATACTCGACGCCATCAAGAACAACAAGCCTTACGACCACGTCGGCATCTGGATCGATGGCTACTATGGCTCTGGAAAGTCTCACTTCCTGAAATACCTCGACTACTGTATCACGCCTTCCACCCGTGACGCTGCCCTCTCTCGTCTGCTCGAAGCGGTGAAAGCCATCGACCCGCTCGACGAGAAGCACAACCTTGGTTTCGATTACGACGAGTTGCTCTCTATTGCCGACTGGCTGAAGCATGCCACCATCGACACTTGCATCTTCAACCTTGAGACCAGCTACGACAACTCCACCGACAAGAAGAAGGCTTTCCTTCATGTTTTCTGGAACGAGTTCAATGGCAAGCGTGGCTTCAACAAGTTCAACATCACCCTTGCGCAGAATCTTGAGAAGCCGTTGGCGGAAAAGGGTGTGTTTGAGGCTTTCAAGAAGCGAATTGCAGAGGAAGGCGCTGACTGGAACGATCCGGGCGTGGCTGCCGACTTGATCGACAATGAGCTGGATTGGGTGCTCGAGATCGCCAGGGAACTGGCCCCGACACTCTCTGTGGACAGCATCCGCGAGCGCATCATCAAGCGGGACACCAACATGAGCATCGACCGTTTCGGCATGGAGCTGGCTTCATGGCTTAAGGACAAGGGCGAAGACTACCGCCTGATTCTCCTCGCCGACGAGGTGAGCCAGTTCATCAACAAGGAGCGCGACCGCTATCTCAATCTTCAGGAGATCATCACCAAGCTCTCCGAGGCTTGCTGCAACAAGGTGTGGGTGGCTTGCACCGCCCAGCAAGACCTCTCGGAGATCATGGATGACTGCAACATCGCTGAGGAAAAAGACAAGGAAGGCAAGATCAAGGGACGTTTTGAAGTCAAGGTGTCACTCAAAGGAACGCAGCCGGAAGTCATCACCCAAAAACGTATTCTCGACAAGAAAGAGGAGGTGAAGCCGGAGCTGGCCTCGCTCTACAGCAAGTACAAGGCAGGATTCGACCTGCAGTTCAAGCTGCCCGCTTCCTACAGCATCTACGATTCGCAGGACGATTTCGTGGACTACTACCCGTTCGTGCCTTACCAGTTCAAGTTGATCATGCAGGTGTTCAACTCCTTCCTCGCCCTCGGCTATGTGGCCAAGGAGGTGAAGGGTAATGAGCGAAGCATCATCAAGGTCATCCACTCCACCGCCAAGGCGAACGCCGAAGCTGAGTTGGGCAAGTTCATCTCTTTTGACGAACTCTACAACAACATGTTCGAGGAAGGTTTGCAGGCCCGTGGCCAGAAGGCTCGCCAGAATGCCATTGACATGGCGCGCACTTATCAGACAGACCACCCTGAGCGGACAGGGCTTGCCCTTCGTGTGGCCAATGTGCTGTTCATGATCTGCAACATCTCGCAGACAGACCAGCTGCTTTTCCCCGCAACGATTGACAATGTGACCACTCTCCTTGTCAACGACATGGACACTCCTCGTCTTACCATCAAGAACGAGGTGGAGAAAATCGTGGATTTCCTTTGCGACAACAACATCATACGTCGCGAGCAGGGCAAACAAGGCGCTCCGGACACCTTTACCTTCTACAGCGAGGAGGAGATGAAAGTGGCTCAGCTGATCCAGAGCCAGGTGGTTGACAACAACACCCAGGCGGAACAGTTGAAAGAAATATTCAACAAGTACATCACCGCCCTCCGCAACAAGGAGCAGTACAAGACCCGCAGCTTCTCCGTGGGCCTCACCATCAAGCAGCGAACCTTCCTCTCCAACAACCCAGATGTGCAGGTGGAGTTTGTGATGGATGCGGATTATGACACAGCCGGGCAGTTGGCGTTGCAGAACAGCAACCAGAACCGCATGGTTTACTACGTGGGCCCGCAGTATCGAGACAACAAGCGTCTCTACAACGCATTCTATTGGTACTGTCAGGCTAACCGCTACATGGCGACCCCTGTGACCAGTGAAGACAATAAAAAAACGCGTGACGAGTTTGAGAAACGCGCCAACGAGCTTTACGAGGGACTCATCAAGAAGGAATTTGAGAAGATACTCGACACATGCCCCATCATTTCCGGCTTCTGTGTGATAGACGAGGCGGAGCTGGGGCAGAAACGAGGCAATGATCGCTATCGCATTGCTATGGACAAGCATCTGTCGGGCATCTACACCAAGGCTGGTCTTGTGGATAAACCGGGCATACCACGTACCTCGGAACAGTTGAAGATGGCAATCCTCCGGCCTGTGCAGCAAGGCGATTACGATGGGATGAACGCCGGGCTTACGGATGCGGAGCATGAAGTGGAGATTTACCTCAACAAACAGTTCGCTGAAGTCAACGTGGCGGATGTCCTGGCAAAGTTTGCCAAAGCTCCGTACGGTTGGGACAGCATCTGCACCCTGTACGTCATCAATGAGTTGGTGCGCCGTCACAATCGTGACTATGCCTATGCCAATAATCCCAACGTGGAGACGCAGACTGTGGCAGGCCGTATCGTTGGCGAGGCAAGCAAGTTCACGCTCCGCCAGGCAAAGGCCATCTCAGCGGAGATTATCCAAAGCTTTATTTCTGCCTGGCAGGAGATTTTCGGCGTTTCGGCTTTGCCGGCGACTACTGACAGTACCCAGCTGTTCCGTGCCTGTCGTGACATGGACAGCGACCGCAGTCTGGCCAAACTGATCAATGGCTACAAGGACATCGAGCGTAAGATTCCGGCATATTCATTCTGCCAGCCAGTACGTGAAGCGATTGACCTCTTCGGAACGTGGCTTGAAGAGCGTGACATGCAGAAGTTCTTCAATCAAGTCATCGCGGCGAAGGATGAGGCAAAGACGCTCGTCGACCGATGCAAGGAGGTGGTGCAGTTCACCCACGACCAGCTCGACATCTACAAGCAG
>DJRG01000093.1:0-1249 GCA_002438845.1 Bacteroidales bacterium UBA6366
ACTTGCTCATGTCCATCTTGCCGAGCTCAAGCTTCTCCGGGAGGTAATCCAGGTCGGAGGCGCTGATCTCGTCCCAAGTGATGGTCTTGCCGGTGTAGGCGGCCTCACGGCCCATCACACCGCAGAGAGAGGAGATGCCGCACTCGCCGGCCTCGACGTGAGTCTCGCCCTTGCGGATGTGGTTCACCCAATCCACGTGCTCAAGCACATACGGGTTGGTCTGCTGGTACTGAGCCTTCTCGGCATCTCCGTCAAACTGCCAAAGAATGTTCCCCTGAAGGTCACGGATGGCGAAATCCGATGAACTCCAGTAGCCCTTGGTGCCACGGACATATTCACTGACATTGTTGGAGCAACCGTCGATCTGACGCGACATACTGTGCAGATGGACTCCGTTCTCATACTCAAAGTCAATGCTGAAGTTGTCGTACTGGTCGCCGGTGATGCGGCGCTGGCGGCTGCCAAAGCCTGTCGCCTTGATAGGGTGCCCTCCGATCATCCAGTTGAACACATCGATGTTGTGCACGTGCTGCTCGACGATGTGGTCGCCTGAAAGCCATTTCCAGTTGACCCAGTCGCGGATCATCCATTCCATGTCGCTCCAACCCTGCTGACGCTCCTTGTACCAAAGCATACCCTGGTTCCAGTAGACGTTGCCACCGGTGATCTCGCCGATCATGCCTTCCTGGATCTTCTTGAACGACTCGACATAAGGTCTCTGATGGTGGCGCTGGGTTCCGGTCACGACGCTAAGTCCCTTGGCCTCAGCCTGCTTCGCCGTCGCCATGATCTGACGGTAACCCTTCGCATCGACAGCGATAGGCTTCTCAAGGAACGAATGGACACCTTTCTCGGTGGCATACTGGAAATGTGCGGGACGGAAGACCGGAGGGGTGGCCACGATGACCATGTCAACTCCTGAGTCAATGACCTGCTTGTAGGCATCGAAGCCGATGAAGCAGTGATCCTCCGGGATCTCCTGATTGCGGTTTTTCTTCAGGCTGTCACGTAGACCGTTCAGACGGTCAGCAAACACATCTCCAAGAGCGGTCACTTTGATGCCATCGGCAGCGTTCAGCAAATCCTCAACGGCACCGCTTCCACGTCCGCCGCAACCAATCACACCCACCTTAAGTTCCTTTCCGTCAATAGCCTTGTCCGGAAGTTCAGGAATATAGTACTCGCCCGGCTGCCTGAGGGGAGTCATCTTGCCGGATTTGTCGCCACCTGCGCAAGCTGACAGCAGGAC
>DJRG01000093.1:1267-10926 GCA_002438845.1 Bacteroidales bacterium UBA6366
CTGCCGCCTACCAAACCGACACCGATCTTGGCGCTCTTGCCAAGAAAGGATCTTCTGTCCATTTTGTTGCTCATTTTATTAATAGTCTTTATGTTACTAAATTCAATAATCTAAAAAAAGCTTGCTTCAAGTCCTTCAGGTTATAATATCCCTTCAGGCACATCGCACACCACTCTGAAACCGATTCCCTTAATGTCGGAATACCACCAGATGCTCTTCGGATTCTGCGGGTCGGTGCGGAGCCAGTCATCATTCCGGGTGTGATTCCTCGCGGCGCAGCGGACCAGCGATGCGTCATCCGAATATGCCCCACCGCGTATCACGAACTCATCACCGCTCTGCGGTCCCTTCGGATCCAAAGCGCCGTCAGCGATCTTTGAATATGCGTCCGCGGCGTACCGGTCAGAGCAATACTCCATCACATTGCCCAACATATTCTTAAGCCCGAACGGGTTTGCCTTCACCTCTGAAGGTTCCTGAGTCTTGCCGAAGCTGTCCTCTGAATATACCACATAGCTTGCGATCGAGGTGGTGTCCGCCCCGAAAAGCTTGTTCCAGAATGTTTCCTTTGAATATTTTTTCGGGCTACCCTCGAAGAAGTACGGGGTCTGGGTGCCGCCACGTGCGGCATATTCCCATTCCGCCTCGGTCGGGAGACGGTAGTTGCGCCCCGTTTTGAGGGAAAGCCACTGGCAGAAGGTCTCCGCCGCGTAGTGCGTCATCGTGATGGCCGGTCTTTCGCCCATTCCCCAGCCCTGATCAGGAAATCCGAACGGTGGGGTCGGACCGCTGACGGCATCGACATCCGGACGGCTGTTGTTGGCGTAGATCTTCTCCGGCGGGGTTCTGCCCTCGGACATCGTCTCGTTGTAGAACGCCCAGAACTGATGCCATGTCACCTCGACCTCGCCCATGAAGAACGGAGAGATCCGAACCTTTTTCTGTGGCCCCTCGTCCGCAGAGCGGAACGGCTCGCCTTCCGGACTGCCGATCGTGAACTCGCCTCCGGGAATGGCTATCATCTTTATCGCGGCTGTCGTGCCAGGCACTGTCTCAGTAAAGTTAGCGAAGGACTTCACCACAGCCGCACTGTCATATTTCTCACCGCCACTCGTGTCCATCACCTTGCCCTCCAGTCTCTTGTGCTCGTAGCCAGGCATGTCATGGCCAGTGTTCAGATGGCAGCTGATGCACTGGAGATCCAATTTCTTGGCGTTCTCGTCGTAGTAGAGATGGGCGGTGATGCCATCGTCTGAGATTCCGGTCGGATAAAGGTTGACGTGACACTTCTCGCAAGACTCATTATAGACGATCTTTGTTCCGTACTCAAGGGTTCTCCTTGAACTCCAGTCGATCTCGTCCTTGTCTTTTGTCATCTTTGTCCACAAGTCCTTGGCTCCCATCCTGGCCTTGACCATGTAGTAACGCAGGAAGCCGTTCTCCTTGGGTGGAAGATGGCACGCTACGCAATCGGTGACCACTCCGCTTTCGCTGTTGTGGTGCTCGGATTTCTTCCAGTCAGCATCCGCCTGCTCATGGTAGTGGCAACTCATGCAGTACTCGTTGGTCGAAGTGCGGCTCATCGCTCCTCCTAACGCCAACATGGCGCAAACACCCACAGCCAGCCCCCCAAGGCCAGCGAATATGATCACTTTTTTTCCGCCTCCCATAGTCGTTCCGAAACCTATTAAAAACAAATCCCGTAAATTTACGCAAAACCTTTCAGACTTCAAATTTTTTCGATTTGGGTTCATATTGGGTTCATATTACCGATTGACTCGAAGTATGAATATCCCGGCGAAGCTCGTGCCCAGACTACGGGACTGAAACGAGGGGCTGTGTTTTGTGCGGCGGGCAGTAATTCGAAAGGGCTTGAAAATCAATGGGTGGGGCATCACCCGTTCATTAGCAACGAGTTACAAATCTTTGCCGGGGCGATCGGGAGGGTAGCGTTTCATAACTCGCTAAGTGTATGAAAATTACCAAACACGGGGATGTTGGTATCGGGGCGCAAGAACTGTAAGCATCCGAACCGATGTCTTTCAAACCACGGACACGTAGATGTGCTTCTGACAGCTGTCAGAGGCAGGTCGTTGTGGCTGACCCCCTTGTTGGGGAATAGGGTCAGACACACGAATCGGCCTCTCAACCCACCTCAAGGCATCCACCCGTGCCAGTGAGTTGCAAACAGCCGGGCTCAGGAGGCTCAGCGGCCGGTGAACAAGAATGTGATTTGATTTTCCGGCAAAGTTATATCACACTAGCATCTACTCTAACAGCCGTGCTTTGTCGGATACTTACACTGAATCCATTTCGTGTCAGTTGCATTACAACTTTGTCAATACGTACTTCTTCGGATGCTTACATGCCACGTGGTAATTAGTTGAACAAACAGAGAGGGTGGCCAAAAAGAAATTTCAGCCACCCTCTCCGCTATATTCAAAAAAGATTACTCTTTAAAAGCTTTAATGCCGAAGAGTACCGCACGGGTGTTGTTTCCAGCACTGGCGGCTGTGGTAATCTTTATATCAAGATCTTCTGCCAAGGCAGTAGGGACCGTGAAAGTGTAGTAGTCTGCATCCGTTACTGTAATCGTATAAGGGCCATTACCTGCCACTCCATCATTAGCCTTGATAGCTTGTGTGCCAAAGGTCGTTCCCAACCCAGAGAACTCCAGTGTCGTAGCAGCGCCTTTCCATGCGATTGCATAGAATGAGACCCTCTTGGAACCGGCAGGAACAGTGATTGTAATATCTCCGACCCTACCCTTAGAGGCACCGAACCTCAAAGCCTTAACGTTTTCCTTACCGTTAATGGTAGCTACAAAAGTATCATAGGCATTGGAGCCAAGAGTATACTTCAGATCAATTGAATATGGATCTTCGCCTGGTTGAGGATCCTCAGGTTCTACAGAGCCTGACTTGTGAGAGACATAGAAGCAGCCGTCAGCCTCGATGAGACCGTTGAAGCTTGTCTTATAGCATACAATGGTAAGCTCGTCGCCTTCTTTGATGTTCAGGGTTCCAAACTGTTTCTTGGCTCCTCCCCAACCGGTTCTAACACCATACACATAGACTTCGGTGGTGCCATCTGTCAAGGCAAAGTTACCATAATCTTTGAGGTCAAACTTAGTGTTAGCCTCGGTGCTCTTGGCAACCTTTCCGGAGATTCTATAGTAAGCGGTCTTGTCATCCTTAAGAGCTCTGAAATCAGCAAGTGAAATGTCCTGAACCTTGATATGGTTCTCAATAGTCACATTCTTAAGTTGAGCCGTTCCATTGAAAGAAGTCTTAGGGCCGACAACGGTGACAATGTCACCTTCTTTGATGCCCATGTTCTTCCACTGCTTGGTCTGTCCCTTGCTGTCAAGAACACCATAGACGTAGATCTCACCAGTAGCATCCTTGATGTAGATGTTGCCGTACTCACTGCCTTTATCATTAGTGATGTAACCGGTAGTCCTGTACTGTGTCGCGCCATCCTCCGCCGCAAGAAGTTTGTCGATGGTTGTCTCGATGATCGCACCTTTCTGCTCCAGGCTTGTCTGAGCCGTGTTAGTCTTGCCTCCTGAAACGGTGTTGAATGTGAGATCTGCGGTTCTGTCACCATAAGCGTTAGCCGCAACACTGAATGAAACGATACTGTTGTTACCGGAAGTCTCGATCGCATTCACGGAAATCCAAGATTTGGCAGCATCAGGAACAACAACTGAAAGACCGCTCCCTTTTACCGTAAGATGGGCTTTAACATCGGCCCCCTCAAGAGGAATTGGCTCTGAATATAATTTAAATTCTTCGCTGCCCGCAATCTTAACAGTCACCGAATCCACCTTGATAAGTGATTTCACAAGGCTGATAAAAACACCTCCTTGCGCCATCTGTGGAGAGCCTTTGTACTCACCTCTCTGTCCTTCTACAGTAAGGAAGTCACCGACTTCCATGCCAAGTTCCTCAATTTTCTTTCCTGATGAAGGGCCAAAACGGTAAAGGTAAACGGAGTTACCCTCCTCATCAGAAATTGTAAGCGTGGCATTCTTGTAAGACGCGGAGATTTCCTCAATACTTGTGATGGTTCCAGCGATTCTATATGTTGTAGGACCAACTTCCGCTTCAAGGAATTTTTTCAAAGAAGTTAAGGGGAGATCCACCTTCTCCGTCATCTGGAGAACATTAATCACCTGAGAGTCATTTTTGCAATTAAGCTGAAGCTCGGCGGATTGAGTGGCTGTCGCGGGCTTGGCCTTAAAGGTCACCTCTGTCTCTCCATCAAAACCCGAATCAGGAGTAACCTCCAGCCACTCTGGAATGTTCTCAAGAGACCACGCATACCTAGCGCGAACGGTTATCGTCTGAGAGCCTCCTTCAGCGGGGATAGCCACGTATGATGAAGACACTCGTATCTCATCAAGATACTCCTGCTCTGATTCAC
This sequence comes from Bacteroidales bacterium UBA6366, assembly GCA_002438845.1. GTDB lineage: Bacteria > Bacteroidota > Bacteroidia > Bacteroidales > UBA932 > Cryptobacteroides. The sequence continues at coordinate 5,696 of DJRG01000093.1, forward strand.
AGCCGATGGCTAATGTCATCGTAGCCAAAAGAGCGGCTATAATTTTCTTAATTTTCATATAATCTTGACAATAAATTAATTAAACATATACTTAATACCTATTGATGCATACCAGCACTGTTTAGCATCCTGATAGTAAGTGTAGATTTGAGTGTCTTTATTGACTGCCTCAGGGGTTGCAAACGTAGGATAGCCTTCCTTATCAACACCCTTATACTCAAGGATTCTTCCGCTATCAAGAGCTGGATTCAAATGCTTGATCACGCCCCACGACGAATTGAAGAGATTCAAAATGTTCTTCACATCAAGGCTGAGTTGAAGAGTGTTGGTTGACTTGCCGATGTTCAGTTTGAAGTCATGCTTGTAGCTGAAATCCAGACGGTGAACCCATGGGTTATACACACTGTAGCCTTCCGTGTATTTTCCCTGATGTTTGCTAAGATACTTATCCTTATGGACGAAATCCATGAAACGGTCACGGTCATTCTCGGTGACAAAGCGGAATTCGTTATTCTGAACCTGCTCGTCAGTAGGAATATAAACGGCATCATAATTCTTACCGTCACCATTCATGTCATTTACCATCATGTAAGAATCCTTGTAACCACCTCTCCAAGCCTCATAAATGAAACTGTAGTGGTTTCCAGATTTGTCGCTATGAGTAAGAGAGGCCACTACACGGTCTGGAGTAACGTACTGAGAATTATGGAGTCCAGGATCATTAAATCCATTGACAGAAGTGTAGTAGTCAAGGGTGGAGGCAGCGTTGGAGCCTGGCATACCGGTAATTTCCTTTGATACGGTATGGGTATAGGCCGCCATGATGTTCAGGCCCTTTACAGGGGTCATATTCATCGAAAGGCTTGCAGACCATCCGTAACCCTGATCGGTATTCTCAAGAATGTAGGCGTTAGGCATACTTACAGTCTTGCCCTTTGAATTAACATAGGTATACTGTGCATCCTTGAAGATAGGACGGTTATCAGCCCCGTTGAATCTTGCAAAGCCCTGATAATCCTTGAAACTTCTATCCCTCATACGCACAGCGTTGATAGTCTTGTTATAAATACCCTCGGCACTGACAGAGAACGGGAATGAAGTCGGCAAACTGTAATCAAAGGCAAGAGAGGTCTTCCAAACCTGAGGCATCTTGAACTTTGGATCAACAGCGGAGAAGTTAGACGGAACTGAGCCGGATTCTGGAGAGACAGTATCTGGATAACCGAGAGAGATCAATTTTTCACGAAGTTCTTTACGATTAAGGATCGGACCGGCAAACTCGTTGAGCGGGCCACCTTTCGATTCGCTGATTACAGCCTGATACTGTACAAGGCCGGCATTTGTAGGCATGTTGGTGAAGAACACAAGCGGCAACCTTCCTGAGAAGAAACCTGTACCACCACGAACCTTAAGAGAGTTGTTTCCAAAAACGTTCCAGGAGAAACCTACACGTGGAGAGACAATAAGGCTGGAATTAGGCCATTTACCTGTATCGAAATGTGTTCCACCATAGTCAAGTTCTTTCATGGCAGCGTTGGTAATCAAGTCCGCGTTATTGAAAAACAATCCATCTATACGCAAACCATAAGTCAGTTTGAAATTGTCTGTAACAGACCAGTCGTCCTGAGCATAAGCACCCAACTTGTTGAATCTGACACGAGCCGCAGGTGCTTCCTCGCCGTCATAGCCATAGGTAAGGGCGACAATTTCAGGAGTTCTTTCATTGAGGAAATCGTCCAGGCTCTTATAACGGTAATAGCCAGTACCGTTTCTCATATAGATGTTGTCCGCCATCTGGTACTCATAACTTGCACCAACGGTGAATTTATGATCTCCAAAATAACCGGTAAGGTCATCTTTTATATTGATGACGTTGTTGTGGACACCATTATTCCATGTGAAAAGTTCGTAACCCAGAGAGATATAAGGGTCAACCTTAGAGCCATCATCTTTTCTGATGTCGATGAACGGGAAGTCCGCCGAATTGGTTCCACGTACATCATCAAGTTTAGAATATGTGGCAAGGAACTGATTCGAGAATTTGTCGCTCAAACGGCTGTTAAGGTCAACGGACCAAGTGTTCACCAAATTGTCCTGAGAATACATGGAATTCGCATAACTCATGGAATATTTGGACATTCTTGCATCCGTCGCCTTCGTTCCACCATCCATAGAGTTCCTGTTCGGAGCTGTCCACTGTTTATTCAGCGTATAATTGTAACGAACAGCAAGATGATGCATATCATTAATGTTCCAATCAATGCGAGCAAGGAACTTAGTGTTGCTGATGTCAGCAGGGAAATTCGTATAAGACCCCGTGTCATATCCGTATTTTTCCTTCACGAAATTTGATACGGTCTCAAGATCCTCTTCTGTGGTACGTGAAATATAATTGTCAGCATCCATCTTACCATCCTTTGACGCTCTCCAATTGCTAGCCACAGAAGGAGTCTTGACATATTCAAAGTTGGTGAAGAAGAACAGTTTGTTTTTGATGATCGGACCACCAAGGGTCATACCATAAATTGTATTACGATCTTTGTCTCTCGCACTGGCAACCGTCGCACCGTTGACAACGTCACCACGCATATTCTCATTCTTGTGATAAACGTATGCTGATCCTTTGAATGTGTTGGTACCGGACTTGGTGATGGCGTTCACACCACCGCCGATGAAGTTGGTCTGACGCACATCATAAGGTGAGATCACTACCTGAAGTTCCTCTATGGCATCCAAAGAAATAGGATTGTCACCTCCTGGAAGTTTACTATTCAGGCCGAAGTTATTGTTGAAGTTCGCACCGTCAACAGTAAAGTTGGCCGTACGTCCGTCGGCTCCGGCGAAGGTCATTCCGTTTCCACCGTAAGGGGAAAGTCTGGTAACGTCGGTGATGCTTCTGTCCACTGTCGGGATAGCGGTGATCTGGGCGTTGTTGATGTTTGTCGCTGCACCGGTCTTCTCTACTGAGAACTTGGAGTTCGCGGAGGAGACAACAACTGCCTCGGAAAGCATCTGGGTGTCATCCTTAAGCCAAGCGTTAAGGCTGTAAGACTCGGCGAGCTGGAGGGTGACATCCGTGAAGGTCACGGTCTGGTAACCAAGGCAGCTTACCTCAACCTTGTAAGGGCCACCTGAACGCATACCGTTGATCGCATAACGACCTTCGGCGTTGACAACAGCGTAGTACTGTGTACCCGATGGGGTGTGAACCGCAACCACTGCGGCGCCAGGAACCGGGGCTCCATTGGCATCGGTGACCTTACCGTTCAGTGAAGACGTGGTCACCTGCGCGAAAGCCGTGATTCCTACAAGGACTGCAACCAAAGCGGCAAATCCCTTTTTGAGTAATTGAACCATAGATTTGTTAATAATAAAGTATTGAATTAAACGTTATTCTCGCACCAATCAAACATCTTGCGAAATTAACACTTTTTCTTCGGTTCAGAAAATATAATTTAGTTACATTACGATTACGATTGAAAATTGTAATGTTTTATGCACGAAAACATATTCGCCGCCGGATTTTGGATATTCAAAAAAAGTAGTACCTTTGCATCCGGAAAATGTGGAGAGATTTGCCTGCTTGCAACCACACTAAAAAATGCTAAAAATTTTCATATTGTGTTTTTGGTGTCGCTCCACGTATTCCGCATACGTTGGAGTTTTTTATTTTCGCCCGGCGCCTGAATATATCGTGGCACCTTGAAAACGGAGCCAGCGGGCATGCCGCCATAGCGGAATGATTGAAAATTATAAATATAACACATTATGAATTACTTATTTACAAGTGAATCTGTCTCCGAAGGCCATCCAGACAAGGTGGCCGATCAGATCTCGGACGCTGTCCTGGACGAGTTTCTCCGTCAGGATCCTGAGGCAAAAGTAGCCTGCGAGACATTCTGCTCGACGGGCCTCGTCGTCATCGGCGGCGAGGTTCGCTCCGACGAGGCTTATGTTGACGTTCAGAAGGTTGTGCGCGGTGTGATCAACCGCATCGGCTACAACAAGGCAGACTACATGTTCGACGGCAACTCCTGCGGAGTGCTCTCGGAAATCCACGAGCAGAGCCAGGACATCAACCGTGGCGTGGTGCGCGAAAACCCTGAGGATCAAGGGGCTGGAGACCAAGGCATGATGTTCGGCTACGCCTGCAAGGACACCGAGGACTACATGCCTCTGCCTCTCTACCTCTCGCAGACCGCCCTCCAAGCGTTGGCGGACATCCGCCACAACACCCCGGAGCTGATGCCTTACTTGAGACCCGACTCAAAGTCCCAGTTTACCATTGAATATGACGAGTCGCACCACCCGGTGCGCGTCCACACGATCGTCATCTCGACCCAGCACGATGACTTCGTGGCCGAAGAGCTTGGGAATATATCATACGCTGAGGCCGTCCGTCAGTTCGGTCAGGACAAGGTGGACCAGGCGATGCACGACAAGATCGAGGCTGATGTCAGGAATATCCTCCTGCCGAAGTTGAAGGCTGCGCTGAACCCTCAGACAGCGGCACTGTTCAAGGGCGATTTCATCCTGCACGTCAATCCGACCGGTAAGTTCGTGATCGGCGGCCCTGCGGGAGACACAGGCCTCACCGGCAGAAAGATCATAGTTGACACCTACGGCGGCAAGGGCGCGCACGGCGGCGGAGCGTTCTCCGGCAAGGACCCGAGCAAGGTGGACCGCTCTGCGGCCTACGCGGCAAGGCACATAGCTAAGAATATGGTCGCGGCTGGAGTCGCCCAGGAGATGCTTGTCCAAGTCGCCTACGCCATCGGTGTGGCAAGGCCTGTGAGCATATTCGTGGACACCTACGGTACAGGCATCGTGCCTGACGCGCAGATCGCCAGCAAGATCGAGGAACTCTTCGACCTCCGTCCCGCCGCCATCATCCGCAAGTTCGAGCTCAAGAACCCGATCTACGAGCCGACAGCAGCCTACGGCCACTTCGGTCGCAAGCCGTACACCAAGTCCGTAAAAGTCGGCAAGCCCGGCCACCAGACCGACAAACTCGTCCAGTTCTTCGGCTGGGAGAAGCTCGATGCGGTTGACTCCATCAAAAAAGCCTTCGGACTATAGTCCACCGGCCATAAGAAAAAGACATTTCCAAATTTTGGTAACGTGCAAAATTTGGAAATGTCTTTTTCTTTGGCCGCCTTCGCAGGATGCCGCTTCGGAGCTTCGACACTTCGACAAGCTCAGGGACAAGGTGCTGCTCTCGAAAAAGTAGA
>DJRG01000068.1 GCA_002438845.1 Bacteroidales bacterium UBA6366
CGACATTGAAGCCATAGTTGAGCTCAGGGATGTCAGTCGCGCCATCGAGGCTGGTGACATCGAAAGCGTTGATCACCTGGTCACCATTCAGGTCCTGGTATTTGATGTCACCGGGGCTTACGGTGGAATATTCCTGACGGAAGCTGCCATTAATGTCGGCCTGATCCTTGAAAAATCCCGCTGATTTGAGTCCCCATACCTCGTTCACACGGTGGCCTACCGGGTCACTCAGAGGATAGGTCGGCGTTCCGATGTACTTGACCACCTCATTACGGGCCCACGACAGGTTGGCGCCAAGGTTGAGATTGAGGCCGGAAGCGATTTCCTTCACGTACTTGGCACCAACCTCAAAACCATAGCTTTTGACTTCACCGACATCATTGTAAGATGACTGTATGCCGACAACAGACGAGTTCTCGTAGCTTGCGGACAGCATGATGTGGCTGCGAAGCTGGTAGAAGGCATCAACCGAGATGTCAAGAGATTTGGCCAGACGAAGGTCGGTTCCAAAGTTGAAGCTTGTGGATGTCTCCTGCGTGAAATCGGTTGTCGGGAAAGAGCCGAGCGACGCACCCCATGTCGCAGCGTAATTGTTGCCGATGACCACATAGCCATGCGAACTGTCCCATGTCGGGAGCCACATGCCATAGGTAGGCATGTAGTCGGTGTGCTGGATGCCGGCAGAACCACGCAACTTGCCATAGTTGAAAAAGTCATCGTTGTCGTCAGCGTAAATCCAACCGAGCGACAACACCGGAGAGAACGCCCACTTGTAAGGATATGTCCGGCTGGAACCGTTGCCAGCAAGCACAAGATCGACAATATAACGATCCCTAAAATCGTAATGGAATGCTCCCATGATATTCTGACGATAGAAGGTGTTTCCACGGCCGTCAGAGCTGACACCGCTGTTGTCGTAAACAAGGCTGGCATTGAAGTGGTCGTCACCGAAGAACGAGTGCTTGTAGTTGACTCCTATGCTGGCCTTGGCCTTCCACCATTGACCGGCGTTCCAATTACCGAAAGTGAGGTCTGTCTCCTTGTTGCCGAACAGATTCAGGGACACATTGTCCTTGTCACCGATGATTCCGTTGTAACGTTCGTAACCATATTGGTGCGCCTTGTGGGAGTTTTCAGCGTAAATGGCCGAATTGGCATAACCGGCGCTGACAAACATACTCAGGCCTTCTGTCAGGAAATCAAGTTTTTGCGACAGTTTGGCGTCCACCCACAACTGACGCTGATGGGTTTTGTAGAACCCGGACTCCTGAATCTTGGCGACAGGGTTGGCGTCACCGTAGGCCTCATTACCACCCCAGACTCCCGTCGAGGTCTTGAAAGGGAAAGCGCTTGCCGGAAGATTGTAGACGGCGGCTGTGGCATCATCAGCACCTATGTCGGAAGGACGCTTGGTCTCCTGGAAGATGCCAAAGAGATTCACCGACATGAGGGTTGTATTGGTAAGGTTAAAATCGAGGTTGGTACGGATGTTGGCCTTCGACTGACGCAGCTGCGCGTTGTAGTCCGGCTGCTTGGTGTCCTTGAACGCGCCGCGGGCATCGGTATAATCTATGTTGGTATAGTATTTTACCTTGTCCGTGCCTCCATAGACAGAGACATACGCATGGTCTTCGTCCGCACTGTTCTTGAAAACGAGGTCTCGCCAGTCCACATTCGGATAGAAGAACGGGTCGGAACCGTCTTTGAACAGATAAAGTTCCTGCTCGGTGTATGCGGCGGAGAGCCCATCCTTACCGCGTGCATGGTTGAGGGATTCGGCATAGACATAGCCATCCACCATGTCAGCGAATTCAGGATTGAACTGGAACTTATGGCTGTAGTTCACCTTGACGTGTGTCTTGCCCTCGACGCCACGCTTTGTCTTCACCAATATGGCGCCATTGATGCCCTCATAGCCCAGAAGCGCAGTGGCGGCGGCATCCTTGAGGACGGTGACACTCTCCACTTCCTCGACGCTGAGACGGTCGATCGGGCGCTCGAAACCATCGACAAGGATGAGGATGCCTTTGTCGTTGAGCGTGTGATAGCCACGGATATTAAATGAGGCCCCTTTATTCTCATCGCCCGCGAAGCCACCTTGCGACAAAGCCGTAAGGCCTGGCAGACGTCCATAGAGAGCCTGTGCAAGATTGGTGGCTGAAGTCTGCCGCAATTCCTCTCCTGAGATTGTGGTCGCGGAGGCGGTGCTCAGAAACTTGCTTGTTTCGACACCGTAGCCCAAATCATAGGCAACATCCGCTTTATTGTCGTTGAGTTTAACCTGCGCGTTCGCCGTGACGGAGGCGACAGCTGCCGCAAGCATCAACATTCTATATATATTCATATCTTAAAAGTCTTATTGATATTTAACATCCGGATCACCAACCAGGGTTCTGGTTCAGGCCATAGCCCTTATTGATCTCGTCGCGCGAGATTGGCGTGAGATACCATTTGTCGCTCCACTTGCTCTTCTGGCTGTCAGTGTCCCACCAGACGCGGATATTGTTGGTGCAAGGTATCTTCTCATAGATGCAATTCGGCCAAGGCTCACCTGGCTCAAGGCTCGTGTTGTTGTCATGTTCAGCCGGGATCATCTTCTTGCCATCGGCATCCTTGCGCCATACACGCAGTTGGTGCACCTGTTTCTTGAATATGTCGGATCTCTTGTAGCGGACGAGGTCATACCAACGTGAGTCCTCAAAGCCGAACTCACAGGCACGCTCCTTAAGGAGCTGCTCGATGAAGTTGTCCTTGTTGGAGGTCAGGTTGAGCTCCGGATTCATGACCTCCACCTTTCCAAGGCCTATGCGCGCACGCACCTTATTCATTTCGTCACAGGCTTTCTGCAGATTGCCTGTCTGTGCGAGCGCCTCGGCGTAGCAAAGATGGATGTCAGCCATACGCAGATAGGCGAAATTGGTCGGGTAATATGCCGCATAGCCGTTGTCACGGAGATACTTGAACAGTTTCATGCGGGTTGACCAAGGGCCGTCAGTGACAGTAGGATTGAAATTCTGGTCTACATTGCCGCCTTGCCATATCTCGGTGCTGGATAGCCCATTATACTGCTCGACAAGGTTGTTGCGGTTCACCACCATTGTCTCGTAAAGACGAGGGTCTCGACCTACAAATATGTCCACATTTTCAGGATTATCGGTATTGAACACATTGTCGTAAGGGAAGTTACGACCGTCAGCCATGCCGAACATCTCCATGTATTCAAGAGTGAAGAGAGACATGCCGAACTCATCCATTCCTTCCACGTTCCAGTCACCGTTCCAGGCGTTTGTGCCAGGACCGGCATGGACTTCAATTACCTTCTCAGAGTTGCCACGGAACCAATAGGCGGCGCGGAAGGCGTTGCAATAGTCTTGCTCACCGGTACCGGTAGGCTGCACAAGGGCGAAATAATTGCCGTTGGCGCTATTGGCCTTGAAGAAATCCTCACAAGCACTAAGAGCTTTCTGCCAAAGCTCAGGTTTGTAACCACCGGTCCACACCTGATTGATATCCTGGTTATCCTCATTGCGGGTGAACTCAAGATAAGGTCTCTCATTGTTAAACAGAGGCGAAGCCACGAAGTTCCACAGTTTCACACGCAAGCCGTAGGCCGAGCCTTTGGTCAGACGTCCGGAGTTGGTGGCCTGGTCCTGCACGTAGAAAGGAAGACCCGGCTCGTCAATGGCTGCCTGAATAAGGCCATCGATGAAATCAGCAGTCTCGATGACGCTCATGCGCTTGCCGTCCACAACATCGGCGGCCTGGAATGAGTGGTCCACTTTCGGAAGACCTCCGAAGTTACGGAACGCGTCAAGATAGCGAGATGCCATGATCACATACACCTCACCTCGGAGCTGGCTCTTTTCCTCCTCGCTCAAGTCAGGGACGCGATCGATGTTCTCTATGAATATCCAACCCTCGCGGATGGTACGCCAGATGCCAGCGCGGCCATTGCCGTCACCATTGGCGATGAAAGGGAACTTGGCGAAACCGCCGTTATCCTGGTCAGTCTCGGTAAGGTCTCCTCCATAATACTTTCCGAGGTTGTGCCATCCGCAGTATGACTGGCAAATGTCGGTAAGCGCATCCGGATGAGCATACCACACAGCGCCTGTGTAGGTGAAAGGGTTGTGCATGGCTCCGTACATGTGCCAGAGGAAACGCTTGGCGTTCTCACCTTTGACAAAGATGGTGTCCACGGTCACATCAACGCCCGGCTGCTTGTCGAGGAAGCCATTCCCGACACTGATCTCATCGACGCAGGAGCTCATCGCCCCCATCCCTATCACGGTACCCGCCACACAGAATATGGCAAGGGTCTTTATTTTGAGTTTCTCAATAATATTCATTGTCTTGAATGTTAGAAATTAATGTTGATACCGAAATTATAGACACGGGTCATAGGATAACGCGTGCTTCCATAACCGGCCTGCGCCTCTGGGTCGTTGGCCTTGAAACTTGTGAAGGTAAGAAGGTTGTAGCCGTTGGCGTAAACACGGAGGCTGTTGATCGGAACACCCGGAATACGGAACGTGTAACCGATCTCGAGGTTTTTCAGACGGATGTACGACGCATCGACCATCCATGGATCCGAAAGGGAACCGTTATGCTCGCGGGCCGATTTCTCAAGTGAGATACGTGGCAGGATGGCGTCCTTGTTATCCTCTGTCCAGGAATTGTCATAGACCCACTTGTTGAGCATTGACTGGTTTCCTGTGCCGAAGGCCGGAGTGTAGAAAGAACTGAGCTGGCGGTTGACGTTGGTCGCGCCTACCCAAGTCATCGAGAAGTCGAGACCTTTCCAGTTGAGTGTCGCGTTTACGCTGCCGGTATATTCAGGAATATCGCTGTAGCCGATGGCGTGCACATCGTTGGCGTCCACCTTGCCGTCACCGGTGAGGTCTACGAATATGCTGTCACCAGGGCGCAGTGTGATCTGCTGGTCCGGCATGTCAACACCGTAGGTCTCCTTGTAACGCTGTTCGGTCTCCCCAGGGACATAGAACTCAAAGAAGTCATAGCCGAAAGGCTGACCCACAGGATGTCCTTTTTGGTACATGTGCTGGAATTCCTTCTTCACCTCAGCCATCTCCACAACCTTGTTGCGCGCGAAAGCGAATGTCGGAGATATCGAGTAGTTCACATTGCCTATATGGTCGTTCCAACTCATAGTTATCTCATAGCCGTGATTCTTGACACGTCCGAAGTTGATGGAGTTTGGTTTGAGAGCGGAGATACCGGCGATGGTTGTCTCGTTAGAGACAAGGATGTTCTTACGGTCTTCCCAGAAGAAATCAACGCCCAAGCTCAAGCGGTCTCTGAAGAAATGAATGTCAGCGCCATAGTTCTGCTTCGTGGCGGTCTCCCATGTGACGTCCGGGTTACCGTTGGTGGATTCGCGCGCTCCGGGCATGAACGCACCGTTGTTGGTACCGAAGTTACCTGTTCGGTCGTTGGTCCACCATGCGCCACCGTTGTTGGTGTAGAACTGCCATGTGCCAGGAAGATAGAGGAAACGTCCGATTCCCTGGTCATTACCTACCATACCGACAGACCCACGGAGTTTCAAATAGGAGACAACATTACGGAGAGGCTCCCAGAATTTCTCGGAAGAGATTATCCAACCGAGAGAAGCGGAAGGGAAAAATCCGAAACGCTTGCCTTTGGCGAAATTCTCAGAGCCGTTGTAGCCTAAGTTGAAATCAGCCATGTACTTGGTCTGGTAATCATAGGTGACGCGGCCAACCAGACCCACATAGCCACGCGGGATGGAATTATAGACTCCACCAGGATAGTAGTTCTTGGATTCATTATAAAGGACAAGAGCGCTGACATTATGGTCTCCGAACCTGCGGGCATAGTTGAGGCTCGCCTCGGCATACCAGTTTCTTCCTCCCCATTTTCCTTCCTCATAGCCAAGAGGCCAGGAGTCTCCCTGGCGGACGTAGACAATCTTTGGAGAGCCGTCAGCCTCGTATTCGCCTTTAGCGATGGTGGCCTTGTAGCTGATGCCGCCACCGGTGGTATGCGCTTTCTGCTGCGTGTAGTCAGAGTTGTAGGAGCCCTTGATGCGGAAATCCAGATTCTTGGTGATAGAATCAAGCTTGAGCTTGTACTGAAGGTCCAGATTCACGACGCTCTGACGCTGGATGGTGTAACCATGCTGATAAATAAGGCCAAGGCCATCGGAGCCAACGTTTCCTACGAGATCAGGATCAGAGACAATGCGACGTCCCTCGCTGTCAAGGCCATAGCCCGACATCGGCGTTCCATTGTTGAGAAGACCCTCGACACCAAAGACACCCGACTGGCCGTTATATTCCCCGTTTCCGATGGAGTTGCGTTTACCGATGCGCCCGCCGATGCCGACGGAAAGCGAACTCCGCTCAGACAAATCCACATCAAGGTTGGCGCGGAAGTTATAACGATTGTATTTGAAGTTCGCCTCGTCGCCTTGGTCGAAGGTCTTGAACAGACCGTCCTGGTTGAGCACTCCGACGGAAACGAAATAGCGGGCTCTTTCTGTGCCACCCGACACATTGATATTATACTGTTGCTGCCATGCGTGGTTGTTCATCAAGTACTTGAACCAGTTGGTGCTCGGGTAGACGGTCGGCATGTCCATGTCCTTCCAGTGCTGTATGGCTTCCTTCGAGAACTTCCATCCGTCCTCGGCCACGCCCTCGACAGCCTGTGCATGGTTATAAGCCGTCGCATACTCGTAGGAGTTCGCTGGCTCAAGGAATCTGGAAATCTGTTGGAGACCGGCTGAAGCCGTCAGTGTGACGGTCGGCTTGCCGACCTGGCCGCGGCGGGTCGTCACGAGAATGACGCCGTTGGCGCCACGCACACCGAAGACAGCCGTGGCGGAGGCATCCTTAAGAATGGAGATGTCCTGAACCTCGTTCGGGTCAATCTGGCTGAACTCACGCTCGACACCATCGACGAGGACAAGAGGCTCGGCGCTATTGAACGAACCGACACCACGAATGCGGATGACAGGGTCATCGGCGCCAGGGACACCGGTGTACTGAACTGACTGAAGACCAGGCAGCTTACCGGCAAGAGTGTTGCCAAGAGATGCGGCAGGGGATTTGAGAAGTTCCTTGCCACCCACATTGGAGACAGATCCGGTCAACGTGACCTTTCGCTGCTGGCCATAGCCGATGACCACCACTTCGTCAAGCAGTTCATTATCCGACTCCATGACAACATTAAGAGAGGCTGATGTCGCCCTTACCTCTTTCGGCTTGAAGCCGAGATACGTAAACACCAAGGTTGAGCCCTCGGGAACCCCTGACAAAACATAGTTGCCATCAATATCGGTCATCGTGCCGTTCGATTTTTCGTCTTTAATCTGCACGGCAACTCCGATCAACGGCTCGTTCTGCTTGTCAGTAACACAACCTCGCACCTCAAAATGATTCTGTGCGAAGGACACTCCCGATAGCGATAAAGCCAACAATAGGAGATGTAATCTTAGTTTTAGCATTTGTGCGATGTATTAAGATGGAATTTCTTGAATTATTTTGGTCATTAAAATGGTCTTGCAGGCCTGGGTGCCGGCCAGACTTTAGAACTATTTGTCAAACGGGTCACCTTTGGGGTCACGGCTTACGATCCAGCGGAAAGCGTTCAGGAACAGCAACTGCTGAGTAGCGTCCTTGTAGCTCTCGTCTCCATGTCCCATGTTGATGTAGACCATGCGATAGTTCTTGTTGGTCCACACTACAGGGAAGTCGCCTCCGTAGACGATGTCCTTCACTCCCATCGGGTAATTCTTCGCGGAAAGTGTCAGCAGGACCTGGACATCCTTATTGTCACGCGGTTCCGAAGCCCACTGATAAAACTCTGAAGGCGGGGTCACATAAGTGTCCGGAAGGTTCTTGGTGACCGGATGCTCATGAGTGTCAATCTCAAGAAGGGCAGCCTGCGGAGGCCAGTTGTTGGCCTTGAACTCTCCGCAGCCAAGGAATTTGCCATACCAAGGCCAATGGGTGTTCCGGTCATTGTAGGCTGAGGCATGGAAGCCGAGCCAGCCGCCGCCATTCTCCATGTATTTCTCAAAGAGCGCACGGGACTCCGGATCCGAAGGGGAGGCGTTCAGAGCGATAATGACGCTGTATTCCTTCAGCTGGTCATAAGTATAAGCCTTCAGGGTGGTTGTGGTGTCAAGGACAAATCCGTCGCCACAGTTCAGTCTGTGGAAAAACTCCATGGACTGCTTGTCGAACTGCACATGGGCTATCTCAGCGTACGGATCCCAAAGCATCAAAGCCTTGAACCGCTTGCTCTTGGCGTAGTTGGCAGGACGGACGTTTGTGTTTCCGCCCGCATCGGAGACACCCCTCAGCCCCTCATAGACAGCTCTGGCAAGGTCATGTGAAGCATTGTCTGCATTGTACTCCCAGTACATCCCGCCACGAAGTCCGTTGGACACGATGTAGCGGCACTTCTCGGCAATGGATCTTGTGTTCTCATAGCCGAAGAGCATGTTCCCAAGCGAGTCCAGAATCATCGGGACCTTGGCGGTGTCATCCCAGAACTCCTTGTCAGACGAAGATTCCTTACGATACGGGACATAGCCTTTGACTCCTCTGCCGTAGAAAGGCATTCCCATGACAATCTTCCTTGGAGGGACACCGGCTGCGATGTGCTTGCGCACGGCCTCGTCCGCCGTGCAGTGGCCGGCATATTCAGACCTGTAGAGAGCCGCATGGTGTGTGTTTTGGGTCCCCATGTCGTAGGACATGACATTGACATAGTCCAGATAAGGGAGAACCGCCTTGAAATCAATGTAATCGGCATTGCATACCGATGCGATGGTGAGTAGTTTCCTTTTCCCAAGAGAGGACCGGAGATCACGCATCAGTAAGGTGAAATTGGCCTTGTCATCCGGGGACGAGGAGATTCCGGCGAGGTCACTTCCGGGATATTCCCAATCGATGTCGATGCCATCGAGACCGAACTCTTTCACAACCTTTGCGCAATCACGGGCGAAACTCTTTCTTTTCACAGGATCCGAAGCCATCTCGCTGAAACGTCCGCTCCCCCATCCTCCTATTGAGAGGAGGACCTTCAAGGACGGTTTGACCTTCTTCAAGCCAACCACTTGGCTCAATCCGTCTCCCTCCGGCAGCATCACCCCGTCAAATGTCTCGTTGACCTGTCCGAAAGCATAGTTGATGTGAGTCACAAGATTCACATCAGGGAGCTCGTTGCGGACACCCATAAGATAGGCGCCCACGATCATTCCTTCATCATTATCCGCACCTTTGCCCCAGGCGCAGCAGCACAGCAGCATAAGCGTGCAGGCAATAGAATAGGCAATGTTCTTCATAATATTGATCTTTTCATGTTCGTTCAATCACAGTCAGGCAAGTCAGACGGCTATATTCGTAAGTCCGCCAGGCCTACATATTCATGGCGACCGCCACCGCGCCCAGAAGTCCGATGAACTGAGGGTTCAGCTTGGTGATGACCACGCCATTGGTAACGAAACGCATAGTGTTATGATTCAATTTATTGAGGACGTTTTCGAATATATATTCGTCCGCCACGATGCTCCCTCCGAGGACAACGGTGTCCGGGTCGGTGATCCTGACAAGGTTCATTATGAGGTTGGCGATTCCCTGCGTGGCGTTCTCAACCAGCACACGGCAAAGCTCATCACCCTTCCGGCAAAGTCTGATGACATCCCGGGCATCCACCCTGACTCCTTCATCGGAAGGAATCACCAGACGGGTCTCGTACTTGTCCTTCAGAAGTCTGGCGCAGGCGTCGAAGCCGCTTCCCGAGGCGATTGCCTCCACGCAGTCCATCCTGCCGCAGCAGCATTTGACCCCAACATTGACCCCGACGGTCATGTGGCCGGCCTCTCCGGCGTTGAAATGGCTTCCGCGTATCTGACGGCCGTTCACAACAGTCCCGACAGCGATGCCGGTACCTACATTAATGTACACGAAATTCTTCGAGAACTGCCCCACGCCCCAGACACGCTCTGCCCTTGTGGCGCTCTTGACATCGTTGTCGATGCGGCAAGGGATGCCGTAGATCTGCGTGATCTCTTTGGCAAGTTCCACAGGATGGGTTCTGTTCGGGTCAATTTGAAGCCAAACCCCTTCGTTGGGATCGACACGGCCGATAAGACCGATGCCCATCGAGACTGGTTTCTCTCCGACCCAGCCTACGGTACGGATGTAGTCATCAAGAGATGACTTGATTATCTCAGAAGCGGTCTGCTGGCTGAAATACCCGGAATCATACTTCTTGAAACGAAGGATGTTTCCGTGCTTGTCTACTTCTCCGATGAGTAATTTTGTTCCTCCCAAATCGAGGCCGAGATATGTTTCCATTGCGTTTGAGTGTTATTCAACCGCAATATTAGCCAACTCTCAACGGACGGGGGTTTAAGATCTAACAAAAATGGTTTAAAATCTGCTTGGGCTCACACCGAACTGCTTTTTGAAGCAGACACTGAAATACTTGGCATCTGAGAAACCGACCATGTCCGAGACCTCGGCGATGCTGTAGCGATGGTCGGCAAGATATTCCTTCGACCTTTCCAGACGGTAGATTCTGATGAAATCGTTGGGACCCTGACCCGTGAGGGACTTCAATTTGTTGTAGAACGCGGTGCGGCTCATCGCCAGTTCGCGGCACAGGTCGTTTATCTGGAACTCCGAATTGGATAGTTCCTTCTGGACCACGGAGATCACCTTGTCCATGAATTCCTGATCCAGTTTGTTGGAATATTCATTACGCACCGTGGCGTTGCTGGAATAGAGGATGGCCTCCCTGAGGCGCTGGCGCTCATTCAGAATGTTCCGGATCCTGGCTTTCAGGACCGACATGTCGAACGGCTTGACGATGTAGTCATCGGCTCCGGACTCAAGCCCCCTGATGACACTTTCCCTGTCGGTCATGCCTGTCAGAAGAAGTACAGGAATATGGCTGGTCGCGACATCGGACTTTACACTCCTGCAAAGGTCATAGCCGCTCATCACTGGCATGATGACATCCGAGATCACTATGTCCGGATTCTTTTCAGTGATGACACCAAGCGCCGTCTGCCCGTCCGTGGCGGTGGTGACTGAATATTCCTCCGCAAGGGACGACCTCATATATTCCAATGTCTCAGCGTCATCCTCAACAATCAGGATGCGGTTGTCCGAATTGTCCGGATCCCGAGCGACAGCATCCGGCACCGGCTCCAGGATGTCAGGTTCCTTCCGGAACACCACGGAATCCGAAGCCTTGTACTTTCTCGGGAACGACAGAGTGAAAGTCGTCCCTTTTCCCTCAACACTTGAATATGAGATCGTGCCATGATGCTGGCCGACCAGCTGGCGGGTGATCATCAGGCCTATGCCATAGCCGTTCTCGTCGCATTCTCTCGCATTGTCGGCCCTGTTGCCTCTGAATATCCTTAATTGGAAATCCACCGGTATCCCTATTCCAGAATCGCTGATTTCCAAAGTCCAGAGACGCCGCCCGCCTTTAGCCACAACCCTGATGAAACCTTCCGAGGTGTATTTGACCGAATTTGACAGAATATTGTGGATAATCAGATCCATTTTCTCCCGATCTATCCAGATGTCGCTCAAACCGGGCTCTACATGGTACGAGAAATCAAGCCCTTTCTGACGGGCCGCATAGCTGAAATCCGCCAGAACGGAGTCCAGATAATCCCCGGAATCATATTCGGCAAGTCTTAGAACGCTCCAGTCACGGTCGTTCTTCCGGATGTCCAGAAGTTTGTTGATCATGGACATCAAGCGGTCTGAATTACGGTTCGCCGTCATCACGGAATTCCGGACCTTGTCGGAGAGGTCATCCATGCTTTCAAGATCGTTGAGCGGAGTCTTGATGAGGGTTATAGGGGTCTTCAGGTCGTGGGCAAAATTCACGAAAGTGTTGATCTTCTCCGTCATGATCCTGTTGTACGACTTCCTGCGGAACCATGCGACAGTCATCGTCACGAACGCTCCCAGGAGAGCCGCATAGATGGTCAAGGCCCACCACGACAGCCACAACGGCCTCTTTATCAAGATGGAGATGTGACGCTCACCAAGGGTGTTTCCTGAATATTTGTCTATGACCTTCAGTATGTAGTCATATTTCCCGGAAGGGATGTTGTAGTAGTCGATCCTGCCCGCCGTGTCGCTCAGCCGGGGAGTCTTGTCGAAGCCGACGAGCTGGTTTGAGAAGCCTGCCCTGTACACGGCTGTGAAATCAAGGGCTGAATATGCGATGCTGAAGGAGTTCTGGCCTGCCTTCAGCGTGATTCTGTCAAGCAGATTGACATTCGTCTGAACCGAAGGTTTTGAATCGTCCAGCAGATTGAAACCCGAGATGACCGGAGCTATCCGCCCGGGATCCTCCGGCGAGAATCCTGTCGGATCAAACATGACAACCCCGTCAGCCGTGCCCAAGGCCAGACGGCCGTCCGAAAGCCGGCATACGGCGTCAGGATTGAAACTGCCCCTGGTGACTCCGATGAATCCATTCATTTCTATAGGGGTTCCGGAGACAGGATCGAGCTTGTAAAGGGTCTCAAAGGTCGCGAACCAGACATTGTCTTCCTTGTCCACCACAACTCCGTTGACTGAATCGCTTGACAAACCAGAGTCCTTTGAATAAGACCGGACCGCACCCGTGCTCCTGTCATAACGTATCAAACCGTCGCCGTCGGTGGCCAGCCAGACAATCTCACCTTGATTGGCAAGGCATCTGACCGGAAACGCCAATGTCTTGGAATCAAAGGAATTGATGACCGACAGCGAGCCGGACTCAGGATCCAGTACACACAATCCTCCGCTGGTGGCAAGTGTCAGTTTCCCGTCAGAGGTCTTTCCGATGTCGCCGACATTATTGACAGAATAAGCCGTCGAACTTCCGTTCAGGACATCGTATCTTGCCAGAGGTGCGTCTAACCCTCCTATCCAGACGTACCGCCCGTCCGCCATGAGCGAATATGTGTGGTTGAACCCACGGTCATCAAACACTGTGGTCTTTCCGGTCTTTGGCTCAACCTTGTACAAAGGAAATCCGTAGCCGCCGACCCAGACATCACCACGGACATCCTGCGTCAAGGCCAGCACGACGCCGAGATTCGGCATGGGGTAATTTCTCCACTCACGGCTGGACGGCCTGAAACGACACACACCATCATTGGTCCCGAACCAGATGTCCCCGGATCTGTCCTCAAAGATCACATTGACATGATCGGACAACAAAGAGTTCGGGTTGCCCGGCTGGTGAACCAATCTGTCAATCGCAAGAGAGTTTTTGCTCTGGCAGCAAACCCAGTCCGTTGTCGTGGAAACCCAAAGATTGCCGTCTTTGTCAAGGCAAAGATCGCTGACCGTGTTCCCGGAAATCGAAGACGAGCCTTGATCATCAGCCAGATAATGAGCCAGAGCCTCTCCTGTCTCTGAATCAAAATAGAACAGGCCGTCCCCATCCGCCCCGACCACAAGACGACCTTCGTCATCCTTCAGAATCGCCCAGACCGGAACCTTGAGGGAGACAGTGCCGAAGTCCTTCAATATTCCATCCTCCACCACCTTTAACCCTTCGGAGAATGTTCCGACATATAGTTTCCCGTCCTCGTAAAGCATTGATGAGACTTCCACATCACCAACCACCTCACGCACAACGTCTTTCTCCAACATGAATATTCCTCTGTCCGTTCCCAGCCACAGGGAGCCGTCCCCTTTGACAGCGATCGCCTTGACAATCCTGTCGGTGATGAACCCTCTCTCCTCTCCGCCTTTCGTCAGAAACAAAGCCCCCTCCGAAGTACCCAAGGCCACTGTTTCGTGTCCTGGAAAACAAATGCCGTACAAGGATATTCCCGGATGTCTCTCCCTTAGGTCAATCTCAAGGCGGAAAGAGTCCGACGGCTTGTCATAACGGTAAAGCCTTCCGTTTTTCACCGCCATCCAAATGGTCCCCGAATTGTCGCGCGCCAACTTTGTCGAAGACAAAATCTGGTCTCTGGACTGTGGCAGACCCTCTATCCGGTACGTTTTCACGGCATGACCGTCGAACCGGTCGATTCCGTTCTGGGTATAAATCCAGATGAATCCGTCCGCGTCCTGCGTGACCTGATAGGTCTTCCGGCTGCTGAGGACTCCGTCCAAAGTCACAAAACCTTCCGCCCTTGCCGAGAGGAAGGGCAGAAGGGTCAACAAAACCAATATAGTAATATGTTTCTTCTTACGAAACGTCATTTAGTTAGCCTAAACTTTTTTGCCGCTTACCAAGGAACAGCATCATTGATTATTCCTTCAGTATGACATCATGTGGTTGTTGTCCGGGGTCAAAGGTAGTCATATTATCAATATGGCATGTCCGAATATTGGCAAAAAAAGTTGGAAATCTGTCAATCATTTGGCGGACAATGACATATTTTCAACCATTTTTGTTTGGAAATCCACCTCGCTCACACGCATAGTCACTACCTTGCGGCAAAATTAAAAACACTGAAATGAGACTCACAATCACAGACAGCGAGAAATCCTTCGCGGATGCGGCGGCATGGAGGATCATCGGACAGATACTTCGGAAACAGGACAGTGTCATCGGTCTCTCGACAGGCAGGACAACCGGAGAATTGCACAGGACTGTTGCAAGAATCCACAAAGAACATCCTTTCGATGTTTCCAAGGTGACGTTCTTCGGGCAGGATGAAGTCGTGAATGTGCCACGGGAATATTCCGGCTCCTGCTGGAAGATGCTCAAGACCGAATTAATCGATGACATCGGGACAGACGAGGAGCACTTCCTGATGCTTCCGGTCAAATCCGACGACTATGCCAGAGACTGCAAGGAGTTCATGGAGGAACTCGAATCACGCGGAGGCATCGACCTTCTGATCGTCGGCATCGGAGAGAACGGCCATGTCGGCTTCAACCAGCCGGGCTCGCCGTTCGGAAGCGGATGCCGTGTCTCCGTCATGTACCCGGAACTGGAAGAGAGGATCCGCCGCGAGACCGGCACACCGGATGACGTGGAGCTCGGAGGCGTGACAATAGGGCTGAAGGATCTGATGTCAGCCCGAAGGATAGTGGCTGTCGCCAAAGGAAACACCAAGGCGGAAATCGTAAAACGCATCGTGGAGGGTCCTGTCAGCGAGGACATTCCCGCCAGCATCCTTCAACTTCACCCGGACTGCGAATTCATTCTTGACAAAGACGCCGCCTCAAAACTTGATTAGCCATGGAAAACAAAAAGACAAACTATCTCGGACCATTCCTTTCGATGGTTTTCCTGTTTCTGGTCGTAGGATTCCTGACAACGGCCAACTCCCAGTTTCAGGGACCGCTCAAAGAAGCCTTCCTGTCCAACGCCGGAAGCCTCAAGAACACATTCGCCACATTGATCACATTCTCGTGGTTTCTCGCCTACCCGGTCTGCGGGCCGATAGGCTCGTCATGGGTCAACAAACATGGCTACAAGGGAACCTTGGTCAGAGGTCTGGTCCTGATGACCGTCGGATTGCTCCTTTTCTTCGCATCCTCAGAGTTCACGGTCCGATTCCCTGACGCCGTCATCGGATCAGAAAGCCTGTCACTTCCTGCCGGATTCCTGATTTTCCTTCTTGGCTCGTTCGTGGTCGGCAGCTCCGCAACGATCCTTCAGGTTGTCATCAACCCTTACCTCGTGGCATGTGACGTTAAAGGCACACAATCCATCCAAAGACTTGCCATAGGAGGGACAGCCAATTCGGTCGGCACCACGATCGCCCCGTACTTTGTCACAGGAATCGTGTTCGGAGGCATGGCGATGGAGGATGTCCAAGTCTCACAGCTCGCCGTTCCGTTCATCTCACTTGCGGCGGTCATCGTGATCGTCACGCTGGCGCTCATGAAATTCTCCCTCCCTGACATCCAAGGAACCAGAGCCGAAAACGGAGAGAAACTGGAGAAAAGCGTCTGGTCGTTCAGACACCTGACCTTAGGAGTCATCGCCATATTCTTTTATGTCGGGGCGGAGGTCTGCGTCGGAGCGAACGTGAATATGTACGCCATCGAGAAAGGGATGTCCTCCCCCGCCATCCTTGCGACCATCTATTGGGGAGGAATGCTCGTCGGACGCGCACTGGGCAGCACGCTGAGCAAGGTTCCTCCGCAGGCGCAGCTCATATTCACAACTTCCGTCGCCTCTGTCCTATTGGTTCTGGCGACAGTGCTTGACAACCCGTGGCTGCTTTCGGCCGTGGGACTGTTCCATTCCATCATGTGGGGCGCCATCTACACCCTCTCGGTGCAGAAACTCGGAAAATACACGTCCGTCGCCTCCGGAGTGTTCATGATCGGAGTGTTCGGAGGAGCCGTCCTGCCTCTTGCGCAGGGATTCCTGGCCGACCAGCTCGGAGGATGGAAAATGACATGGCTCGCCGTGGTCTTCTGCGAACTGTTCATGCTTTACTATGCCATCTGGGGCAGCAGGGTAAGACAATCAGAATAACAACACAACATCAATATGAAAAAGATCATTATCACTTTGCTGGCCGCCACGATGACGCTGCTGTGCTCATGTGCCGCCAGTCCTGAAGCCAACATCCTGGTCGTCCGTGAGAACGGCGGGCATCACAAGCCTTTCACCGATGCGGCCATGGCTTGGCTGGACAGCGTCTCCACCTCACGGAATTTCACCGTGACAGTCATCAGCGACATGAACGACGTCAACACTGACTTCCTCAAAGACTTCAATGCCATCATCCAGTTGGACTTTCCACCCTACACGTGGCCTGAGGCAGCGCAAAGCGCTTTCCGTGAATATATTGAAAAAGGCCTCGGAGGCTACGTCGGCTTCCACCACGCCACCCTTCTGGGCGACTTTGACGGCTACCCGATATGGGAATGGTTCTCCAATTTCATGGGCGGAATACGGTTCGCAGGCTACATCGAACCACTGGCCGACGGCACCGTCCGTGTAGAGGACACGAAACATCCTCTGTTCAAGGACGTTGACCCGACCTTCACAATTCCTGACGACGAATGGTACACCTACGACAGGAATCCAAGGGACGCTGAATATATCCACGTCCTGGCGAATGTGGACGAGGATTCCTACCGTCCTGCCTCGGACATCAGGATGGGCGACCACCCTGTCATCTGGACCAACACAGCCGTCAAGGCGCGCAATGTCTATTTCCAGTTCGGCCACAGCCCGAAACTGTTGGAGAACGACAATTTCAAGACGCTCCTGTTGAATGCGATAGACTGGGGGACCGAAAAATGAAACCGTTCAGGATCCTGACAACGACGGCATGTCTCGTTGTCTGCGCTTTGTCACAGGCGCAGACAACGTTCTGCCATGATGGACTGCTTCGGACGCAACTTATTGAGAGCGGATTCCTCCACAGTCCGCTGCCGGTTGACACTCTTGACTCCCACGAGGCCGCCGGATGGAAAAAGGCAGTGGTTTCCGATACCGGGCCGCTTTCCGGACTTCCCATAGAGATGGGATTCAGGAAAAAGCCCGGATTCCGGGCCGTAGGCTCGCCCGGGGACCCCGACTATGCCACCTACGGAGGATGTCAGGTCTCATACAACCTTGGAGGCCGGAATCTGGAAGACTACAACCGGATAGAGTTCTGGATCTTCCCTGACTGCAAGGGATTGAGCGTTGTCAATGTGGATC
Source organism: Bacteroidales bacterium UBA6366 (assembly GCA_002438845.1). Lineage (GTDB taxonomy): Bacteria > Bacteroidota > Bacteroidia > Bacteroidales > UBA932 > Cryptobacteroides. The sequence goes on from DJRG01000068.1 coordinate 17,656, forward strand.
TGTCATTCATCAATGGAGACGTTCCCGCAAAGCCCGGCTACAACAGTCCGTCCGGGTCGCATCTTGTCAATCTGAAACCTGGAGTCTGGAACAGGTGTTTTCTGGAGATTGATGAATATCAAAGGGACAATGTCATCGGATTAAGGTTCAGTTCCACTGACAGAGGCAGTTCCATCGGAGCGTCAGACTATTCCGCCGGATTTGTCATCGACAGGATCTCCTTGCTGAAAGTCAAGGATGCCGACAAAGTCTCCGGCTGGGAACCTATGAAAGGACAGATCATCTATTCCACAACCGGTTACAGCACCACAGGAGAAAAGACCGCTGTCACCGGCCCGCAGACCAAAGGCGGATTCAGCGTCATAGACGTTGAATCCGGCGCGGAAGTCTATTCAGGAAAGATCAGGAAAAGCGTCACGACAACCGGCACGTTCGGAGTTCTGGACTTCTCCGCTCTCACAAGGCCCGGGACTTACAGAATCAAGGCCGACGAGGCCGAGACCGGATCCTTCAGAATCTCGGACGACCTGTGGGATGATTCCCGCTGGAGGGTGCTCAACTACATATTCAGCCAGCGTTGCGGCCACGAAGTGCCTGGCATCCACGAAGTTTGCCACAAAGACCTGTTCGCGTCTCATGACGGAATAAGGATTGAATATTCAGGCGGCTGGCATGACGCCGGCGACCTTTCGCAGCAGACCCTCCAGACCGGAGATGTGGCATATTCACTTCTGGAAGCATATTCATCACTTAAGGACCGCAACCCGGTTCTGGCTGCAAGGATGCTTGAGGAGGCTCGTTGGGGGCTGTCGTTCATCATCGGCTGCCGCTTCGGCGACGGTTTCAGAGCCAGCAGCATGGGACTTCTGATCTGGCAGGACGGAATCATCGGCACATTTGACGACATCACATCGGTCAGGGTGCAGAACAACGCTTTCGACAATTTCCTGCATTCTGGTTACGAGGCGTTCGCCGCCATGACCCTGCCCGACACCGACAAAGAGTTGAAAGCGCGGCTTCGGGAAATCGCCGAGGAAGACTTCCGCTTCGCCTCCGAAAAATTCGCCAAGGACGGCTACGACATCTTCACACAACCCTACGAGCACACCTACAACACCTCCCACAGCCAGTTCCAAGCCACAATCTCCTGGACGGCCAGCCAACTCTACAGACTGACTGGGAAGAAGGAATATGCCGCCAGAGCCTCCGAGGCCATTGAATATGTCCTCTCATGCCAACGGACAGAGCCTGTCGGAGATTGTCCGGGAGGCTTTTTCTACAGAGACACAACCAGAAGATCCATTGTGCATTACATCCACCAGTCCAGAGATCAGGTCTTCATGCAGGCGTTGGCGCTGCTCTGCCAGACCCAGAAAGAGTCTCCGGACTACAACAGGTGGCTCGGAGCCATACGGCTTCATGGTGACTATCTGAAGAGCCTGATGCGTTACACGGCTCCGTACGGAATGATTCCAAGCGGCGTTTACGAGACGGAAGAATGGAGGGATTACGAAAGTTTCCACGCCCTTCATCTGTTTCCTCCGACAGACGCCACGGAAAGATATTCACTACAAATCCGGAAAGGGGTCAAGTTGGACAACAGCCACTTTGTAAAAAGGTTCCCTGTATGGTTTGGAATATTCAACGGCAACTCCGTCGTCCATCTTTCGACCGGCAAGGCAGCAGCTGTCTGCGGAAAGATGCTTGGCGATGAAAAATTGATGCAGATTGCCCGCGAGCAGCTTTACTGGACGGTCGGCAAGAATCCTTTCGGTCAATCCTTGATTTACGGCGAAGGTCACAATTACCCTCAGATGAACAGCTTCTCCAGCGGAGAGATCACCGGTGAGATGCCTGTCGGGATCCGGACTCTGGGTGACGATGACATTCCGTACTGGCCGCAGACCAACAATGCCTGTTACAAGGAAGTCTGGGTCACGACAGCAGGGAAATGGCTCTCACTGCTGTCTGAGTTCAAGGAATAACTACTTTAAAAACACGAAGAAGACCGCAAGGACCAGACAGGCAAAAGCGGCGATGTGGTTCCAGTGAAGCGCCTCGCCCTTAAAGAGAAGTGTGACCACGAGGGTGAACACAATCAGCGAGACAACCTCCTGGATGACTTTCAGTTGCATGAGGCTGAACGGGCCACCGTTGCCGTTGAAGCCGAGGCGGTTGGCCGGAACCTGGGCGCAATATTCAAAGAAAGCCAATCCCCAAGAGAAGAGGATGACCAGAATGAGCGGCCAGCTTGTGGAGACTTTCATCTCCTGAAGCTTCAGATGGCCGTACCATGCGAATGTCATGAATATGTTGGAAAGGACCAACAGAAGGACTGTTCCTATAGCTCTCATCATGTCTTTGAATATAAATGAACGCAAAGGTAGTAATATTCATTGGCATCTCCTTATAAATTATAATTTGAAATTTATTGCGGCAATTTTGCTTATAATCTTTTTTGGACTTACCTTTGTCGAACAGATTGTAAAACTATTTATAAATTAATAATTTTGATTCATCATGAGCGAAGAGAAATTCAGGATTGAATCCGATCTTCTTGGGGAACTTCAGGTTCCGGCTGAGGCCTACTACGGTGTTCAGACACAAAGGGCTCTCAACAATTATAAGATTTCCAACACAAGGATGCGTGACTATCCAGAGTACGTCATCGCCATGGCATGCATCAAGCTTGCTGCGGCGGAGACGAACAAAGAACTCGGAGCGCTCGAGCCACACATAGCAGACGCCATCGTCGCTGCCTGCCGCGAGATCATCGACGGAAAACTCCACGACCAATTCCCGGTGGACATGATGCAGGGAGGTGCCGGCACATCAGTGAATATGAACGCGAACGAGGTCATCGCCAACAGAGCCCTCGAGATCATGGGGCACAACAAGGGCGAGTACCAGTTCTGCTCCCCTAACGACCATGTGAACTGCGCCCAGTCCACCAACGATGCCTATCCGTCAGCCTTCCGTTACGCTTTCATCAGGATGAACAGGAAGCTGGAGAAAAGCCTCAAGGAACTCATCGATTCGTTCAAGGTAAAAGGCGAGGAATTCAAGGACGTGATCAAGATGGGCCGCACACAGCTTCAGGACGCTGTCCCGATGACATCCGGTCAGGAGTTCCATGCCTACGCCACCAATCTTGAGGAAGAGGTTCTCAACCTTGAGAGAAACGTGAACCTCCTCTATGAGATCAACATGGGTGGAACAGCCATCGGCACCGGTCTGAACGCCAAGCCAGGTTTCGCCGAACTCTGCGCCAAGAAGATGACTGAACTCACAGGAGAGCACTTCATCGCCGCTCCAGACCTCGTGGAGGCGACACCTGACACAGGAGCCTATGTCAGCTACTCCGGAGCCCTCAAAAGATTGGCCGTCAAACTCTCCAAGATCTGCAACGACTTAAGGCTCATGGCCTCCGGTCCTCGCTGCGGTCTAAAGGAAATCAATCTCCCTCCTATGGCTCCAGGCTCATCAATCATGCCAGGCAAGGTCAATCCTGTCATCCCGGAGGTCACCAATCAGGTTTGTTTCAAGGTGATCGGCAACGACACGACCATCTCTTTCGCCGCCGAAGCAGGACAGCTCCAGCTGAACGTCATGGAGCCGGTCATCGCTGAATCCATCATGGAGAGCATCACCTGGTTGACAAACGCCATGAACACCCTCCGCGAGAAGTGCATCGAAGGCATCACCGTCAACAAAGAGCGTTGCTACGAGATGGTCAAGCACAGCATCGGCATCGTGACCGCCCTCAACCCGATCATCGGCTACAAGGCCAGCACCAAGGTCGCCAAGGAAGCCCTCGAGACCAACCGCTCAGTCTATGACATCGTCCTCGAGAAAGGCCTCCTCACCAAAGAGGAACTTGACAAGGCTCTCGACCCGAAGAATATGATCAGATAAGATTCTTTAGGAATATATTAATAAAGGTGGCCAGAATAGATTTCTTGGCCACCTTTATTTTGCAGTCAGCGATCGAACCTGCGACTATGTCTGCAAACAATTGCTTCGACAAGCTCAGCAAGCACAATCTCTGTGGTCGAAAATATCGCCCTGACTCGGAACGCAAAGGGCAGAAAAATAAAATTTCAAATTTTGGTAACGTGCAAAATTTGGAATTTTCTTTTTTTCTGCCCCCTGCCACACGAAGATCATAAAAAAAAGCGCCGGCCCGTATGAGTCAGCGCTTTCACATATTCATTAATCAATGATTATTTCTTTGAGCCTTTGGTTGCTGTGCCATTCTTGGCGGCGAGGCGCTTCTGATTCCAGATTGTGGCATCATACATCACAGGCGTACCGATGAAGATGGAAGCGTAAGTACCGATGCAGATACCAAGGATGAGGGCAACAGCGAGACCTCTGATGGACTCTCCGCCGAAGATCGCGATGGCGAGCATGGTGACGAGAGTGGAGACAGAGGTGTTGACTGTACGGGTCAACGTTGCGTTGATGGCCTGGTTGGTGTTGGTCCTCACATCAACATTCGGATGCAGGGTCCTGTACTCACGGATTCGGTCGAAGATAACCACGTTATCGTTGATGGCGTAACCGATGATGGTCAGAATGGCCGCGATAAATGTCTGGTCAACATCAAGGTTGAACGGCAGAATTCCAGAGAACAAGGAGAAGAAGCCGATCACGATGATGGCCGTGTGGGCAAGTGAAACCACACCACCGAGACCCCATGTCCAACCCTTGAAACGGAACGCGATGTAGGCGAAAATCACGAGCAGCGAGAGGATGACAGCGATGATAGCGTCTCTCTTCATGTCGTTGGCGATTGTAGGGCCCACCTTGTCGGATGAGATGATACCGTTAGGATTGTCAACCGTTGACTTGAACTCGTCAAGAGTGATGTCCGTCTCGGCGAAGAAAGGCTTCAATGCATTGTAAAGCTTGGCCTCAACCTCAGCGTCGACATCGGTTGACTCCTGATCGTTCTTGTACTGGGTCGTGATCTTCATCTGGCTCTCACCACCGAACTGCTTGACCTCGACCGCTCCGTCGAACTCAACCTCAGCTGCGCTGCGCACCTGCTCAGCCGTCACAGGCTGGTCGAAACGCACCACATAGGTACGGCCACCGGTGAAGTCAACACCATAGGTGAAGCCCTTGGTGAAGATGGAGACAACAGAAATGACGATCAACGCACCGGAGATGATGTAAGACCACTTGCGGGCAGCGATGAAATCAAAGTGAGTGTTCTTGAGGAAGTTCTTGGTAAGGTTGTTCTCGAATGCGATGCTCTTGCCCTTCTCAATGCGGTCATCAAAGATAAGTCTTGTGATGAAGATAGAGGTAAGGACAGAAGTGATGATACCGATGATCAATGTGGTGGCGAAGCCCTGTACAGGACCTGAGCCGAACACGAAGAGAACGATACCGGTAAGGAGGGTTGTCACCTGACCATCAATGATGGCTGAATAGGCGTTCTTGTAACCGTCCGCAACAGCCTTGCCCAGACCCTTGCCTGCCGCAAGTTCCTCTTTGATACGTTCGTAGATGATCACGTTGGCGTCAACGGCCATACCCATCGTCAGGACGAGACCGGCGATACCTGGCAGCGTCAGAACAGCCCCGAATGAGACGAGGACTCCGAAAAGGAGAAGCACGTTGCAAAGGAGGGCTATGTCAGCGGCGACACCGGCGCCCTGATAGAAGAAGATCATGTAGACGAGGACCAAGAGGAACGCGATGACGAATGAGATCATGCCGGCGTTGATCGACTTGGCTCCGAGGGAAGGACCTACAACCTGCTCCTGGATGATGGTGGCAGGAGCCGGAAGCTTACCTGACTTGAGAACGTTCACAAGGTCGGTGGCCTCATCCGGAGTGAAGTGTCCGGTGATGGAGGAGCTGCCGCCTGTGATAGCGCCATTGACGTTAGGATAGGAATATACCATGTCGTCAAGTACGATGGCGATGGACTTGCCCACGTTGTCGCTGGTCATGCGTGCCCAGACATTGGCGCCCTCGGCGTTCATGGTCATGGAGACTGAAGGCTCGCCGTTGGAACCATGGTCGTAAACGACACGGGCATCGGTGATCACACCTCCGTCAAGCTTGGCCCTGCCGTCCCTTGAGGTGGACTTGATGGCGATGAGTTCGAAGACATTGTCACCCTGAACATACTCGGAAGGCTTGACAGACCACATCGGCTTGAACTCAGCCGGGAATATCTCGGCGATCTGAGGCATTGAAAGATACCTGTTGACCTTGGCGGTGTCGATCGCTGCGGCGAATCCGATGCAGGCATTGTTGAATCCTGAAGGGCTCAGCACCGCGAAAAGAGGGTTGGCCTTTCTGTAGGCGTCCAACTCGGCGGTGTTGTTCTGGTTCTGGGCGATCTCTGAGTTAAGGAGAGAGTCAGTTCCATTCTCCGCTACGGTTGTTTCCTGCTTATCTGAAGCCTCTACGGAAGCAGAGTCAGCCTCGTCAGAAAGGATCTCAGCCAATTTTGCGTTGGCCTCGGCGAGATAGCCGGAAAGTTCCTGGTTGGTGTAGGTCTCCCAGAACTCAAGAGAGGCGGTTCCCTGAAGAAGTTTTCTCACACGCTCCGGCTCTTTGACACCAGGAAGCTCAACGAGAATACGTCCGCTGTTGCCAAGTTTCTGGATGGACGGCTGGGTCACACCGAAACGGTCGATACGGCTTCTCAAGACGTTGAAAGAGTTGGCCACCGCGCTCTCGGCCTCCTCACGGATGACGCTGATGACATCCGCGTCAGAGGAAGCCGGGGTGATCTTGTCCTTCATCTCGTAGGTACCGAAAATCTGGGCGAGATTCTGACCGTTGGACACTTCCTTCCATGCGTCGGCGAAAAGGGTGATGTAGTCTTCCCTTGAGTTTACACTGCGCTCCTTAGCCAATGCGAGGGCCTTCTGGAACTCTGGATTCATGCTGTTGCCTGAAATGGCCTTCACGAGATCCTCAAGCTGCACCTGCAGCATGACGTTCATACCACCCTTGAGGTCCAGACCAAGGTTGATTTCCTTAGCCTTGCACTCTTTGTAGGTGTTCCAAAGGAAAACCTTCTTCGAAGAGATGGAATCGATGAATACCTTGTTCTGTTCTTTCCTGATCGAGTCCAGATAGTAAGCCTGGTCATTTTCAGGAATCTGGGCGAAAGCCGCCGAATTCTGAGCCGCCACGGCGGCTTTCTCGGCGAACTTCTCCGCTTTCTTTTCCTGGATGGAAGTCACCGCTGTGAAGGAAAGCTGCCAAATGGAAGCGATCGCAAGCAGAATGGCGACAAGCCTAATCCAACCTTTACTTTGCATAATTTTAACTTTATTTTATTGTTTTAATTTTTGCGCATAAAAATAGGGGTACAAATTTAGCATTTTTTTCTTAGAAAGAAATTATCTGCCAAGTATTTCTTATTTTTGCAGATGCATTCACCGAGATTTTTCAGAATGAGGAACAAAATATTCATCGGCATATTCACTCTGCTCGCGCAGATGATCCTTTCCGGCGAGGCTTTCGCACAAACCTCCCCGACCCGGCTCATGATCAAGGCTGATTCCTGCAGAATGGCTTACAACTTCGCAGAGGCCGTCAAGTACAGCGAGGCGGCGGTCGAAGCCTTGGACTCCACAGCCTCGGCGAAAGCTGAGGATCTGCTGCTGATGGCCAGAAACGGACTGAACATGATGGGGTTCTGCAGCCAGCCCACCGTGGTGGCAAGACAGACATTCCCGCTCAAGGACTTTTTCCTGTTCTACCCGCTGAAGGACCACAGTTGGAGAAAGGCTCCTAACCAGCTCGACTCACTTGGAGGCGACGATCTCTCACGGGCCATCTACATCCCTGACGGGACAAGAGACATCTACTACTCGGCGAAGGACGAGGAAGGCATCAGGAATATCTATGTGACACATCTGACCGACTCACTATGGTCTGTCCCGGCCCTTATCAACGAGCAGATGACCAGTTCCTCCGACGAGATCTATCCTATGCTCTCTCCTGACGGGCAATCACTTTACTTCGCTTCAAAAGGGTTGTACGGAATGGGAGGCTATGACCTCTATGTCTCGAACTGGAACAAGGAGACAAACGACTGGGACATGCCTGTGAACATGGGATTTCCGTACTCCTCGCCATACGATGACTTCCTCTTCGTCAACACTGAGGACGGGAAATATTCCATCTTCGCCTCCAACCGAGAGTGCGGCCGCGACAGTGTCACAATCTATGTCCTTGAATATGACAGCATGCCTGTCCGCAAAGCGGTCAGCGATGTCGGAGAACTGAGAGCCCTGGCGGCACTGAACCCGGCTGGAGACCACTCCAGAATCGACAACGACGCCGCGGTTCCTGACGAGGGAAGGCAGGACGAAAACACCAGACGTTACATGGAGAAGATGCGCGAGGTCAGAGCGTTGCGGGATTCCGTGTCCAGATTCGGAAAGAACCTTGAGAAAATGCGTTCCGGGCTCGCAGGAGCGTCCGGAGAGGAAAAGGCAAGGCTCACGGCGGAGATCTCCGAGAAGGAGATGATGATTCCCGCCCTTAACAGCACGCTGAACGCGGCGGTCAAAGAGCTCCAGAACATCGAGATGGACTTTCTGGCGAACGGAATAGTGATCGACACCCGTAAACTTCAGGCCGAAGCCGACAAGGAGATCGTAGGAGCATCCTCGGGTTACACCTTCTCCAAGAACAGCTATGGTCCCGCTCTGCATCTGGACATCAAGAAGCCGAAGCCTACTTTCGACTACTCGTTCATGATCCTGCCGGAGGGACGGTTCGCGGAGAACAACACCCTGCCGGAAGGCGTTATCTACCAGATCAGGATATTCACCCTTGGAAGAAAAGCCTCGGTCGCCGACCTCAATGGCCTGAGCCCGGTGTTCGAAAGGATCACATCTTCCGGGAAGCACGCCTACTCGGTCGGGTTGTTCAAATCCTACAAGGACGTTCTCTCAAACCTGAACAAGGTGAAGAACAGAGGATTCCGGGACGCACAGATCGATGCGTTCCACAATGGGCAAATCATCAACGTGAGGAAAGCCAGAGAGCTTGAGTCCAAGGTCAGGACTCTGTTCATGATCAAGATATTTCCTGAGGACGGCCAGTCTCTGTCCGAGCAGGCCATCGCCGCCATCCACGATCATTCCGACAAGGATCTGATCAAGAGCGTCGACGGCGGAGCGGTCGTGTTCACGATTGGTCCGTTCGACAGCAAGTCCCAAGTCGATGCCCTCGTGGCCGCCTTGAAAGCCACCGGAGCAGAGAACATCACCGTAGCAGAGTCCGTCTCGGAATAATCCAACCCAATGAATATGAAGAAAGTCGGGAAAGTGCTTGTTGTGGATGACAATGCGGGGATCCGGTCCGCGTTGAAGATCCTGTTGCCAATGCGGTTCGAGGCGGTGGAGATCCTGCCGTCGCCCGCCCAACTTATCAGCACGGTCAATGCCTTCCAGCCGGACGTGATTCTGTTGGACATGAATTTCAACACGGACATCAACACGGGGAACGAGGGACTGTTCTGGCTCAGCGAGTTACGAAACAACAACCCGAACCAGAAAGTGGTGTTGTTCACAGCCTACGCTGACATCTCGCTGGCTGTGGAAGGGATGAAAAGAGGGGCGTTTGACTTCATCGTGAAGCCGTGGGAGAACGAGAAACTGCTCGCCACGTTGGAAAGGGCGGTGGCGGAGAACCGGAAGGACAGCCAGCAGTCCAATGAATATACCACCGGACCTACCGGGATGTACTGGGGCACGTCACAGGCTATGGCCGAGATCAAGAAGACAATCGAGAAGATCGGCCCTACAGATGCGACGGTGCTCATCACAGGAGAGAACGGAACCGGCAAAGACCTTCTGGCCAGAGAGATACACAATCACTCAGAGAGACGTAACGGCCCGATGGTCAGTGTCGATGCCGGAGCGATTCCGGAGACCCTTTTCGAGAGCGAGCTCTTCGGCCACGTCAAGGGAGCGTTCACGGACGCCTACTCTGACAAGGCCGGAAAGATCGAACTGGCCGAGGGCGGGACCCTGTTCCTGGACGAGATCGGGAATATTCCACTGCATCTTCAGGCAAAGCTTCTTAGGGTTCTCCAGAACAGGACTATCACCCGAGTCGGGGACACAAAACCACGCAACGTGAACATCCGCCTTGTCTGCGCCACGAACATGGATCTGCGCCAGAAGGTGCAGGAAGGCTCTTTCAGAGAGGATCTCTTCTACAGGATCAACACGATGAGCATCCATCTGCCAGCCTTGAGGGAGCGCCAGGAGGACATCGTGCCGCTCGCGGAGATATTCATAAAAAGGTTCGACGAGAAGTACCATCGCGAGGTGGAAGGGATCGCTCCGGAAGCCAAGACCGCGCTGAAGGAATGCCATTGGAGCGGGAATATTCGTGAACTCCAGAACTGCATCGAGAAAGCGGTGATTCTTGCCGAGGGCAACGATCTGACAGAAAAGGAATTGCAACTTCCGACAGAGGCTTTGGTCGAAGGAAGCGAGCCGTCGGTGGCCACATTGGAAGAGGTAGAGGAAAAGGCGATCCGAGCCGCAGTGGAGAAATATTCAGGGAATATGTCCTTGGTGGCCAAGGCGTTGAATGTCAGCCGCCCTACCCTCTACAGCAAGCTCAAGAAATACGGAATTTAGGAATATGCTCCCGTGGCCTCAGATAGTGATTCCGGCCGGCGTGCTGGCGCTGGTGGCTCTGGTCGCGGTGCTTCTCACGAGGCATCGCATCCTTAAGAAAGTCACCTACATGCTTGACGCACTGGAGGATAAGGAGACCAATTTCAGGTTCGACGAAGGAGGCTTGGGCAGCCGGAAGATCAACAGGACCCTGAACCGAATCCGGACCATCTTCCAGAAAGAGACAGCCGACATCCGGGAGCAGGAGGAATATTACGGACAGATGCTCGACAAGGCCAAGACCGGGATTCTCGTGCTGGAGTCCGGAACGGATTCCGTGCTTTACACCAACAAGCAGGCTCTGCTTCTGCTGGGTGTGTCTTCTTTGAGCACGCTTCGCCAGCTTGACATCGTAAGCCCTTCTTTAAGAAGCGCATTCGAAAAAGTGGAGGAAGGTCTTGACCAAAAAGCGTCAATCTATTCGGAAAGCTCTCAGACCAACATTTCTCTTTCCGCCACTTCCGCCCACATCGGGCGCAAAGATGTGAAAATCATCGCTGTGAACGACATCTCGGAAACCATCGAGGAGAACGAGTCGGAGTCATGGACCAGACTCATCAGAGTCCTTACCCACGAGATCATGAACACCGTCACCCCGATCGCTTCCCTTTCCGAGGCTCTTTCCGAATATGCCGGGACGATCACTCCACCCTCCGATGGCCCAGACCTCAAAGCCGGTCTGGAGACAATCGCCAGTTCGTCCCGTGGCCTGATAAAGTTCGTCAATTCGTACAGGGATCTGACCCACGTCGCCGTGCCGGTCAGGAAGGCTTTCTTCGCGCGGGATCTCGCCGCCAAGGTGATCGACCTCAGCCAGCCGGTGCTGACCGCCGCCGGGGCCGTGGCGAAATTCGTGGAGAAAACCGAGGATGTTCTGCTGTACGCTGACGAGAGCCAGATCTCTCAGATTCTCATCAACTTGGTGAAGAATGCCGCCCAGGCCGGAGCGAAGCACATCGAGATCTCAGCCGAGATTGACAAGCGGGACAACGTCATCATCAATGTCAGCAATGACGGTCCGCAGATCAGCCCGGCGAGTCAGGAGGAGATCTTCATTCCGTTCTTCACCACGAAGCCAGACGGCAGCGGCATCGGCCTCAGTCTCTCCCGCCAGATCATGAGGATGCACGGCGGCACCCTCCGCCTCACCCGCTCGGACTCCGAAGCGACTGTCTTCACGCTGATATTCAAGTAGAGTTTCTCGGCAGCCGGAAGGTTGCCCCGACGAACCCTCCGCGCTTCGCGCTCCGTCCCTCCCAGCCTAACGGCTGGGCCCCTCCCGCTTATGGCCGCGGGTGGCCAAGGTTCGCTGTGGCAACCTTCCGGCCGCTCTGTGCTACTCGCTCTTGAGGGAATCGACAGGGTTCATGCGGGCGATTCTCAGGGAGCCGATGGCGATTGTGGCCACGATGATGGCAAGGACAATGATGTCGGCTGCGATGAAGAACAGAGGGTTCAGGGCGATCTTTACAGGGAACTGCTGGAGCCAGTAATGGGCCACAAGCCAGGCACCGGCGTCACCGATGATCACTGCGATGACCGCCATCTTCAGGACATCCATCACAAGCATAGACACGATCTCGGAGGACTGGGCACCGTTGACTTTGCGGACAGCTATCTCAGCGCTGCGGCGGTAATTCTCATCACGGACATAGGAAATGAGGCCGATGATGGCGATCAGAAGGGCGAACAAGGAGCCGAGCTCGTAGGTTCGCTTCATCTGCTTTGTGGAATCGTACATACTCATGAGCGTCTCTGAATATGCCTTCACCTCGGCATCGCTGTCCGGAGCAACCTCCTTGATGGCCTTTTCAACCTTGCGCATCGCCTCAGGAGTGACCTCGTTCAGTTTGATGACGATTGTATGCATCAGGCCGGCCCAATCATATCCACCCTTCTCCTTATATTCTTCTGAGTAGAAATCCTGATTCCAGCAGAAGCGGACGCTCGGACGCTCGTCCATGTCGGTGACGTCTCCGATGACATAATCCTCATAAACTCCGCAGATGGTGACCTGCCCGTGTTCGGAGATGTTGACAATCTTGCCCACGGCACCGTCAGACCAGTCCGCGAAGGCGGCCATCTTGGTCACAAACGACTTGCTGACAGCCACATCGTTCGGCCCTTTAGGGACAATTCCCTCGACAAGACGGAAGCCCAACATGTCAAAGAAACCTTCCGAGGCACCATATTCATCGGCAACGTTGAAAAGCTCGCGGTCGTCTCCCGGCAGACTTACGTTGTTGCCGGATGCCCGGTTAAAAGGCAGGGTGTATGTCAGCTCAGCTGCCTCGACCTCTGGGAGGGCGCGGAGGGCACCGGCTATCGCATTCATTCTGGTCTGGTCGTAGGACGAGAATGTCTCATAGACCAGGTTCTTGTACTCGTAGCCCGGATCAGTGTTCAGAACCTTGCGGTACTGGAAGCTTACGATCAGCACTAGGGACACGAGCACGGCATTGATGGCGAACTGGAAGGCCAGAAGGGAGATCTTCCAGCGGCGCTTGCTCTCCTTGTAGCCTCTGAAGGCGCTGGAGATCGGAATCCTGTTGAACATCTGGGCCGGGATGATGGCGGAGACAAGGAACACAAGGATGACGATTCCGATGATGATCCAGACAGAGAGCGGGGTGATCAGATCCTGCACAGGGACTCCGAGCAGGGATTCCACCGCGCCTCTGAACGCCAGGACAAGCAACGCTGCCACGACAAGGGAAAGTCCCAGATTGCCGGCTGTTTCCTTGAGGAGAATCTTGTTGATGTCCCAGGCTTCGGCTCCGTAGCATTTACGGACTCCGACCTCACGGGCCCTGCGGATGACATCCGAGATGGCCACTAGGACGTAGTTCATTATGGAGACGAGAAGAAGCAGGATGGCGACAATCGAGAGGATGAAGACCAGATTCCTGACCTCAGGCTGGGAGCTGTGCTCCTTGGCGAAAGGGGCGAGGAAGTACCACATCGTGGTGCCGTTCTTTTCCAGCTCATCCAATGGCTGATGCGCTTTCTGCATCTCGTGGATAGCATCCTTAAGGGACGCTGGATCAACGCCCTCGGCCAGTTTCACAAATCCGATGTAGCGGTCGTTGCCGAGCCAGTTGTTAAGGCTCCAGGAACTCATCGTCTCAATGGACAGGATGGCATCTGGGTGGATAGAGCCGTTCTTCGGAAAGTCTTCATAGACTCCGCAGACAGTCAGTTTCAACTTCGGCATTTGGTCGTTCGCAATCTGTTTGCCGATCGCCTCGTTGACTCCGCCCAGTTTCTCAGCAAATGACTTCGAGACAGCAACCTTGAAATCCCAAGCCTTCAACGCTTCCTCCGGATCACCCGCGAGGAACTGCCTGTCAAATATCTTGAAGAAGCAAGAGTCGGTGATGATGTGCCCAGCTTCAACCTTATTTCCCTCTTCGTCAATAATAAAGGTATCGGTGTTGAACACGCCCGAGTACCTTGTTGCCTCAAGCACGCCAGGAACCTCGGCCTTGAATCCCGGAGCCACCGCTCCGCTGACTTGTCCGAAATCCTTGTCCTCGCCTTGACGGGCTATGCCCGTGCGAATCTTGTAGATTCTGTCAACATCCTGATAAGCATTGTCATACGACAGTTCAAAGCACACTTTCGCGATCAGGATGACAGCGATCGCCATTCCTACTCCCAAGGACAGAACCTTGATTATCAAATCACTTACTCTTCTCATATTCATTCCTCCTCGTGGAGGCTAATTATTTATGGTTCAATATTTTGCTCATATTTACTCCCACCCTCCAAGGGCTGGAGTACACCTTGATATATTACTCATAATCAATCGTTTAGGCTCCACGAAGCATTGCGCTTCAATCCGGAAGGTTGCCACAGCGAACCTTGGCCACCCGCGGCCATAAGCGGGAGGGGCCCAGCCGTCAGGCTGGGAGGGACGGAGCGCGAAGCGCGGAGGGTTCGTCGGGGCAACCTTCCGGATTGGAAATGTAACACATTATTCCTTTTTCAGTTCGATGGCCGGGTTGGAGCGGGCGGCACGGATGGCCTGCCAGAGGACGGCAAGGACAGCTATCAGGGCGGTGAACAGGCCGGCAAGGGCGAAAATCCACCAGTGGAGACCGATGCGGTAGGAATAGCCGTTCAGCCATGTGTGCATCAGGTACCAAGCCACAGGCACAGCGATGATGAACGCCACTCCTATCATCTTCATGAACTCGGCCACCAAACCCCACAGAACAGAGTTATAGTCAGCGCCATAGACCTTCTTCAAGGAGACGGTCCTACGCTCCTGCTGCATATAGTACGAACTCATCGCCACAAGACCGAGAGCAGAAACCAGCAGGGAAAGGATTGTGAATATTACCATAATCTCCAGCACCCTTCTCTCGGAAGCGAACACAGTCTTGATGTCATCCTCAACATAGGAAGCATCGAATATCTTGTCAGGATACATCTCATCGATGACAGCCTTCACCCTCGCGAACGCCTCCTTGTGATCAGAAGTGGTCTTCACCAGAATCGTCCACGGCCATCTTTGGGCAGGATATTCATCATACTGGTAAATCAACGCGGGATGCTGCTCCTCCAGCAACGGCTTGATTTTGAAGTCATAGTAGATTCCGCCAATCTGCATCGTGCTGTTGGACTTGGTCGTGAACTCCGTGGCGGTCTCGTCTATTTCGAGAACCCCGTAGGCATATTCATTAAGCCAATAGCAGTCAGGGGTGTGGTTGTCCTGTTTCTTTCTGATGCCAAGAATATTGAAGTAGGCACTGTCGCCTTGCACCATCTGGAACGAGGCCTCCCTTCCGCTTTCTGTGGACATCGTCCAGTTGTTGGTTGTGAACATCGGATAGCCATTGCCAAGACCGACAGCCTCGACGCAACTCTCAGCCTTAAGCTTGTTGATTAGCGGAGTCAAATCACCAGCGCGGCCATATTCATTGCTTATCGTGATCTGATCCTCGGTGTTGTAGCCCACGGGGGCGCTTATCATAGAGCGGATCTGGAGGAACATCGTGAACGCCGTCACAAGCATCACAACCGTGATGACGTTCTGAATGACAATGATGACCTTGCTGTAAAGGGTCTTGGTCTTGAGCCTGAGCGTTCCTCGGACAATCTCGATCGGCTCGGCCTTCTGGATGATAAGCGCGGGGACTATGCCGGCGACGACTCCTACCAAAACCGTGAACAGGACGCAGACAAGCACGCTCACCGGAGAGACAGCCTTGAAGATCGAGATGTCATAGTTCAACACCTTCGATGCCGCTGGGGAAATGGCCTCGCCAAGCAGAACAGCGATGACCATAGCGGCTGCGCAGATGATGGTGCTCTCGACAATCATTTTCATGAATATGCCCCCTTTCGTGGCACCGATGAGCCTTCTGGTGGCCATCTCCTTGGCGCGGAAGCCGGAAAGCGCCGTGGTCATATTCACATAGTTCAGAATCGCGAACAGAAGCAGCAGGAAACACATTCCGGCAAGCAGCATCACGGTCGTCTTGTTGCCAAGACGCAGACTGTCATTATAGTCCTCATTGCCGTCCGACAGGAAATAGACATCACGTAAAGGAATGATTCTCACGTCATTATCATCTCCGCCATAGTCTAACATATATGTCCAAAAATTCTCCCGGCACCATTTAAGAATGTCATCGTGTCTGGCCGGAAGATCAGCGTTCGGATAAG
The DNA here is from genome assembly GCA_002438845.1 of Bacteroidales bacterium UBA6366. Classification (GTDB taxonomy): domain Bacteria; phylum Bacteroidota; class Bacteroidia; order Bacteroidales; family UBA932; genus Cryptobacteroides. The sequence goes on from DJRG01000068.1 coordinate 34,011, forward strand.
CCATCACAAAGCAAGTGGAAGATCCGGCGTTGGACATCCGCTCGTCGTTCGCCTTATTGGTGATCGTCATAATCTCTCCGCGAAGGAATATGTCGCACGGTCTGATGATGGAGTTCTCAATGTCCTTGAACACACCTGAGACTGTCAGGTTGCTTACCGTCGAGTCCGCGCCGTCAAAACGAATCTCACGTCCGACCGGATCCCTGTCTCCGAACTGAGCCTTGGCGAAAGACTCACTGATCAGGACTCCGCTTATCGAGGCCTTCCACTCACTATAGTCACCTTCCACGAGAGGGAAACTGAACATATCGAAAAACGATGAGTCGGCGTAAGAAGTCCTGGCGTTCACGGTGTTGCCGTCAATCTTGTACTCCTGCATTCCGTTACTGGAATATGACGCCGCCTTCTCAATCTCCGGGAAGTTCGCCTTCATGTGGCGGGACAGCCAGTAAGCGGACGAAAGGGTCTCTTTCTGGGCGATCACATAGATCCGGTCAGCGTTCTTTTGGAACGAGTCTGTGTTCAGCTGGCTGGTGACATACACAGCCAGAAGCAGGACAAATGCCATCGAGAGACTGAGTCCCAACAGGTTGACAGCGCTGTAAAGTTTGTTGCGCTTCAAGAAGTTAATAAAACTGTTCATATTCCGTTCACGGCCTCGCCGAGGCCAATCATTTGTTTTTCAATATATTCACAAATCTTAAACGTGAGGGCAGGCGCTTATGGGTATGTAATTACATTATCTACTGTCAAGTCCGTAGAGGCGATTCGTCAGTTATCGCCTTGTAATTGCCGACCCTCACGAAAAAGCTTAGAGTTCGTTCTTCACGTCAGAGACAATCTGGCCGTCAAAGAGGTCGATTGTGCGCTGGGCGATTGCTGCGTCTCTCTGGGAGTGGGTCACCATCACGATTGTCGTACCCTCCTTGTTGAGCTCGCTGAGGAGATCCATCACCTCCTTACCGTTCTTGGAGTCCAGGTTTCCTGTAGGCTCATCGGCGAGGATCAGCTTCGGACCGGCGACCACGGCACGGGCGATGGCGACTCTCTGCTGCTGACCTCCGGAAAGCTGCTGAGGGAAGTGCTGCGCCCTGTGGCTGATGGCCATTCTCTTCATGATCTCGGTGACCTTCTGTTTGCGCTCGGCTGCGGAGATGTTCAGGTACCTCAGCGGAAGCTCGATGTTCTCATAGACATTAAGCTCATCGATCAGGTTGAAGCTCTGGAACACGAATCCGATGTTGCCTTTGCGAAACTTTGTGCGCTCCTTCTCCTTGAGCTGGCTGACTTCTGTTCCGAGAAGCTCGTAGGAGCCTCCGGTAGGGTTGTCAAGAAGGCCGAGGATGTTCAGCAGGGTTGACTTGCCGCAACCAGAAGGGCCCATGATGGCGACGAATTCACCGTCAGCGATTTCGAATGAAACTCCATTGAGGGCTGTTGTCTCGATTTCTTCTGTTCTGAAGACCTTGGAGAGATTTGTAACTTTAATCATGGCTTTAAGATTTTTTATTTGTTATTGTTTATATTCTTGTATTATTATTTGCTTTGGCGACCCTTAGACAAGCTCAGGGACCGCGACATTATATTCATTAATCACTTAGAAGACAAGCACATCGCTGTCGCCGTAGTTGTCGTAGGAAGAGGTGATGACCTTCTCGCCAGGCTCCAGACCTTCGAGAACCTCGTAGAACTGAGGGTTCTGACGACCGATGCGGATCTCGCGCTTGACAGCCTTGCCGCCATCCTTGGTGAGGACATAGATCCACTTGCCACCCGTCTTCTGGTAGAATGTTCCGCGAGGGATGAGGACAGCCTGCTCCGGCTGACCGAGCTGAAGGTTCAGGTAATATGTCTGGCCGGTCCTGATGTTGTCAGGCTGCTGGCCCTCGAACTTGAAGTCCGCCTGGAACTTGCCGTCACGCACCTCCGGATAGACCTTGCGCACCTGTGCGTCATACTTCTCGCTTTGGCGCTCGAATGTTGCGTCAAGCCCTGGTACAACGCGGTCGATGTAGTGCTCATCTATCTTAGCCTCAATCTTGTAGCTGCCTTCGGAGTTGATCTGGCCTATCTTTGTGCCGGCACCGATGTACTGACCAAGGTTGGCGTCCAGAAGTCCGAGGACTCCATCAATTGGAGCCTTGATCGTCAGGCTTTCCTTACGACGACGGATCAGCTGCATGTTCATCTTCATGTTGTCCAGACTTTCGCGGAGACTCAGGAGCTGGGTAGAGCGGTAAAGACTGTCCTGTTCCATGCTCTTGAGGGTAAGGTCAAGGTTCTGCTGCGAGAGCTCGTAGTCCTCCTGTGCCTTGAGGAAATCCTCCTTGGAGATGAGTTTCTCCTTGAAGAGCTGCTGGTTCTGCTCGAAGGTTCTCTTGTTGCGCTTGGCCTCGGATGCATAGCGGAGCCTGTTCTGCTCGTGGGAGAGTTTTTGCTGCTCCATCGAGATCATCGTGTTACGCAGGATGTTCTCCTTCTCGGCAAGCTCAGCCTCGGCATTAAGTATCTGAAGATCAAGATTGTCATTGGAGAGCACGAGGATCGGTTCCCCGGCCTTCACGGTAGAGCCTTCCTCAACGATGATCTTCTGGACGGTGCCGCCTTCAAGCGGGCTGATCTGGATTGTGACCATCGGTTGCACCTGACCGCTTACACGGATGTAGTCGTTGAACTGTCCGTCTGTGACTTCGCTGACCGTGATCGTGTCCTTGTCAACCCTTAGGGTCTTGGAATTGTCTCTGAACACAAGGTAGAGCACGAAGACTACCACGATGGCTCCAAGCCAGTAAGGCATCGCCTTTTTTGTGAAAGCTGATCTCCAGCCTTTCTTTTTCTCGATTATCTTGTCCATAATGTTTGTTGTTATCTTTTTGTTACTTGTTTGTTATTTTCTATCCTTTGGCGGCCCTTTGGCCCTTCGGCCCTTCGACAAGCTCAGGGACCACAGCGACCGACACGATCATATTCATTGATTGATGTAATCCACTCCGTTGTAGTAGTTGACCACGCTGCGCTTGATGAAGTAGGTCAGCAGCGAGTTGAGCCGTTGGGCATTCGCCTCAAGGTAGTTGTTCGAGGCGGTCTGGAACTCAATCGGAGAGATGAGCCCCTGCTCCAACTTTTTCATATTCAATGAATATGCTTCCTCCTGTACATCGGATTTCCTCTGCGCCTGGATGTAGGCGGCGGACGCTCCGTCACGGTCCTGGACGGCCCTGCGCACCTCGGCGGAGATCTCTCTCATCTTCTGGTCGTACTCGGCTGTGGCCTTGGCGACCGCATTTTTCTTTCTGGCGACGTTGCTGTGGCGCTGGAGTCCGGAGAAGATCGGAATATTCAAGGACAACTGTACATATTCACCGCCATTGTTCTTGAACTGTGCCTTGAACGGGTCGGAAGTCGAGCCGCTGCCAGGGTAGGTGAAATAGGTCGTGGACCAACCGGCGTAGGCATTCAGAGAAGGGAGCAACTGCCATCTGGCGGTGTTAAGTTCCCGCCTGGCGTTCAAGAGGTTGTACCTTGCAATACGGGCAGCAGGATTGTTGTTCCGCGCAAAGTCCACCATGTCTTCCATCGCCAGGGAATCGGTCAGCATCCGCTCTGAGTCAAGTGTGGTAGGAAGGGTTGTGTCGATGACAAGCTCACTTGGTTCCGACCAGAACATCACGTCCTCAAGGGTGATCTTGGCGTCGTTGAGCTTGTTGTTGGCCTCCACGAGCTGGTACTGCTTGTCAGCGAGGTTGGAATCCATCTCGACCACATCAGCGTGACCCTTCTGTCCAAGTTCCTCCTGGCGGCGGGCCTTGGCGAGGGATTCCTCGGCAACCTCGACCTGAGACTTGTAGATGTCCGCAAGCTGGCTGTAATAGAGCACGTTGCAGTAGGCTTCCATCGTGGCGAGGCAGATGTCAGCCTCGATCTGGTCTTCTTGGGAGTTGCCCAGAGCGATTGACGTCTTGGAGATCTTCATGTTGTTCACGGCCTTGAATCCGTTGAAGAGGGCGATGCCTGCGCTGACTCCATAGCTGTTATGGAATGATGTCGTGGTGACGTAAGTGTTGGTCTTAGGGTCAACGGCACGTCCGAAGTTGTAGTAGGCATAGCTGCTTCCGCTGATCTCAGGAGTGAAAGCCTCGAAAATCGCGTCCCTTCTGGCGAGGCGGGCGTCACCGTTGGACGCCTGCTGAATCCTGACCTTTGTGCTGTTGCTGATCGCATACTCCATGCAGTCCTTCAGCGTCATCGGATTAGGAAGTGACTCCTGCGCGAAAACCGGAGCCGTGGCCATCATCGCCAATGTTATGAATATTGCCTTTTTCATGTTCTTTTATCTTTTCGGCAAAAGTCACAAGCATTAGGCGTGCCAAAAAACTCAACTTGTTAATTATAAATACCTTAGCGATTATACCGATTTTAGAAAGTGTAAAGAAATTTAACACTGGGTGTAAAAAAACTTTACACATTCCGATTGACCATCCCCTGTAATCATTTGTGGACTGACCTTCAGGCACGGCACTGACGCTGAGCCGGTCACTTCGACAAGCTCTGTGACCGGCTCCAGACTCAGGCCAGACGTTCAGTGTGACCGCTACAACTTGGCGATCGCGGTGACGAGCTGGTCGCCGAGACCGATAGTGTAGCCTTCGGTGGTGAAGAAGACTCTGTTGAAGGTGTCGGCGAGGAGGAAGTACGGCATACGGCGGCCTTTCAGGTCAAGGCTGTTTGGAATAATGCCGAGATGGACGTTGGACGGAAGCGAGGCGGAATATTCCTTAAGCCATCCGAGGCCTTCGGCAGTAGTCAGAAGCAGAATCGGACGCCCCAAAGACTCCAAGCCGGCCTTCGCTGCTATCAGGTCATTGATGGCGTGGACGGAAGGCTCCTGCCTCGGGGTGAGAAAACCAATCACATAGAATCCTCTGCCGGTGGTCGAAAGCACTGAGACAGGCTCGGAACAAGGCTCAATCCGGTACTTAGTCTCAGCATCAAACGAACCGATCACGGACAGTTTGTCCTCCGGGATGGTGATGCGGAGATCCAGCGTCGTGGTCTCGCCCTCCTTGACGGAGAACTGTTGCATCGTGACAGGAACGCTACCATCGGAAAGGCGATTTCCACTCACAAGTAAATATTCCCCGACATCAAGCGAAGTCCCTTTTTTGAATATGTTAGCCCAGCTGACGCCTCCTCCCATGTCCACCTGTCCTTCATCGAAGGTAAGAAGCCGAGTATGGCCGTTCTCTATCTTGCTGATTGTGAAGTGTGAATAGTAGTACGGATTGGCAAGGATCGAAGTCGGCTCATAATTCAGGACCAAGGTCCCGGTCGGAGCCACAACCTGCGAGGACGCCTCGAAATCGACATCCACCCACTGCCCGGCATCCTTATACTGGATTTTTCCGGTCACAGGATCCTTGCGGGCATCAATGCCGAGAGTCCTTGCAAGAGCGACAAAGAATATGTTCCTGGAGCGCCTGTCCGCCATTCTTGCCTGATAGACACCGGCAGGTGACATAGGGATGCTCCAGGCCTTAGGGTCACGAAGCAACGTGATGCTGTCATTCACCCATTTGATCAGGTTCGCCGGAACGGAAAGTTCCTCTTTGGACAGTTCGGTTCCGAAACGTTCCGTAAAGAAGGACTTGTACGGACTGAGGAACTCATTTTCCACCCTCGGACAGAGAACGGCCCCCGCAGCGTTGTAACTGTCATCCAGAATAGGCCTTGTCACATCAATCATATCCTTATTGCTCAACGACTTAAGCAAATCAAGAGCCCTTGCGTCCGGATGATCCTCCAAGAACTTGGAGATAACCTCATGATTGCCTGCCGAAAGAGCGAGAAACCGACCCTTCTCAGAACTGTCAGTGGCGATGAAAGTGGCCATGTACGCTTTCCTGATGCTATCCTCCTGAGCGAAACGCCTGTCATTCTCCGCTCTCTGCTCCGGAGTGACTTCAGGAATATTGGCGGTCTCCGGTGGAGGCACTATCATCATCGACTGAGGAGCAAAGGAATGTTGGTCAGAAATCGTTATCTTGACCTCTGTGTCCTTTCCGAAAGAGACCTTTGAATAGCCATACTTGCCGTTCTTTGAGGCCCATGCCATCATGTCGCCCATTCCGGCGGTCAAGAAGGTACGTCCTTGAGCGTCAGTGTATTTGGAGAGAGCCGGATAGAACTCGGCATAGTTGTAGATCCTGAAGTCCACAAAGGCGCTGTCAACTGGGGTTCCATCCTCCTCGACAACAGTGAAGTCCACACGGGCAGTCTTTGCGTAATTGTCAATCAGATTGATCTCCGTGAAGTTAGGGCCAATCATCACCTTTTCTTCCGGTCCGTCGTAGTTGCCGAAAACCCTTGTGTGCATCAGCAGTCCACGGCTTGCCGGAGAGTTGAACCAACCCAGATTCAGGACCGGCTCAGGCTCGCAGGCCCCGAGGAAATACCACTTGCCGTCAGCCCAGGCCTCGACCCAAGCGTGATTGTCATCGGTATGAGCCCAACGAGGGGTATAGACCTGACGGGCAGGGATTCCGACAGCCCTGAGTGCCGCCACAGCAAACGTGGACTCCTCGCCACAGCGTCCCAGCGAACTTCTCATCGAGGAAAGCGGAGACAACGTCCTTGCGTCGGAAGGTCTGTAGGTCAATTTTTCGTGACACCAATGATTAACCTCCAAAATGGCGTCCTTCATATTCATTCCCTCCACACGCGGCTTCAGTTCACGGTAGAAAACGACCCTTGAGGTGTCCAGATTCTCATTGTTGGCTCTGACCGGCAGCACAAAATGCCTGAACTCACGTTCCGGGACATTCCACCCCATCTCCCTGCGAGCGGCAAATGACGCGCGGATGTTCTGGAGGTAGTAGGCCGTGCTGTAGTCCGTCAGGTCAGCGAGAGGCATGTAAGCGTACAGGAACTCCAGCGCCTCCAGTTCCTCTGTGGTGAGGTAAGGATCGCTGACAAAGCCGTCAGTCTTATTCAGGCATTTCTTTTCCGCATCAACAGCGAAAAAGCCGCGAAGACGCTCCGGCCGCAACCTTGCGTCAAAATCCGACTCAACTTGCCTGCGATAGGCCGAATCTGTCATAAAATGATGGACATCACACGATGACAACATCAGAACAACCGCCATCAAGGCGAAAACTGTCTTTCTCATTGTAAATATTCCTTCTGTTCAACAAACGAGGAGTGCAAAAGCGATTGGGACGGGAATAATCAGAAGTTGGATCATGTTTTGAGGAAACAAGAGCGGAAACAAAAGAGGTTGGCCCAGATCATTCTTTTGAGCCAGCCTCTTCCATGTTCGATCACAGACCCATAAAGGTCATCAAGATTACTCCTCTTCCTTCTCCTGTGCGGCGTACTCGGCAAGAAGCTTGGTCTGAACGTCAGCCGGAACAGGCTGGTAGTCAGCGAACGTCATTGTGAATGTCGCGGCGCCTGACGTCAGGGAGCTAAGCGTTGTAGAGTAGCGGTAGAGCTCGGCGAGCGGAACACGGGCCTTGAGGATGGAGAATCCCTTGTCGGAACTCATGCCCTCGATGAGGGCTCTCTTGTTCTGAAGGTCTGACATGCAGGCTCCCATGTAGTCGGCAGGTGTCATGATCTCCACATTGTAGATAGGCTCCATGATCTTCGGACCGGCGTTGCGGAAGGCCTCCTTGAAGGCGTTGCGCGCGGCGAGAATGAAGGAGATTTCATTGGAGTCAACCGGGTGCATCTTACCGTCATAGACGAAGACCCTGATGTCACGGGCGTAGGAGCCGGTGAGCGGACCTTCGGTCATCTTGTCATTGAGACCCTTGAGAATCGCCGGCATGAAACGGGCGTCGATGGCGCCACCGACAACGCAGTTGTAGAACTCAAGCCTTCCGCCCCATTCGAGGTCGAACTCCTCCTTGGTCTTGACATTGAGGACGACTTCCTTTCCGTCAATCTTGAACTTGTTGGTGAACGGAACGCCTTCCACGATAGGGCAGATAAGGATGGAAACCTCACCGAACTGGCCGGCTCCACCAGACTGCTTCTTGTGACGATAGGTGGCCGTGGCGACCTTCGTGATGGTCTCGCGGTAAGGGATCTTCGGCGCGAACAGGACGACCTTCACACCGAACTCGTTCTCCAAACGCCACTTGCAGACATTGATGTGCTGCTCGCCCTGTCCGCTGAGAATGGTCTGTTTGAGTTCCTTTGAATATTCTACTATGATCGTAGGATCCTGAGCGGAAATCTTTGAAAGAGCCTCTCCAAGCTTTGTCTCATCATTCTGGGACTCGGCCTTGATGGCGCAGCGGTACTTGGACGCAGGGAACACGATGTGCTCGTAGGCGATGCCTGAGCCAATCTGTGAAAGGGTAACGTTGGTCTTTCCCGCACGGAGTTTCACTGTACAGCCGATGTCACCCGCCTGAAGTCCGGAGACTTTCTCCTTTTTGGCGCCGGCCACGGCATAGATCGCCGAAAGCCTTTCCTTGTCGCCGGTCTCAGGGTTCTCAAGATCCATTCCCTCTGTCAGATGGCCTGACATCACCTTGAAGTAGGAAACCTCACCAAGGTGCGGCTCAACGTCTGTCTTGTAAATGAATATGGAGGTAGGATTCTCTGACTTGCATTCGATGACATTACCATCCTTTGTGGCGGATTTGGTCTCTGCAGGAGAGATGGCCGTCCTGATGGTGAATTCCATAAGCCTCTTCACGCCGATGTCCTTCTTGCCGGAGAGGCAGAAGATAGGAAGCACACCACCCTGACGGATTCCGATTCCGAGGCCTTCGCGGATCTCGTCCTCTGTAAGAGAGCCCTGATCGAAGAAACGCTCCATAAGAGTGTCGTCAAACTCGGCGGCCTTCTCGATCAGTTCCTGGCGGAGAGTCTCGGCCTCGTCCATAAGGTTGGCCGGAATCTCAAGATCCTCACGGGTTCCGTTGTCGTCCTTGAAATGATAGTATTTCATCTTGAGGACATCGATGAAACCGTCGAATGAAGGTCCCGGGTTGACAGGGAACTGCACGATGATCGGCTTGTGACCGAAAGTCTCCTTCATCTCGGCGATGGTCTTCTCCCAGTCCGCCTTCTCGGAATCAAGCTGGTTGACAGCCACGATGAGAGGCAGCTTGTACTGCTCCGCATAACGCGCGAAGATGTCTGTGCCCACCTCGACGCCCTGCTGTGCGTTGATGACAAGAATACCGTTCTCGCAGACCTTGAAGGCTGACACAGCGCCTCCGATGAAGTCATCGGAACCAGGAGCGTCGATCACGTTGAACTTCGTGTTCATGAACTCGGCGTAAAGCGGAGTCGCGAAGACCGACCTCTGGTTAAGTTTCTCGATTTCCTCATTGTCGGAAACAGTGTTCCTGTCCTCGACCGTGCCTCTTCTGGCGATCACCTTGCCCTCGAAGAGCATGGCTTCAGACAATGTGGTCTTACCTGACTTGGCGCTGCCAATCAGAACCACATTGCGGATGTCTTTAGTAGAATATTCTTTCATCACTATAAGTTATTAATTATGAAATCTTTGTCGGCGATATCACATCATGGTGGACGCCCCGATAAAAATCGTTTTATCATCAAAGGCACCTCATGAGGCACGCCGAAAGGCAAATCTAATAAAAAAATGACCCAATAGCAACACTATTCAAGAATCTTTATGAATATTCTCGCAGAGCCTGTAGAAATCAACCAAGGCCTGCCCATGCCACCCCAGCTCCTCATACAGTACCTTGTCCAATCCGAGCGGATCAACACAGATCATCGCACATATTTCCGAATAGTCCGAGACTTTCCGGTAAACCTTTTCCTCATCCATCGCGCGTTCGAAGGCGGCATACTTTCTTTCAATATTATCCATAGACAACGTGTTTTCGCAAAGAACAGAACTTAGATCCGATAAAACAACAATCGGTGGCCAAACGCCGGGGGTAAATACTGAAAAATTTATGTTTTTTATCATTTTTATATATTTTTTATAACTTTCGGTTGCGTTTTACCACTTATGGTTGCAGGATTAAGAGTCTCCTTTTGGATAATTTTGCTTTTGGTATCATTATAGAATACCAGCACCAAAATGGATGACGCGACAATAAAGGGGAACCTCGAAAAGAAAAGGAACGAACTTGGTCTTTCACAGACCGAGATGGCGCGCCGTCTGGAAATCTCCCTGAACGCCTACAGAAAGCTTGAGAAAGGGAAGACAAGAATCCTGAACGAACATGTGGAGAAATTCGCCGAGAAGACAGGGGTGTCAGTCGCGGAACTTGTGAACGGATTCGAGCCGATAAACTCCGCCATGGCCGGTCTGAATGACGTCAAGGAGAGTTATGACAAGAAGTTGCGTGTGCTGGAGGACGGCTACATCAAAGAGATAGCGATGCTTAAAGCCGAGATCGAACGTCTCAACGAAAAGATCAGCGACAAGGATGAGATTATCAGCACGAACCGCAAGCTCATCAGCCACTATGAGAAGGAACTCCGGCTACAGGCCGGAGAATAGGGTCGGTTCGAGTCCCTTCGGATGGAACGAGCGTCTGTGCCAAGGAGTCGGACCAAACTTTCTGAGGGCCTCGATGTGCTCTTTCGTGGGATAACCCATGTTTCTGTCCCAACCATATTCAGGAAACTCCCTGGCCAATTCCCGCATCTTCCCGTCCCTCCATGTCTTCGCCAAAACAGACGCCGCCGCGATTGATGAATATGCCGCGTCACCGTGAACCACCGTGCGATAAGAATCAAATCCATAGCCATCAAAAGGTCTGAAACGGTTGCCGTCGATCAAAAGAAAGTCTGGCTTGGGGTCAAGCCGACGGACTGCCCTCTGCATGCCTGTGACCGAAGCCCAAAGGATATTCAGTTCATCGATCTCAGCCGGGCTAACCGCCTCCACAGCCCAGGCGATGGCTTCCCGTTCGATTATCGGCCTCAATATTTCCCTTGATTTCTCACTCATCTTCTTGGAATCGTTTAGCAGTGGATGGTGGAAATCCTGCGGCAGGATCACAGCAGCGGCGTAAACCGGCCCGGCGAGCGGTCCTCGTCCGGCCTCATCGCAGCCGGCCTCCAGACGCCCGGCCTCCATGAAAGGCAGCAAATGTATTTCCTTCGACATATTCATAAATCAGATATCGCCGGCGCACAATAACTTGTATTTGACCTCCTTCGGTCGCTGAGCCTGTCGAAGCGCCGGTCACTTCGACAGGCTCAGCGACCGTTGGGTCAACCTCTCCAACACCGTCTGAAACGGCAAATATAATCAGAAATTTGAGTTTAGGCGGGAAATGGCTAATTTTGTTGGTTATTTCCGAAGGAAATGGCTAATTTTATAGGTTATAAACTATGTGTAATACAATGAGAAAATTTTTAGTTTCAGTCGCGACCGCCCTTATGGTCGGGTTCGGCGCAATGGCGGACGAGGGGATGTGGATGCTTCCGCTCCTCCAGAAACTCAACGCGGATGCGATGAAGAATCTTGGGTGCAGGCTCACCCCTGACCAGATCTACAGTGTCAACCATTCTTCGCTTAAGGATGCGGTCGTCATCTTCGGTGGCGGATGCACCGGCGAGATGATCTCCGACAAAGGACTTTTGGTGACCAACCACCACTGCGGCTACAGCAGCATCCAGCAGCTTTCGTCCGACGAGCACAACTACCTTGAGGACGGATTCTGGGCGATGAACAGCGGCGAGGAGATTCCGGTTCCGGGGCTCACTGTCACGTTCCTTGTGAACATGAGCGATGTCACCGACGCGATTGAGGGCGCCAAGTCCGACGAGGAAAGAAAGGCTGTCAGAGAGGCCCTCGTCAAGGCATCCGAGGAACAGAATCCCGGGTGCGACGTGGAACTCACCTCTTTCTACAACAACAATGTGCACTACATCATCGTCTATAAGATCTTCAAGGACATCCGTTTCGTAGGGGCCCCGCCGGCATCCATCGGAAAGTTCGGCGGTGAGACTGACAACTGGATGTGGCCACGTCACACTGGCGACTTCTCGATGTTCAGGGTATATGCCGGAAAGGACAACGAGCCGGCTGAATACTCAGAGGACAATGTCCCTTACGTGCCGAAACAGTCGCTGAAGATTTCCCTCAAGGGCATAAACGAGGGTGACTACACGATGATCATGGGCTACCCTGGACGCACCCAGAGGTACCAGACAGAGGCGCAGCTGAACCACATGCTGGCCCTGAACGACATCGCGATCGAGGCCAGGACCCTCCGTCAGGACATTATGTGGAAATGGATGGAGAAGGATCCTTCCATCAGGCTGAAATATGCCAACAAATATGCAAGCTCAGCGAACGGTTGGAAGAAGTGGATCGGAGAAAAGAAGGCTTTCAAAGACTTGAATATCATCGAGAAAGAGCACGACAAGGAGGCTCGTTTCCAGAAATGGGCTGACAAGAACAAGAAGCGCTCCGAGCTTTACGGGACGGCGATCGCTGACATCGCCGCCGGGATCAAGGCCAACGAGCAGACGGATTTCGACGTAAAACTTTTGAGCGAGACCATCTTCAGGACAGAACTGGTCAATCTCTCAAGCGCTTACTTAGGGGGCAGGAACAGAAGCCTGAAATCAGGAGCGGACAGTCTTGCGGCTGTAGAGGCTGGCTTCGAGGCCCTTAAGTCCGCATTCGAAGACTACTACGCTCCGCTGGACAAGGAAGTGACGGCGGCTCTGCTGAAATTGTACAGGGAGAAGGCAAGGCCTGAGAACTATCCGGATTTCGGAGAGGATTTCGCCACGATGGACATCGACAAGTACGTGGACGAGCTGTTCAGAACGACGATATTCACGTCTTATGACAAGGCCAAGGAAGCCATTGAGAAAGGTGGCAGGAAAGCCACTCTCAATGATCCTGCCAACAAATTCTCCACAGCGCTCGTGAATGTGTTCGCCAAACTGCGCGGAGGGCAGAACCAGGAGGCCAAGGCCAAGATCAAGGCCGCTTCCAAGGCCTACACCGCCGGCTTGATGGAATGGAACAAAGGCAAGGCGATGTACCCGGACGCCAACTTCACGATGAGGCTCACCTACGGAACCGTGAAGTCATATTCCCCGAAAGACGCACTCAACTACAGGTACTACTCCACCATCTACGGTGTGATGGAGAAAGAGGATCCGAGCAACTATGAATTTATCGTTCCTGAGAAGCTCAAGAGACTCTATGTCAAGAGGGACTACGGCCAGTACGCCATGGCGGACGGCAACCTTCCTTGCTGCTTCCTCACCACCAACGACATCACGGGCGGCAACTCCGGCAGCCCGGTCCTCAACGCCAAAGGTGAACTCATCGGCCTTGCGTTCGACGGCAACTGGGAGTCGATGTCCAGCGACGTGATGTTCGAGCCGGACCTCCAACGATGCATCTGTGTGGACATCCGCTACGTCCTCTTCCTCGTTGACAAGTTCGGCGGCGCCGGCTACCTCACCAAGGAAATGAATATCGTGAAATAATGACACTGCCCCCGAATTCACAGCACTCGGAGCGAAGCGACCGAAGGGGTTTCGGGGAATCCTTTCCCCGTGCCCCACTGGGGCTGTCGCAAAGCGACTGGGGGTTGTAGGAAATAGTAATATTCGAAGAATATGACGGAACAAGACATATTAAATATGCTCACCGAGGTGGTCCACCCCGCCAAAGGCAGCAAAAGCATTGTCGAACTGGGTATGGTTGACGCCATCTCCATCGACGGCAACAAGGTGACAGTCACCCTCGCCTTCCCGAAAAGACGGGACCCTCTCACTGAATATCTTGTCGGAAGCACCCGCGCCACGATCATCCGCAACGCTCCGCAAGGCACTGAGGTTGAGGTAAAGACCGTTGTAAAGGAAGAGGCCCCGAAAAAAAAGGCCGGCCTGGATCTCGGACTTGAGGAGATCAACAATGTCCGCCACATCATCGGAATAGCCTCCGGCAAGGGAGGAGTCGGAAAGTCAACCGTGGCGGTAAATCTGGCCGTGGCCCTCGCCCGTCTCGGCTACAAGGTCGGACTCGCCGACGCTGATGTCTATGGGCCATCAGTCCCGTTGATGACCGGCACGGAAGGCGCTGTCCCGGAAGCTGAAGAGATCGCAGAGGGTAAGGAAGTGATCTACCCGATCGAGAAATACGGTGTGAAATGGATGTCCATCGGCTATTTCGCCGAGCCGGGCCAGGCCCTCATCTGGAGAGGCCCTATGGCCTGCAACGCCCTCAAGCAGATGATCCTGCAGGTTCGCTGGGGCGTGCTGGATTTTCTTCTGATCGACATGCCGCCAGGAACCGGCGACATCCACATCTCCCTCGTGAACGACATCCCGATGGAGGGAGCGCTGATCGTCACGACACCTCAGCCGGTAGCCCTCTCGGACGTAGAGAAAGGCGTGAACATGTTCCGCAACAAGAACATTGATCGCAAGATCTTCGGCCTTGTGGAAAACATGGCATGGTTCACTCCAGAGGAACTCCCCCAGAACAAGTACTACATCTTCGGAAAGAACGGGGGCAAGAAGATGGCCGACAGGTACGGCATTCCGCTTCTCGGGCAGATTCCGATCGTTCAGAGCATCAGGGAGGGTGGAGACTCCGGCGAACCGGCGGCCCTCTCCACACGTCCTGACGGCCAGGCCTTCATCGATCTCGCAGGCCGCCTCGCTAAGGCCGTAGAACAGTGAATATGTGAGCGTAAAAACTTCCTAATTGATAATCAATATAATAGGTCTTTGTCTTTAGTCTGAAAGCGCACCAAAGGCAACAGTTCATTTAGATGATAACCAACATGTTATCCGTCACTTGCTCATTATCAAATAGTGGCAGGTAACTAATTGGAGATCAATCAATAAATAAAGCGATGTCCTGACGCTGAAAACCGCACCAGGACATTGCTTTATCAACTAATTTTCAAGACGTTAAGTGCCACGGAGATTTTCAAGCTCTTTTGCGTGTGCCAAAGAGACCGGCAAGGGAGAGAGCCAGAAGGATGAATAGAGCCAAAGATGAGGCGCGGGAGACCTTCTCGCCCACCGAGTAGACCTTTGGTTCAAAACGCATCACAACCTCATGGTCTCCGGCAGGGAGATTTGCGGCGCGGAAGATCCAGTCGGCGCGGAACAACTCCAAAGGAGTGCCGTCAACGGTGGCGACCCACCCGTCAGGATAATAGACTTCACTGAATATGGCTGTACGGGCCGTTGAGGCGCTGTAATGATAACGGAGCTCGTTCGGGGCATAGGATGTCATCCGGATGAAGTCCGTGGACGGGATGCCGGCGGAGGCATTCGCAGGACCGCCTTCCAACCCGTCAGCAGTACCGTTAACAGTACCGTCAGAGGAACCGTCTGCCGGATTGCCCTCGGAAATCTTCGCGAAACCAGCACGGGCATCGGCAAAATCGGAGCCGATCACGGCGGTGCGCCTGAGATCCACGGAATCAATCAACGCGATCTCCTCGTCCGGAGTCTCGGCCGGGACGAACGAATCCACAAACCACGCCTGGCCGAAAGCCTCAAGGTTTTCAACCGGCGGCATCTCCGCTCCGAGTATGAAGTACTTGGTGTTCAGAGCGGAAAGCACAGGAATATTCTTGATGCCGTTCTGAAATTCATCAATGGTCTTGGCGGTGCGTGTACCAGCCGAAAGCCTCTGCAACTCCTTGACGATGTGCCTGTCGATCAAATCCTGATAGCGCTGCAACTTCGCAGGGCTGTAACCTCCGATGCACTTGTGCCAATAAGGGTTGAAGGAATCATTGAATATGTCCGCGCCAAGATCGACAATCCTGTAGGACGGGGACTTGTCCTCAAGAATCAGCTTGTCCACAGGTCTGGCTGTGAACTGATTATTGAACTGGCGAGGGGTCGTGAAACTGTCCGAGTTGAGGTAACGCTTGCCGACCGTGAACATATTCACAAACACAAGGAGGCATATTCCCACCATCGCTTCCATCCTGCGGGCACCTCCGATGTGAGGATCGCTTTCGTAGGATTTCGGGGCGTTCTTCGGGACGCTGTAGGCCCAGAGAATCAGACCGAACGTGACCACTATCAAGATCATAGACCACAACGCATCCACCGAAAGGATGTGCTTCCTGTCAGCCTTAAGGGCATCCACGATGATGTCCTGCATCTGTGCGTCAGCCCTGCCGGAGAACGAACCGGCAATGCTTGGAATCAATGCGCAGAGCAGACAGAATCCCGCCGTCAGCGCAAGTGCGATCCAACCTGCTTTCAGAAATTCTTTCCTTGAATATTCCCGCTTAAGGACTCTGTCGAGGGTGATGAATCCGAGCATCGGAAGGGTGAACTGGAGCACAATCAGAGCCATGGAGACGGTCCTGAACTTGCTGTACATCGGGGCGTAGTCGAAGAACAGTTTCGTGAACCACATCATGTGGTTTCCAAGGCTGAGGAAGACGGCCACAAGGGTGGCGGCAAGAAGCCACCATTTCTCCTTGCCTTTGTAGAGGAACAGTCCGAGCACAAAGAGGAAAACCGTTATGGCGCCCATGTACATAGGTCCTGCGGTGAACGGCTGAGGTCCCCAGTAAAGAGGCAGGGACTTGGCTATCTCCTTGGGATTGCCTTGGCCTGCCTGCCGAAACAGCTTGACGACCTCGGACTTGTCCGGATTGATTGAACCCGCTGATGAACCTCCATTGAAGTTAGGGATCATCAGGTTAGGCAGTTCTTCCCAGCCGTAGGACCAAGCCGTGGCATAGTCCAGCTGGAGACCGTCGTTATTGATCTCGCCACCCTCCGGGTGAGAGAGTTCGGAGCCGCCACGCATTGTGTATTTGGTATATTCATAAAGCGGAGCGAGCTTGATGGCGTTGGTGCCGATTCCGGCAAGTCCTACGATCAAGAGCAACGCGCTGGCCGCGAAGAAGCGACCGAAGTGACAAGGCTTTTCCAAACATATTCTCAAGAAAACATACAGCGCATAGATCACTATCATGATAGCCAGATAGTAGGTGATCTGCTGATGGTTGGCTTTGATCTGGAAACTCAGTGCAAAACCGAACAGGACAGTCCCGAGCAAGGTTCCAGGGAGCCAGGATCTCCAGCCTTTATGTTCCTGAATATGTCTAAGGGCCGAGCGGTAAGTGAATATCACAGCGGCCAAAGCCCAAGGCAGGAACGCGATCGCCTGCATCTTGGTGTTATGCCCGACCTGTATGATCTGGAAATTGTACGAGCAATAGGTGATGGCCACCGCCCCGCCGATGGCCAGAACTTTGTCAACGCCAAGCGAAAGCATCAGCAGAAACGCTCCCAGCAAGGAAATGAACAGCCAGTTGGCCGGTCTCTTTCCTTTCATGAGGAGATTGTACAGCGATTGGGTCCAGTCTCCGTCACTTGATGGATCGAAAGAGGTCGTCGGCATTCCTCCGAACATCGAGTCAGTCCAATAGGTAGGATCATCCGGATGGGCGTTGTTCCACGTCACAGCCTCCTGCGACATACTTCTGTAACCGGTGATGTCGCTCTGGTTGACAATCTTGCCGGTCAGAACCTCAGGCACAAAGCCATAGGCCAGCGCCAGAAACAACAGCACAATCCCGGCGTATGTACAAATCTTCTTCATCAAAGTCTTGTCCATGATCTATGAATATTATTTTTCAGTTATCTGATTCAGCAGTTCGGCCAGCTTCGCCGTAAGATTGCGGCGGGTGAACCGAGAGATGTCCGAGGCGTTGTCGTGAAGGTCATCGTTCTTGAACTCCTCCCAACAGAAATCAATCCATGTCCGGATCTTCTCCTCGTCATCCCAGTCGAAAACCACTCCGGAAGAGGTCTCGCTGACAACCCGGGCCATCGCACCGTCAGTCTGACCGATTCCAAGAATCGGGCGGCGTGAGGCGAGGTACTCGAAAAGTTTCCCTGGGAGGACCGCCCTATACTCCGGCTCCTTCCTGAGCGGAAGAATCAGGATGGAGGCATTGAGCTGCTCTCTGACAGCTATCTCATGGTTCTGGTAGCCGAAGTCCTTCAAATTCTCAACAAGTCCGGCCGCCTCGATGGAATCCGTGATTTCCCTGTCCGTCTTTCCAACCAACCTAATTCTCAATGAGCGCCTGAACTCCTCATCCTCACCGCATTTCCGGGCCAGAACCCTCCAAAGTGTCTCAGGATTGCCGTCCGAAGCGAACAAGCCGGTGTGCGTGATGTTGAAGTTCTCGTCAGGTTCGACGTCCTTCTTGAAATCATCCTCATCGTAGCCATTGGTGATCAGCTCCACCGGAGTCCGTGTCATCGCCTTGAACTCGTCCTGAACCAACGGAGAGACCGCCACGACCCTTGTCGCTCCGTCAAGGACAGCCTGTTCCAGCCTGTGATGTTTTTTCTCCGCATAGGACATCAATCCAAGATGCTTGAAATAGAACATCTTGGTCCACGGGTCACGGAAATCAGCGACCCAAGGAATCCCGGTCGCCTTTGAAAGGCGGAGTCCGATCAGATGCATCGACTGAGGAGGTCCTGTCGTGACGATGGCGTCGACAGGGTGTTCCTCAAGGTATTTCTTCAGGAAGCGCACAGACGGGCGGACCCACATGACCCTCGGATCAGGAATAAAGAAATTACCTCTGATGAACAGGGACAGCCTCTGCTTCCAGGACTTCTTCTGTCCGTTGATCGGATTGACCTCGTCCTTCCCGGCATTTGTGGCGGTCAAGGTCTTGAGGTCGGTCGAACTCCCCTTCCCCATCAGTTTCCTGTAAATCCCGTAAGGTTCGAAAATATGGCTCTTGATAATCTCAGCCTCCGGCGGGATTTCAGCCGCCAGAGTCTTGTCAATCGTCGTCAGTTCAGGATTCTCGGGAGTATAGATTACAGGCTGCCAGCCCGTGGCCGGAAGGTATTTAGCAAACTTTACCCATCGCTGCACCCCGGATCCTCCGGACGGCGGCCAGTAGTATGTTATTATCAGAACCCGTTTCATAATGCCTTTGAGTCTCATAATTTTACAAAGATAGTTGTTTTTGTCATCAGAATGGCATGCGGGACAAAGATATATTCATATAACTCAAAGAGAACGAGTTTTTTTGTGCCGCTAACAAACTAAAGTCAATTTGGGTCGTCAAACAATCAAACATAGACGCAACTTATTCATTTTCTGTTTTGCGGATATGGTAAAAAACTGTAACTTTACGGCCGATAACAGTTTTGGTTTATGGAGAAATGCATCATCGCGGCGGTCGCTGACAACGGGGCGATAGGTAAAGACAATGACCTTCTCTGGCACATCGCCGAAGACATGAAATATTTCAGGAGGACGACCACCGGGAATCCTGTGGTCATGGGTTACAGGACCTTTCTTTCGATAGGCAGGCCGCTTCCAAAAAGGGACAACATCGTGATTTCATCACGGACTTGGGAGGATGTTCCCGAGGGCGTGAAGGTGGCTTGCAACCTTGAGGAAGCATATTCATTGGCGGAAAAAGCCGCAGGAGAAGAGAGTGATGCGGCGGCTGGGCGCATATTCATCATGGGTGGCGGGGAGACTTACCGCAAGGCGCTTCCGACGGCGGACAAGCTTTACATAACGCACGTTCACACAACGATTAAGGAGGCAGACACATTCTTTCCCGTCATTGATCCGGAGATTTGGGAGGTTGAGTCTTCCACGCCGGTCGCCACTGATCCTGAAACTGGTTATACTTACGAATTTAAAGTTTATAAAAGACGGTTTTAGGTCGCTTCGACAGGCTCAGCGACCGATCAAGCACCCGAACGAATGGCCGCAATGAGCAATCCGAGTGGTCGCTGAGCTTGCCGAAGCGACCTAACGAGCAATCCGAAGCGCCCGAAATAGAAAAACCCGGCATCCCCAAAAGGCCGGACAAGAATAAAACGAACTTATTGAATATGTCAGACAGAGAGAACTTCGGCAGCCGCGCCGCTGTCATCATGGCATTCGCCGGATCCGCGATCGGACTCGGCAACATCTGGAGATTCCCCTACATGGTCGGGGAATATGGTGGCGCCGCCTTCATCCTCATCTACATCGTGTGCTCCTTTGTCCTTTCCCTGCCAATCCTGTTCTCCGAATCGGTGATCGGCAGGAAAACCCATCTCAGCACATTCGGAGCCATGAATGCCCTCGCGCCGCATTCCAAATGGAAATGGCTCGGACTGCTGACCGTAATCACCCCCTTGATCATCGTCTCCTACTACAGCGTCGTCGGAGGATGGGCAATCGAATATCTCGTCAAATCCGCCACTTTCAGCTTCACCCCGGACAAGGCCGAAGCCGTCACCGGGATGTTCGGCGAGTTCGCCTCCTCGGTCTGGAGCCCGATAATCTGTCTGTTCGTATTCCTGGCACTGACCGCATTGATTGTCTTTCTTGGAGTCAAGAAAGGCATCGAGAAGTTCAGCAACATCTCGATTCCGATCCTGTTTGTACTGATTGTGGCGATCACCATCTATTCGGTCACGCTTCCGGGAGCCGGCGAGGGCATAAGGTACCTCGTCAAACCGGATTTTTCAAAACTGACTCCGGGAGCATTCTCGGCGGCGTTGGGGCAGAGTTTCTTTTCGCTGTCACTCGGCGTTGGAACCATGCTGACATATTCATCCTACGTCAGCGAGAAAGAGAATCTTATGGCATCCGGAGCCGGCACCGCCGTTTCCGATCTGCTGTTCGCCATGATTGCGGGATTCGCCATCATGCCGGCTGTGTTCGCTGCCGGGATCGCTCCGTCCGCCGGCCCGGGACTCGTGTTCGAGACTCTACCTTACATATTCGCAAAGATGGGAGCTGGCGGGCAGATTGTGAGCTGCATAGTGGCGATTCTGTTCTTCCTTACGATTCTGGTCGCCGCACTGACATCATCCATCTCCATCCTTGAGGTCGGAGTCGCCTATCTGGTTGAGGAAAAAGGAGTCTCAAGACACAAGGCCACCGTCGCTCTGTTCTTCGCCACGTTCGCCGTCGGGGTGCTCTGCTCGCTTTCTTTCGGGCCGCTCGCCGATGTCAAGATTCTGGGAGAGAGCATATTCAATTTCTGTGACAAACTGTGTTCCAACTACCTGATGACGATCGGAGCGTTCCTGTTCTCAGTCTTCGTTGGTTGGAAGATGGACAAGAAAGCCGTCCGGAACGAGCTCACGAACGGCGGTTCCATCAAGGCCAACAACAAGTTGTTCCCTGTGGTTTATTTTCTTATCAAGTATGTCGCTCCGGTGACAATCGCGGTTATATTCATTACGGGGCTGATTGGTTAAAATTCAAGCACTTTGACAGGCTAAACTGCCTGTCATTCTCAAGGATAGTCACAACAAACCGCTTGTCATCTGAACGGAAAGGTGTATCTTTACGGCCTGATAACACGTAAACCATTTGCCTTTCCTATGTGTGGAAACAACAATATTTGGCATATGATGCTGTCTCTGGCAGTGTCTTTCCTCGGATCAATCACTGTTTATGCCGGTGAGGGAGAAGTCCGGACAGACGCTCAGAGCTATTGTTTCAGGACAGTGAATGTCTCGGACGGCCTTTCTCAGAACACGGTCTTCGGAATCCTCCAGGACAGGACCGGATACATGTGGTTCGGTACGAAGGACGGTCTCAACCGCTACGATGGCCGCTCATTCCGTATATTCAACAAGGACAACTCCGCTTTGCGGTGCAATTTCATCACGAATCTGGCGGAGGACTGCGACGGCACGATCTGGATAGGGACGGACAGAGGTGTCTATAAATATGACCCTCTGATGGACTGCATATCTTCCCTGTCCGACACAACCAAGCAAGGAATCTCCATCTCTTGCCACGTGTCTGGGATGGAATGGATCCAGGACAAGAAGGAACTCTGGATTTCTGTCGAAAAGCAAGGGCTCTTCGCCTACTCCATGAAAGACAATACATTGAGGCTCATATTTGAGCCTCCGCTCAGCATATCCACATTCTCCAAGATCGGAAATAGGCTGTGGTACGGGCAGTATCTGGACAATCTGTATTCCATAGACACCGAGTTCTCCGAAAATCCTTCACCGTTCCAGAACAGCGACGGGGCCGAAGTGTTTTCCGGCGAGACGGTCAATGACATCCTCGCCGGAGGCCACAACAGGATTTACGCCGGGACCACATCGGGGCTCTTGGAGATCAATCTCACGACCGGAAAGGCAAAGAAGATCCTTTCCGGTTATGTCAGGTCTCTCGACTTCCGCGACAATGACGAGCTGTGGGCGGGAAGCGAATCCGGACTTTACATCATAGACACTCAGGACGGTAGCATCCTCCGGCACATAGTCACGCCAGACCAGGACGAGCCATATTCATTGGCGGACAATGCGATATATTCATTGTTCAAGGATCGCGAGCAAGGAATGTGGATCGGCTCTTATTTCGGCGGGGTCAACTACCTACCGTTCCCTTACACCCTGTTTGAGAAATACTACCCGCACGGAGAAGTCTCCTTCCTCGGACGCAGGGTTCGGGAATTCTGTCAGGATGAAAACGGAACCATCTGGATCGGCACCGAAGACAAGGGGCTGTTCAGGATGGATCCCGTCACCGGACAGGTGAGTCCTTGGTCTGATCCGGTGATACAAAAGAATGTCCACGGACTGCTTGCCGACGGAAACCGGCTTTGGGTCGGAACTTTCTCCGGAGGTCTCAATAGAATCGACCTGAAAACCGGGAAAACCGTACATTATGCAAAGGGCGACAGGAATTACCCGGCGGACAACGCCTTCTCCATCATCCGGACATCCGCGGACGACCTTATCATCGGGACAACCGTGGGCGCGGTTTTCCACAATGAAGACACCGACTCTTTCGAAACCATCCCGGAACTCGACGGAGTATTTGTCTATCAAGCACTTGAAACAAGCAATGGTGATCTGTGGTTCGCGACCTATGCCGACGGTCTGTACAGGCTCGAGGTAGGCTCGGATAAATGGTTTCACTACAAGACCTCGGAGAACCGGAAAGACACGAAGTGCATAAGTTCCGACAACATCACGAGCATCTTTGAGGACAGCCGGAACAGGCTATGGGTGACCACCCTCGGTGGAGGCTTCTGCCTGTTCCATCCGGAGGACGGGACCTTCACACGCTTCACTTCCGATGACGGATTTCCAAGCAGTGTGTTCTACAAGGTCATCGAAGACAGGGACAAAGCCTTATGGCTGACCTCGGAGAACGGTCTTATCCGATTCAGGCCGGAGACAGGCGAAAAACAGCTCTACACAACCGCCAACGGACTGCTGAGCGATCAGTTCAACTTCCAGTCAGGCTTCTGCTCCCAGAGCGGGAAAATCTACATCGGAAGCATCAACGGCTTCATCGCTTTTGACCCGTCATCATTCAGGAACAATGAATATGTTCCTCCTGTCACTTTCACAGACCTCTACCTATTCGGCGAGCTGATGAAGCCCGGAGCCAAGGACTCTCCACTGACGAGCAACATCACTTTCACCGACAGGATTGTCCTGAAACACAACCAGAACACGTTCTCCCTACGCTTGTCGGCGCTGAGTTACCTGACTCCAGAGATGAACAAGATCGAATATAAGGTCGAGGGGCTGGACGAAAAATGGTCGCTGGTCGAGAAAAGCTCAATGATAATATGTTCCAATCTGCCACACGGACATTATAGGATCAAGATTCGGGGAAGCAACGGTGACGGCGTGGCCAATCCGGAGGTCAGGTCGCTTGATGTCATAATCAAGCCTCCTTTCTACCTCACCATTTTCGCCAAGATATCCTACGTGGTCATGACCATCTTTTTGGCCGCCGCGGTGTTTTTCGTGCTGCACCGGCGGACAAAACGTAGGCAAATGGAAGAGATGGAACGGTTCGAACACGAGAAGGAGAAAGAGCTGTACGACGCGAAAATAAACTTCTTCACAGACATAGCCCACGAGATCAGGACACCATTGACCTTGATCAACTGCACCATCGACGACATCTATTCCTCAAAGGGCATTCCAGACAATCTCACTGAGGACATGGATGTTGTGGAAAGCAACACAAAAAGACTGCTCGAGCTTGTCAACCAACTGCTTGACTTCAGAAAGGCCGAGTCAAAAGGCTACAGGCTCGACATTGTCAAGACTGACGTGGCCGTGATCCTCAAATCCGTCATCTGCGGGTTCAGGGTGATGGCGGAGCGGAAGAACGTGAGCCTGACCACCGACATCCCGGACTCACTCACCGCTTACGTCGACAAGGATGGATTCTCGAAAATCATCACGAATCTGCTGAACAACGCTGTGAAATATTCAGGCACTTACATACACGTCAAACTGTTCAGTGACTCCGGCCATCTGGTGTTCACCGTGTCCAACGACGGGCCGAAGATCCCGGAAGATATGAGGGAAGAGATTTTCCGCCCGTTCGTCCAGTGCAAGCCTAACGACTCTTATGCGACAAAGGGCACGGGCCTTGGCCTTGCCCTTGCGAGATCGCTCGCGATTCTCCAGGGCGGCACCATCGATGTGGATAACTCCGCCGACGACAACAGTTTCATCCTGCGTCTGCCGCTGTCCAATGAATATGCCGGGGCCGAAGTCTCCGACAAACCTGAAGCCACGGATGGCGCCGGGCCAGAGGCTCACGAGTCCTCCAACACGGACGAGCGGTACTCCGTCCTGCTGGTCGAGGACAGCCCGGACATGCTGAACTTTCTTGCCCGACAGTTTTCCTCCACCTGCAATGTGTTTACCGCCAGCGACGGCAACGAAGCGCTGACCGTTCTCAAAAACAACAATATAAGCCTGATCATCTCAGACGTGATGATGCCTGGGATGAACGGCATGGAATTGTGCAGGAAAGTGAAGTCCGACGTGGAGTTCAGCCATATTCCTGTCATACTCCTCA
>DJRG01000080.1:0-2738 GCA_002438845.1 Bacteroidales bacterium UBA6366
GTCATCGGTGTCCGCTATGATCAGGTCCTTGCCGATGGCGCTTCCTTGGCCGATGGCGGAGATTGTCATCAGACCAAGCGTCCGGATTATGTTGTCGTTGTCCATGTTGACAAAGTTAGTCATTAATTGGACAGAATTTTACTTTCCCTATGCCTATAATCGCGAAAATGTCGAACTATTGAACAATTTTGCAGGGTTTAAGAATAACGGGATTCTGTGGGGAATGCTGAAATTTGCCGCTTGATAATTTAAGAAGATTATGAGAAAGAATCAGTTATTCTTATTGTTGGTGGTTCCGGTCATCCTTTGCGGATGCGCGGGGAAGGAGAAGCCGGCCACCCCAACGGTCCGCACCGTGAAGACAGCCTGTGTAGAAGAGACCGGAGCCGGATCGGTGTCATCCTATCCTGGAGTTGTCAGGGAGGCTAATTCTATCAATGTGGCTTTCAAGACCGCTGGCCAGATAGAGAGTTTGAATGTCAAGGAAGGAGACTATGTCCGTGCTGGACAGCTGCTCGCCAGCCTTGACGACAAGGACTACAAACTTGGATTGGAGGCTCTTCAGGTGCAGTACGACCAGTTATCGGACGAGGTCGGCAGACTAAGGGAACTTTTCGAGAAAAAGAGCCTTTCTGCAAATGACTATGAGAAGGCCAAGGCCGGTCTGACGCAGTTGGGCATACAGCTGAGGCTTAACCAGAACAAGGTGGCCTACACAAAACTTTACGCTCCTGTCTCCGGCTACATCAAGGCTGTGAATTTCGCGGCCTCCGAGATGGTGGACGCGGGGACTCCTGTGTTTGCGATGATGGATGTCTCGAAAGTCGAGGTCATGGTGGACATTCCAGTTTCGGAGTATCGTTTGAAAGATACCTTCAAGTCATTCATTTGCGGGACTCCGCAAGGTGTTTCTGTACCGTTGTCCTTAGTGAGCGTCTCTCCGAAGGCTGACGGGAACCAGCTCTACAGGCTGACGTTGAGATGTTCGGGAACCCAAAGCGCTGACCTCCTGCCTGGAACCAATGTGGAGGTGCTCATTGACAGGGGCGATAAAGAGACTGGAGTCTCTGGGCTGACACTGCCTCTCGCGGCTGTGCGTTACGATGGGGCTCAGGCCTTTGTCTGGACGGTCGGGAACGATTCCACGCTTGTCAGGGTTGACGTGACTGTAGCGGCCACAGACCATGCAGACAAAGTGCTTGTCAGCGGGGTCGCTTCCGGGACGGAAGTCGTCTGTGCGGGAGCCGCTACCTTAAAGCAGGGAGAGAAGGTAAGGATTCTCGGCAGGCAGCCGGTGTCTAATGTCGGAGGCCTGCTATGAGGAAGTTGACTGAATATTTCATCAAGAGGCCGGTCATCTTCTGGTCGATGGTCGCGGCCATCCTGGTGGCTGGTGTGCTGGCTTTCCTGAGCATGCCGAAGCTGGAGGATCCGGCCATCTGCGCGAAACAGGCGATGGTCGTGATCTCCTATCCGGGAGCCAGCGCCCATGATGTCGAGTTGAAGGCGGCCATCCGGATGGAGGACGCTCTGAGGGCTCTTCCGGACGTGAACAAGGTCAAGACGGAATGCCAGAACGGAGTCGCCATGATCACCGTCGAGTTCAAGATGACGGTTCTCAACGACAAACTTCAGGAGCATTTCGACCTGCTTCGCCGCAAGGTGAACGATGTCGCGGTCTATCTGCCGCAGGATTGCCGTGCTCCGATCGTGATAGACGACATGACAGACACTTACGGAATATTCTATGCCCTCTACGGGGACGGTTATGACTATTCCGACATGGACAAGTACGCCAAGTATGTCAGCCGGGCGATCATGGATGTGAATGGTGTCAAAAGGGTCAATGTGGTCGGGGTCCGGGACGAGGTGATCAGTGTGACCCTTTCCAAGGAGAGAATAGCCCGTAACGGCTTGATTCCCACGCAGGTGATGATGGCTCTTCAGGGGGCGTGCAAGAGTGTGGACGCCGGAGCGGTGGCCTCCTCGGAGGACAGGATCGCTGTGAGGGTGGACAATGCTGTCAAGAATGAGGATGATGTCCGTAACCTTGTCATCTCCACCGTTGATGGAAAGGTCGTGCGGCTGGGAGATGTGGCGACGGTGGCCCGTGAATATTCAGAACCACAGCGCAACGGCTTTTTTGTGGACGGGCGTCCGGCTGTGGCGATCTGCGCCGCGATGGAGGACGATGCCATCGTGCCTGATGTCGGGAATGCGGTCGAGGCTTCTCTTGCCGTGATCGAGAAGGATCTTCCGGCAGGGATGACGCTGGAGAAGATATTCTTTCAGCCTGACAAAGTCAAGTCCGCCATCAGCTCCTTCATGCTCAATCTTCTTGAATCGGTGCTGATTGTCATTCTCGTGCTGGTGTTCGCCATGGGCTTCCGCAGCGGAGTGATAATCGGCTTCGGCCTTGTGCTGACGGTGGCGGTGTCTTTCCCGATCCTGCTGGTGATGGGCACGACATTGCAGAGAATCTCACTGGGAGCGTTCATCATCGCGATGGGAATGCTTGTGGACAATGCGGTGGTGATCATGGACGGCATTCTGGTTGACAAGAAGCGTGGCCTCGGCCCGAAGACCTACCTCTACAGAATAGGCCAGAACACGGCTATGCCTCTTCTTGGAGCCACCGTGATAGCGGCCATCACGTTCATCAGCGTCTATCTGTCTCCTGACACCGCCGGGGAATATGCCAGCGACCTTTTCCTCGTGCTTTGCGTCAGCCTCATGGC
>DJRG01000080.1:2748-12854 GCA_002438845.1 Bacteroidales bacterium UBA6366
AGCTGGTTCTTGGCCCTCGTCCAGGTGCCGTTCTGCGCCAAGTCTTGGCTGCCAAGACATTACAAGGACGGAGACGGCAAGGACACCGGGGTCATGAACTCTCCGGTCCACCGGGCCATAAGAAAGGTGGTCTCCACATTGGTCGCCTACAAGAAGACAACCGTGTGCGCCGCTGTGGCTCTGCTCGTGGTCTGTGCCCTTGGGATGCTCAATGTCAAGAATCTGTTCTTCCCTGATTTCGACTACAATCAGTTTGTCGTGGAGTGTTTCTTCCCGGCTCAGACTTCTCCTGAGACTGTCCGGGACAATCTTGAGGAAATGCGCGGGATGCTCAAGGACACCCCGGAGATCACCAGGGTTTCCGCCAGCCAGGGCAGCGCCCCGGCCCACTATTGCCTTGTGAGGCCGATGACCTCCGGCGGAGACTGCTACGGGGAGCTGATGTTGGATTGCCGGAACTACAAGGATGTGCTGAAGGTCATCCCGGAGGTGCGCAGACGCTTCCGTGACGCCTTCCCGGAGGCTTACATCAGAATCAGGAAGTACAACTTCTCGATCAGCACCTCCCACACGGTCGAAGTGGAGTTCACTGGCCCGGATCTGGCTGTGCTTCGTGACCTTAGCGCTCAGGCAGAGGAGATAATGCGCTCAAGTCCTTATGTGGACAAGTACTCGGTCGAAAATGACTGGAAACCGATGGGGAAATCCTATGTGGTGTCGTTCAATCAGTTGAACGCCCTTCGCAGCGGAGTCTCCAGAGGTGATGTGGGCAATGCCGTTCTGGCCGCCGGGGACGGAATGCCGGTCGGGATCCTGAACGATCAGGACAGGATGGTGCTCGTGGATCTTAAGGTCAGGAACTCTGACGGGTCGAGAATCCAGTCGATGAAGGACATCCCCGTGTGGAGTATGATGAACATGCATATTCCTGATGATCAATTGCGTGGCGCATTGGCTTCCGGCAAGTTGGGAGATGACATCCAGGACAGGATTTTCCGGAGCGTGCCGCTTGCCTCTGTGGCAGACAGCGTGAGCCTCTGTCCGGAGGAAAATGTTGTGCGCAGGCTGAACGGACGCAGAGCGATCGAGGCCGAATGTGACCCGGATCCGGACAATCCGGATGCGACCGCCGCGAAAGTGGTCTCCTCGATCCGCGAGTCAATCGAGGCCATTGATCTTCCGGAAGGATATTCAATGCGATGGATCGGGGACATGGGAGTCCAGAACGAGGCTATGGCCAATGTGTTCAAGTACCTGCCTCTGACTTTGATGCTGATGCTGGGAATCCTGCTGCTTCTGTTCGGAACATGGAAGAAGGTGGCTCTCATCATAATCTGCTTCCCGTTCGTGATCTGCGGAATCACTCCGGCGCTTCTGATCACCGGTCAGCCGTTCACTTTCATGGCTATGATCGGAATGATCGGCCTGATCGGCATGATGGTCAAGAACGCCATCGTGCTGGTGGATGAGATAGCGAGGCTTCAGACCGAGGAAGGTTTCACCCCTTACAATGCCGTCATCGAAGCGACAGTCTCCAGGGTGCGTCCGGTGCTTATGGCGTCGCTGACCACCATCGTCGGCATGGTTCCTCTGCTCGGAGACCCGATGTACGGAGCGATGGCCGTCTGCATCATGGCGGGTCTCGCTGTCGGCACGCTGATCACCCTCATCCTGCTGCCGGTTCTCTATTCCACTTTCTACCATATTGCCAAATAATTCAATGAATATGAAGACGTTATCTATGAATATGCTCGCTCTGGCGCTGTCCCTGTCTCTTTGTGCCTCCGCCTTCGCGCAAGCACCCTTGATCCTTGACCAGAAAACTTGCCGTGAGATGGCCCTTGAGAGCAGCGAGGACATCCGCAAGGCTGAAAATGAGATCTTTAAGTCTCGGCTTGACGGCAAGGTCGCCACGTCCGCCTTTCTCCCTTCCGTGGATGCCAATGGTTCTGGAATATACGTGACTCCGAATCAGGGCATGAGCGGAATGGACCTTATCATGAAGGGCACGTACATGGCCGGAATCACGCTTACCCAGCCCCTTTACGCTGGTGGCCGGATTGTGGCCGGCAAGAGAATGTCCAAGATAGGCGAGGAGGCTGCCGGAGAGAAGATGCGCATGACCCGTGCGGAAGTCATCTCTGATGCCGACAACGCCTACTGGACCTACGTCTCCGTGCAGGAGAAGATGCGGATGGTCGAGGAGCTTAAGGCTCAGATGGACACCCTGTTGTCACAGGTCTCTGTCTCCGCCGGAGCCGGGATGGCCACTGACGCCGATCTGTTGACCGTGAAGGCAAAACGTTCGGAGGTCGAGTACCAGTTGCAGAAAGTGGCCGGTGGAGTGGAACTCTGCCGGATGGCCTTGTGCCGTGTGGTCGGTGTTCCGTTCGACACACGGATAGTCACCGGAGACTCTTTCCTGTCCGATGTCGAGGCTTGTCTTTCGGATGATGTCACGGCCTTGTCAGTGGACTCAAGGCCGGAACTCAAACTCCTTCAGGCTCAGATTGATGTAGCCAAGAGCCAAGTCCGGATGACAAGAGGGGAGTACCTCCCTTCGCTTGCCGTTGTGGGAGCCTACATGAACTACGGCAACATCAAACTGAGTTCTATGGTGGATGCCGGCAACGGTACCTACGTTCCGTACGAGCAGAAACTCCAGAAAGGAATGTACGCTGCCATGCTGTCCCTCTCCATCCCGATCTTCCATTGGGGAGAAGGCTACAACAAAGTCCGCAAGGCCAAGGCCGATGTCTCCAACGCTGTTCTGGACTATAAGAAGAACGAGAAGCTGATGACCCTTGAGGCCCGTCAGGCCGAGACAAACCTGCGTGACAGCCGTGCGTTGATTTCCTGTGCGAAAGACGCCCTGGCCCAGTCCGAAGAGAATCTCCGTGTGGTCTCCAACCGTTACTCCGCCTCGATGTGCCCTCTTTCCGACTACCTGACCGCCCGCTTCCAGTGGCACCAGTCTAAAAGCAACCTCGTCGAAGCCGTCACCCAGTACCACATCTCCCTCACCGACTACCTCCGCACGACAGGCCGACTGTTCTAGGCACTGGCTTGATTTTCAGGAATATTCCGCTCCAGTTCGTCTCGCCCGCTGAGCTTGCCAAACCACCGGCAGTAGAACTTGCCAAACCACCTGCCGCTGAGCTTGCCAAACTACCGGTCGCTGAGCTTGTCGAAGCGTCTGGCTGTTTGGCTGAGACAATATATTCAATTTCCCAATCATTGGATGGTCCTCCCCTTTTCATGCCAAGAGGTAACTTGCATAATCTAAAATGATTCCGTACCTTAGCGGAACGTACTAAAGAATTTGGAATATTTAATGATAACCTATATGAGATTAACACAGAATCCTATCTTGGCGGTGGCCGCATTCGCTGCGCTGATTCTTGCTTCCTGCGAAAAGAACATTGATTCCAACAACGAGAATTTTCCTGCGGACGGAGTCGTCAGGATTGATGCCTCTGTAAGCGACCTGATGACCAAAGCCGATTTGCCTTATAGCGGATATACCGGTAGCGATCTTGGGCTGTTTATTGATTACGGTGACGGAGATTACTATAGCAAGGACAATGTCCGCTGGGTTAACAATAGCGGCACATGGACTCCGGAGAGCCAAGCCCTTTGGAAGAATTCGCAAAGTCCGGTCGACATATTCGCCTATGCTCCGCACATCATCGGGGCGGATGACCACACGAGTGTCGATTTCTCCATTCCTTCGAATCAGGTGAAAGGCACTTCCACAGCGGATTTTCTATGGTACAGCAAGCCTGGTTTTGTTCCTGCCAATGATCTGAGCGACCAGAAACTGAACATAACGTTCAGTCACGTGCTGGTGAAGCTCAAAGTCAATCTTACTTTTGGAAATGAGTTCGGTGACTCGCATTCGGTCAAGGATGTGATTTTGAACGGGACCTCGAGCAAGATTAAATGCGACCTTGCCAACAGGACAGTCGCTGATCTTGATCAGTCATCCTTCAATGACATATCAATGTGCAATACGAAGGACGGTGTTTACGAGGCAATATTCTTTCCGGGCAAAGGCCAGAAAAGCGGATCGCGGATGCTTACGGTAGTGATGTCCGACAACAAGGCGTACAATGTCACCCTTGACGGTGACTTGGAGCTATACGGTGGTTACGCTTACACCATGAATGTCAAGGTGGGGAAAGATCGGGTGCTTGCCGGAAACGTCAATGTCATTGAATGGGCGGAGAAAGAGCTTGGTGAGAAGGATAGTTATATTGAGGAATATTCTGTCTGGGACGGAGAATCCACAGAATCTATCACAAAAGGTTCCGGCTCGGAGTCTGACCCGTACCTCATAGAGTCAGCCGCGCAGTTGGCCGGTCTTGCGTATAATATCAACAATAATGACAATTATGTTTATAAAGGGAAGTACTTTAAGTTGATGAAAGACATAGACCTTGCAAGTAAGCCGTGGACACCTATCGGTAACAAGACTCATTTCCCTCATCTGCGTCTGGACGGAAACGGAAAGAGCATCATCAATCTGAAGGTGGATGTGGGCGATGGATGTGCAGGTCTGTTCTATTGGCTTAGCGGTACAAGCTCCACGGAAAAATCGGTTGTAAGGAATCTCACCATAAGGAACGCTGATGTTAAAACCGGAGGCCGTGATGCCGGGGTCATTGTCGGCTTCACTTCATTCCTCGACATTATTGATTGCAGGGTTGATGGAGCGGTGACAAGCGCATATTGTGCCGGAGGAATCGTAGGAAGCGGCGACCCAAGCATAATAAACTGTCGCGCTGATGTTAATGTGACAGTCAATGCTCCGGCATCAACTTCACTGAATATCTCTGTGGCAGCTGGAGGTTTGATAGGGGACATCTCTTTCAACAATGATAAGGATAATTCTATTACCAATTGTACCGTTAGGGGAACTGTTACAGTAAACAGTCAGGATTTGCGAGAGAGCGTCGATTCCCATGTAGGTGGCGTGGCTGGATTAGCGTTTGCAAATGTCAGTGACTGTACGTCCTATGCCGACATTAATTCCACGTTTGAAAAAGAGGTGCATGTCGGAGGTCTTATAGGCACGGTCGGAGCCGGCGGCGAGATCAAGAACTGCTCAGCCTATGGTACTGTTCACGGAAAGAAAAACAATTTTGTCGGTGGCGCATACGGTTATGCCGTCGGAAACCACGAAAGAGTCCATTTTGGTGGCAAGATAGATAATATCTCAGAAGTCGGAACAGGATCTGTAGGTATCTTTATCGGCCATGCCCACGGAGTCTTCCAGACAAAGAACTGCACCTACAGTAAAGTCGAAGGCTCATTCCCAGTCATCGGCAAGGATGAAAGCAAGAACGCCCAGGACATCAAGATGAAATAGTAAGCTTCTAATGCCCACTCGTGACAGTTTGCCACAGAGCCTCCAGGAAAGCAGGAAACAGAGTGTCATCGCACCGGCAGTCGGGCAAGGTTTCAATTTCATGCATGACACGCATGGCGCCTAAATACCTGTCTATTAATATGATAGATATACTGCGCAGTGCCCGAATCAACCTAAAGGGAAGGGGGGGTAATGGTTGATATTCATAGAGTTGCGTTTCATCACCCTCCGACATGTCTGTCTGAAGGGTGAACATGCCTACCCTTCGCATGATGTGACAAGGGACGGTCTTGGTGCCAGCCAGAGGTCACTACAGTATCTTCATCGCAATCGCCGCGCAGGCCTCGGCATCGGCCAGTGCATGGTGGTGGTTAAGAAGGTCGTACCCGCAGGCGGCGGCGACGGTCTGGAGCTGATGGTTGGGCAGATTGCATCCGAAATGTCTTCGTGAGGCCGCACGGGTGTCAAAAAACTCATAGTCAGGGTAATCCATCTGGTAGACCTTGAAGACGCTTTTGAGGCATCCCTCGTCGAACCGGCTGTTGTGAGCCACAAGGGGCAATCCCTCGATTAGCGGTTCAACCTTTTCCCAGACGTAGGGGAACACCGGAGCATCGTCCGTGTCTTCGGGTCCAAGGCCGTGAACTTGCCGGCAGAACCATTTGTAATATTCAGGCTCGGGGTGGATCAGGCTGTAGAAACTGTCCACGATCTCTCCTCCACGGACGACCACGATGCCAACGGAGCAGACGCTGCTCGGGCATTCGTTGGCTGTCTCGAAATCTATAGCTGCAAAATCTGTCATCAATATTCAATTTCCTTTATTGTAAGGTTCCTAAGCCTGTTTGAGGGGTGCTTCGGCAGGTTCCAGCACTTCCGCATCCGCTCCAGGTGTCACTGATGTCCCTGAACGAGCTCGGTCCCCTCCGGTTGATCAGATCGACCAGCCAGATGTATTTCTTGAAATAATTCTTAGCCATTATCCATGAATATTTTGACGCAAATATAACCCTATTTGCTGAAAAATAGTGGCAGTGGGGCATCGGGCTGTGATATTCAATAACATGGCTGTTTGTCTTCAGTGCAAACCAACTAAAGGTAAACGGTTAAGATATTCATTGATAGTAATCTGTCTGTCACGGGCGAAGTCTGCAAGCCTTGCAGACGTTGCGATGATGCGAGGGAACTGGATTACCTTTGCGTCAGAAACAAGGTTGAACACAATTCACCTAATAAAAATAAAGACAATGGAAGAGAACAAGACAATGAAGATTCACAACCTCATCATTCTGGATGAGAGCGGTTCGATGAGCTCGATCTACAATCAGGCGCTCAGCGGAATCAACGAGACCATCAACGGCATCAGGCAGAGTCAGGAGAAATACCCTGAGCAGGAGCATTTTGTGTCGATAGTGACATTCGAGGGGAACGGGATGGACGGGGTCAAGACCCGCCGCGACGGCGTCCCTGTCGGAGATGTCAAGGATCTCACGATGAAAGATTACCAGCCGGGAGGATGCACCCCGCTCTACGATGCGATGGGGAAGGCCATCTCTGAACTTGACCGCAAGGTGGAGGCCGGCGACGCTGTGCTGGTGACCATCATCACGGACGGCATGGAGAATTCCTCCTGTGAATATTCAGGCAGGGCGGTCAAGGATCTTGTCGCGATGCAGAGGAAGAAGGGCTGGACGTTCGCCTACATAGGAGCCAACCAGAACGCCGTCGAGGTGGCGAGGGATCTGAATATTCAGAATGCCATGAACTACGACGCCACGCCGGAGGGGATGGTCTGCATGTCCATGTCGTACAGCAAGGCTCAGGCTAAATTCGCAAGAAGAATGCATCTCGGTAAATCCATTCTTGCTGATGTCGCCGACTTCTTTTCCGGCTCGTCCGATGAGAAAGACAGTGACTCGGAAGAATCCGATGTATAGACTCGGAAGTGAGGCTTGTTAGGAATACGTTCAGTGCGCCTCGACAGGCTCAGCGACCATAAAGCGACCGGTCACTGAGCTTGTCGAAGTGACCAACCATCATTCCCAAAGCACATAGTCACGGTCAAGAGCGATCCTCTTGGCCGTCCCTTTTTCTCCGTCGATGTAGTAGAACCTTGCCACACGATCGTCCACTGCGTCCCGGAACGCCTTCTTCACCTTAGAGACTTTCTCGTTGATGGAATTGTTCAGCGGGTCGCACAGATCTGCCACACTCTTCCGGATACTGTCAAGATTCTCCCGGCCTGTGATTGATGAATATATTTCCTCAAGCTCTTGCTGGTAATCTGAAAGTTCCTTGTAGCGAATCCCTTCAGGATGACGAAGATATAGAAAGAACACCGCCTTGGTCAGCGTGTCCATCCTCACCTCTTTCTTGTCAAAATCCTCCAGCAGTATCTCTTTTTTCCCGGTAATATGCAATCGGCTCAGCTTCACCTTATACGCAATCGCGATTTCCAGATCCTCAATCGTGACCCCATATTTTCTTTGCAGAGCCTCTATCTCAGCCAGAATCGCCTTTGTCTTCTCGTCCGGCTCAAGGTCAGTGACCGGAGGCTCGGAACTCTCTATCTTTTGCTTTGGGACCACGAACGAGAACATCCTGCCACTCTCCAATCCGCTTCTCCGTTTCCATGAATGAGCGGAGTCGCCATTCCGGCAAGTCATGCATGGCGGAATCGGGCGACAGGCGTCCGAGTCATATTCCGTCAAGAATGATTCTTCCCCTATCACATGCAGGTTCTCCCGCCCTATGCCGGGGAAATAATACGCCCTCGCCTCTTCGGACATCTCGGCGAGAAACCGCTCTATGATCTGTGTGGTATTGCTTGTCATAAAAAAAACGTGGCACTTAATACTCTGTAGTACAGAGCGCTAAATTGTTTATCCAGTGTTGAGATGACCACTGGATGATATGTTTATTCCATTGATGGACAAAGGTTTATCTGCCATGCTATATT
The DNA here is from genome assembly GCA_002438845.1 of Bacteroidales bacterium UBA6366. GTDB lineage: Bacteria > Bacteroidota > Bacteroidia > Bacteroidales > UBA932 > Cryptobacteroides. The sequence continues at coordinate 11,079 of DJRG01000080.1, forward strand.
CTTATCATCGGGCTGGCAAGGGCTTTCCAAAGCTGCTCGTCGTAGCGGAGACGTACCTTGATGCCGGCCTCCTGGAAGTGGTAGCGGACGGCGATCTCCTCCTCGATGAACGGCACGATCTCGTCTTTCTTGAGTTTCAGAAAGGTCTCTTTGTCCATATCGATGGCTTTCTGGAGGGCGTCAAGCTCCGCTGACATATTCTTTGACAGGCCGTCTTTCTCTAGTTCCTTCTTCATCCGGTCGAAGTAGGTCTTCGCGCTGGAGCGGTAGTCGAAGTCCTTGGTCTTGGCGAATGCCACGAAATCCGCCCAGTCCTTGTCGGAGAGGTGGAAGTCCTCGTCCGCGTTGGCGTGCGAACGGACGTAATCAAGGACATATTCCTGAATGATTCCTGAATATACGAGGGAGTAGGTGAGGCGGCTGTAGTCGTGTCCGTCGATCTTGACATCGGGGGTTATGCCACCGCCGTCGCGCACCGTCCTGCCGTGAGCGGTCTTGAACTCATGTGTCAGAGAGTCAGGAATATACCCGACGCTGCCGTCTTCGTTGCGGTGCGAGTAGTCGATTGCCTGGACGCAGCGACCGGACGGGGTGTAATACTTCGCTGTGGTGACTTTGAGCTGGCCGTTGTAAGGGAGCGGGCGGATGCTCTGGACAAGTCCCTTGCCGAAGGTCCTCGTGCCCATTACCGTGGCCCTGTCAAGGTCCTGAAGGGCTCCGGTCACGATCTCTGACGAAGACGCCGAGCCGGAGTCCACCATCACGATGATCGGAATCTGGGTGTCAAGGGGTTCGGAGGTGGTCTTGTAGTGCATTTCTGTTCCGGCCGCCTGGCCTTTCGAGGAGACAACCAGCGATCCTTTCGGCACGAAGAGAGACACGATGCTGATCGCCTCGCTCATCAGCCCACCACCGTTGCCTCTCAGATCGAGGACCAGCTTCTTCATTCCCTGACTCTTTAGCTTCAGGAATGCGTTGCGCAGCTCCCCGGAGACATTCTCCGTGAATCCGCTCTGGTAGATGTACCCGGTCGTGTCGTTGAGCATCCCGGCATATTCAATGTCAGGAAGATGGATCCTCTCTCGGGTCACCACGATCTCCACCACGTCCTTCGAACGAACCTTCTGTACCTTGAATTTTACCGTGGTGCCCGGTTTGCCCTTCATCCTGTCGGAGCATTCCTGGCTGGTCAGCCCGTGGGTGCTGACCCCGTCGATCTCCATGATCTCGTCTCCGCAGGTCAGTCCGTACTTCTGGGCCGGCGATCCCTTGTAAGGCTCGTTGATGATGACGTTCCCGTCCTTCTCCGGCTTGTAGATGATCGCCCCGATGCCTCCGTAGGACTTATTGATCATCATCATCAGATCCTCGTTCTCCTCCTCCGGAATGTAAACCGTGTAAGGATCCAAACTTTCCAACATCGCGTCGATGCCCGCCCTCTCGATCCTGTCCACCGGCAGCGAATCCACGTAAGACCGGTTGAGTTCCTTGAGAATGGAATTCTGGATCTCAGTCCATTTCCCGAGCTTGAAGCTCTGTGACTGCCCGTAGGCCGCGGCGCTGACCACTACAGCCAACGATGCCGCTATCAATGATTTAACCTTCATATTCTTTGAATATATTCATAAAAATCCCCGCCCTTGTGGCGGAGCGGCCAACACACGGGCGCAACACACGTGCCAACCCTGCAAATTTAAGTATTTTCCGAAAGATATGTCTACTTTAGAAGCTGTTTTGATTTGTTTGTTTGAAGATTTGAGAGTGAAAAACTTCAGT
>DJRG01000080.1:12914-17378 GCA_002438845.1 Bacteroidales bacterium UBA6366
GGGAAGAAAATGAAGATTTTTTCACCTCAAAGAACATTTCAAATAAATCAAAACAGCTTCTTAGTCTCAACAGTCTTTCTTCTTCTGATAATCTTTGTGAATCGTGGTATTCCAGTCCGGCATTTTTGTCCGTTCGAACCACCCGTTCATCGGACATGAAGCTTTTATCTGACACTTTGGCCACGAGGCCTTTCCCCAGACAAAATTCGGATAAAATCAAATTGAAATTTGGTAAAACAACGCATTCTGCGGATATTTGCAGAAGTGTACAAACAGATTTTAAGGCGACATGACAAAGATAGTTTTTGCTACGGGCAACCGGGGTAAGCTGAGAGAGGCTTCCGAGATTCTTGGAGAGGGTTTTGAGTTGGTGACTCCGGCGGATTTCGGGATCACGGAGGACATCCCGGAGACGGGGGAGACGCTGGAAGAGAACTCGCTCCAGAAGGCGCGCTATATTTATGACAGGAAGGGGTGCGACTGCTTTGCGGACGACACGGGACTGGAGGTGGATGCCCTTGGAGGAGCCCCTGGAGTCTATACGGCACGCTACGCAGGACCATCCAAGGACTTCAATCTGAATATGGACAAGGTGCTCTCCGAACTCTCCAAACTGGAAGCATCAGGCCAGAATGTCAGCCGCAGGGCACGCTTCCGCAGTGTCGTGACCCTCATCCTGAACGGAGAGATGCATCAGTTCGAGGGCACGATGGAAGGCACGATCGCCAGGGAGAAATCCGGCAGGGGAGGCTTCGGCTACGACCCGATCTTCATTCCTGACGAATATCCCGGACTCACGGCCGCCGACATCACCGAGGAACAGAAAAACGAGATCTCGCACCGGGGCAAGGCGCTTCAGGCGATGGCACAGTGGCTCAATAAGCGGTAATCTTTCAATTGCTAAGTAAGCGGCAACTTATTATAGTAGTCACCCAATGTGCGAGAAGGCTGAACTCATCGTCATAGGCCACACCAAAGTCGGCGAGAATTCCATAGTCCTGCACACCATCAGCCGGGAATATGGAAGGCGGGGCTTTCTTGTGAAGGTGAGCCCCAAGACGGCGATGGCTCTTTTTCTGCCCTTGAATATTCTTGAGGCGGAAGTGACCCAGAACCCGAAATCGGATCTTTGGTTCGCCCGCAACTTCGTCAGTGTCAACCCTCTCGTAGGGATTCGCGGGAATATTCATAAGAACACGATGACGCTCTTTATGAGCGAGGTGCTTTTCCGTGTGATAAAGGACCAGACGAACGAGGAGGGACTGATGGATTGGTTGAAGAAGACCATCCTGACATTGGACGCCATGCAGAGCGACTTCGCCAATTTCCACCTCTGGTTCCTGCTGGAACTCTGCGCCGTCCTTGGCTTCAACCCCGACACAATCGGCCTGGCTCCGTTTGCCGGCAAGCATCTTGACCACATCAAATCCCTGCTGACCGGCTCGTTCGCTGAGGCGATGCTGCTCCCTTTAAGAGGCTCCGACCGCAACGAGATCGCCGAGTGTATCCTGAAGTACATTGAGCACCACACCGAGTCCTCCGTCAACGTCCGCTCCCTGACGGTGCTCCGGGAAATCTACGGGTAGGATAGGGCTTGGGGAATGATGCTCTGACTTCATCCAAACAGTTCCTAAAAACAGAAGTTTTGGATAAGATGAGGGTTATGCAAAAAGATCATCCAAGCTTAGGAATCGCTGACATGCATCGGAATGTAGATTCTGCTCACAGCCGAGAGTCGTAATCAGGACTGTCTGGATGCCTTTCTTGGTCTTGGTCTCATTGATGAAACTGGAGACACGGCGCTCGATCTTTTCCCTTTCGTCCTTCGTTATTTCGTATTTTGTGCGGGAATACTTTATCTCAACGAGATCAATAAAGTCATCACTCCGGTCAATGATAAGGTCTATCTGAACTTTTGGAGAGGTTACCTTGCTGCGGAACGAGTAGTATTCGGTGTGTATGGTGTCTAAATGTAGTGCCTGCAGGATTTCTTGGATGTGTGCCAGACATACCCGTTCATAGGAAAGTCCATACCATGTGTTCTGAATCGGAGAGTTCAACGTGTTCTTCCAGTAGTTCCGGTCTGTACTTGGGCTTGCGCAGAACTGGAGATAAAAGAGTGTGTAGAAATCCATCAGTTGATAGAACTCACCGTTCTTTTTAAGACCATTGCGGTAGCTGCGAATGAAGTCGCAGGCTACAAGGTCACTCAGCATTTCCGACAAACCACTGCCGGAATCAATGTGAGCGGCATCTGAGATCTCGGTTCGTGTCATTCCTGATTTGTTGGCTGCCAGTGCTTTTATGATGTCAATGTATCTCTCCGGACTCTTGAACACCGATCGGTATAATCGGCGGTACTCGTTTCGCATAGGGGCATCTTCGGAGAAAAACAGGCGGTCAATATTGGCCGGGAGACTCTCATCCATGTCCAGCATATTCAGGTAATAGGGGATGCCTCCCAGCACCATGTAGGTTTGTAAGATTGACAGGCGGCTCCACTTGGCTTTGCGCGATGCGAAATATCGCTCTGTTTTTGCGAGATTGAACGGATGAAGATGAATTTCGTGCGTCTTCCGGTTGTGAAGACCACCCTTGTTATTAAGGACGTTTTTGGTGATCCATGAGGTCGCTGACCCACAGATGACCAGAAACACATTGTCCTGTCTTGAGGCGTGCTGATTCCAGAAATGACCCAAAGCACGGATAAATCCGGAGTTGGGAGTGTCGAAACATGAAACCTCATCCAAAAAGATAACGCATCGTTTTTTACGTTTTGCTTTTGCGGTCAGGCTTGCCAAAGCGGAGAACGCATCCAGCCAGTTATTAGGAACGTTCCCTTTGTATCCATATTCCTTCAATGAATCGCAGAAACATGTCAACTCTTCTTCGTAGGTGCCTTCAAGAATGCCGGTTGCGAAGAAATCGAACTTGTCCTTGAAGAAACTGCGAACGATGAAAGTCTTGCCCACACGGCGTCTGCCGTATAGTGCGATGAATTCCGGACGATTACTGTCATAGTACTTGGCGATTAGATCTAATTCTGCTTCTCTTCCGATGATTTTCTCCATTGTTTCTGCGTTAATTTTTGATGCAAATATATAAATAATCAATCTGTTGTGCAATATTGATTTTATCCAAAGTACCTATAATTTTGCCATGTTTGGATAAATTCAGCATCCTGAAGTACATCGAGCACCACACCGAATCCTCCGTCAACGTCCGCTCCCTGGCGGTGCTCCGGGAAATCTACGGGTAAAGTATCCTAAGGCGGGTGCGGAAATGCCGTGTTTGCACCCGGTCTTTTGATTCTCCGGCTTTTCGGGTGCAGGAATCAAGGATTTGCACCCGGTCTATTGACTTTGGGGTAAACATGGTGGATATGGCGGACAAGGATCTCAGGATTGGCGGCTTGATCTGGTGGCAGGATTGGCGGTCTGTTCAGGCGGACTGCATTTTCTTTTGCCCCAAGGCGAATATTTCGTTATCTTTGTACTTTGGCAAGTGTTAAGGATTGCTCCTTTAATGGCTGCCTAGTCCGCGAAAGGAATATGTTTTCAAAGGAACTTAAAGAAGAATGCGGGGTGTTCGGTGTCTGGGGTGTCCCTCACGCCGCCGAGGTGACCTACTACGGTCTCCACTCGCTTCAACATCGCGGCCAGGAGGGCTGCGGAATCGTCTCGGTCAACGATAATGGAGAACTTCACCGGGTCAAGGGACTCGGACTCGTGACCGAAGTCTTCAACAGTGAGAACCTCGGTTCTCTGCACGGTGACATGGCAATCGGCCATGTGCGTTATTCTACACACGGAGGTGGCGGCATAGAGAATGTCCAGCCGTTCTTGTTCAAGCACAACACTGGGGATTTTGCCCTTGTCCACAACGGCAACGTGGTCAATTCCGCCCAGTTGAGGAAGTACTTGGAGGATCGCGGCAGCCTTTTCCAGTCCACTTCCGACAGCGAGATTCTGGCGCACCTTATCAAGAAGGAGCCGGTTGAAAGGAACAGTCCGAGAATATACCCTATTATGGAGGCCCTGAATATGATTGAAGGGGCTTTCGCGTTTCTAGTCATGACCAACCACCGGATTTACGCCATGCGTGACAAGTACGGCCTAAGGCCTCTGTCCATCGGGCGGATCGGCGACGGCTATGTCCTCAGCAGCGAGACCTGCGCGTTCAGCGTTGTCGGAGCGGAGTTTGTCCGCGATGTGGAGCCTGGAGAGGTTATCACAATCGACCATCACGGAATCAGGAGCCGGAAATATTCAGACTACCAGCGCCACGCCATGTGCGCCATGGAATATATCTACTTCTCCCGTCCGGACAGCGACATCGAAGGCCGCAACGTCCACTCTTTCAGAAAGGAAAGCGGAAAGATCCTTTACAGGGAATCGCATGTGGACGCGGACATTGTGGTCGGAGTTCCGGATTCCAGCCTAAGTGCCGCTTCTGGTTACGCCG
>DJRG01000080.1:17566-20929 GCA_002438845.1 Bacteroidales bacterium UBA6366
TGGTGGATGACTCGATCGTGCGCGGAACCACGTCCTTGAGAATCGTTCGTATGCTCCGCGAGGCCGGGGCGAAGGAGGTTCACATGAGGATCGCCAGCCCGATGATCAAGAATCCGTGCTTCTACGGAGTCGATATGTCCACTCACAAGGAACTTCTCTGCTCCTCAAGGAATCTGGAGCAGGCCCGTCAGGCGATAGAGGCCGATTCTCTGGCGTTCCTTTCTGAAGAGGGGCTTTTCGAGGCCGGCCATCGCAGCGACCTTTGCCTGGCCTGCTTCAACGGCAACTACCCGACCGCCCTCTACTCCAGCATCGAGGAGGTAAATGAGGAGCATAAATTTTAGTCGAAGAGTTTATCTTTTGACTTTTGAATATATTGATAGATAATAAATTATAATAATTACTACTATGGCAGTTGATTACGAGAAGGCGGGTGTCAGCCTTGAGGCAGGTTACGACGTTGTCCGCAGGATCAAGAAACACGTGGCGTCAACCGACAGGCTTGGCGTGATGGGAAACATCGGATCGTTCGGAGGAATGTTCGATCTTTCAAAGTTGAACATCAAGGAACCGGTTCTTGTCAGCGGAACAGACGGTGTCGGCACGAAACTCAAGTTGGCGTTTGCGATGGACAAGCACGACACCATCGGCATTGATGCCGTGGCGATGTGCGTGAACGATGTTCTGGCACAAGGAGCTGAACCGCTTGTGTTCCTTGACTATGTGGCTCAGGGAAAGACCCGTCCGGAAGTGGTTGAGGCAATCGTGGCCGGAGTCGCGGAAGGTTGCCGTCAGGCCGGATGCGCCCTCGTGGGTGGAGAGACAGCCGAGATGCCTGGAATGTACGAGGATGGGGAATATGACATCGCAGGTTACACCACAGGTGTCGTGGAGAAATCCAAACTCATCGATGGCACGAAGGTCAAGGCCGGAGACGTGCTGGTTGGAATAGCCTCTACCGGAGTTCACAGCAACGGATTCAGCCTCGTCCGTAAGATCTTCTCCGACAACAATTTGGATCTGTTTAAGGTTTATCCTGAACTGGAGTCTGACCAGCCGCTCGGTCTTGTCGCACTGACTCCGACCAGAATCTACGTAAAGCAGGTTCTGGATGTCATCCGCAACTGCGACGTGCACGGAGTCGCCCACATTACCGGTGGTGGCTTCGATGAGAACATACCGAGAATCCTCCGTGAAGGCCAGGGCATAGAGGTGCAGGAAGGTTCATGGACAATCCTCCCGATTTTCCGCTTCCTTGAGAAGTACGGCAACATCCCTCACAGGGAGATGTTCAACATATTCAACATGGGTGTCGGAATGGTTCTCGCCCTTGACGAGTCCGAGGTTCAGAAGGCCATCGACATCCTTGCCGGTTATGGGGACAAGGCGACCGTTATCGGCCGCGTGACCGACAGGCCGGGAGTGGATATTCATTTGCTTTAGGAATATTCCTCCGTCCGTGCAAGTTTCTGGAATCATTGGATTTGGTTCAAATGGTTAAAGATTCAAAATTATGAAAAAATCATTTGCTAAACTGACTGCGGCCATTGGTCCGGCCTTGCTCACAATGCTGGGGTTTTCCAGTTGCGGAGACAACATTTGGGAGGCACGTTGCGAGTACGGAACTCCATCCTGTGATTTCAAGGTCGATCTCACCGTTGTGGATGAAAGCGGGAAGGCCATCAAAGGTATCCGTGTGGCTCCTTCGGAACGGTTGACCTATGACAAGGACACCCTCTACACGGACGAAAGCGGCAAGGCCGTTGGTAATTATGACAGGGTCTGGCCGTATGATGAGGTAAAGTTTTATTTCGACGATGTTGACGGAGATGCAAACGGTTCCTTCAAGCGGGACAGTCTTACGGTCAAGGCTGAGAAACTGAAAGACGGAGACGGCAATTGGTATTCAGGTGAGTATTCCTTGAAAGGCACAAAGACTTTGAAGAAGAGCGAGTAACGGATGGACGGAATTTCGATCAGAAGAAGAATCGCGTTGGACATCGCAAGGTCTCTTCGCAAGTCTCAAGAGGAGGAACATCCTCTGAGGCAGCTCTTCTGGGAATGCACGCTCCGATGCAATCTTCACTGTCTGCATTGCGGAAGTGACTGCAAACAGGTTGCCTCCACACCGGACATGCCAAAGGAAGACTTTTTCAAGGTGTTGGATTCCATCGCTGTAAAGACCGATCCACACAAGGTTTTCGTCATTGTCTCAGGTGGAGAGCCGATGATGCGCGCGGACTTGGAGGAATGTGGCAAAGGAATATATTCCCGTGGATTTCCGTGGGGGATGGTTACGAACGGCTTCGGGATGACAAGAGAAAGATTCTCGCGTCTCCTCGGAGCCGGTCTTCATTCTATGACCGTCAGTCTGGACGGGCTTCAGGACAGCCATGACTGGCTTCGTGGCCGTGAAGGAAGTTTCACCCGTGCCGCAGAGACAATCCGTATGGCGGTCCAGTCCGACATCGCTTTTGATGTCGTGACGTGTGTGAACCGTAGGAACTATTCGCAACTTTCTCAGATCAAGGAGTTTCTGATTAGTCTCGGCCTGAAGGAATGGAGGCTTTTCTCAATATTCCCGCAAGGACGCGCTGCTTTGAATCAGGATCTTCAGCTTCCATCGGAGATGTTCCGTGGAATGCTGGATTTCATCAAAGCCACCCGCAAGGAGGGGAGGATCAAGGCAAGTTACGGCTGCGAAGGGTTCCTTGGCCCTTATGAGGGTGATGTCAGAGACCATTTCTACTCCTGTCAGGCCGGTGTGAGCGTAGGTTCCGTGTTGGTGGATGGCTCCATATCTGCCTGCACCAGCATCAGGGCCGACTATCATCAAGGCAACATCTACAAGGATGACTTTATGGATGTGTGGGAGCACCGCTTTCAGCCATATCGTAATCGGGATTGGATGCGGAAAGGTGAATGCGCAGACTGCAAGTACTGGAAATGGTGCGAGGGCAACGGAATGCACCTTCGCGACTCGGATGGCAACTTGATGCTCTGTCATCTGAAACGCGTTTTAGTGAAATAGCGGTATCAGATTTCTGGATGAGTAGTGTCAGTATTTAAGAATTGTTAAGAAAATTAACTTTATAAAAGTATATAAATGAGAGCTTTAATCAGTGTTAGTGACAAGACGGGTGTCGTTGACTTCGCCCGCGAACTCGTGTCGCTTGGATGGGAAATTCTTTCAACCAGCGGCACCATGAAGATGTTGAAGGAGGCAGGTCTGCCTGTGACTAGCGTGAGTGATGTCACGGGATTCCCTGAGATCTGCGATGGTCGCGTAAAGACCCTTCATCCGAAGATTCACGGGGCCCTTCTTGCGCGCAGGGACATTCCTGATCACATGAAGCAGTTGAG
>DJRG01000080.1:21000-23867 GCA_002438845.1 Bacteroidales bacterium UBA6366
GGATGTCACGATGGAGGATGCGGTCGAACACATCGACATCGGTGGCCCGTCAATGCTCCGCAGCGCTGCCAAGAACTGGGCCTCGGTCACGGTTGTCGTCAATCCTGAGGACTACGCAACGGTCATCTCCGAGATCAAAGCGACCGGTGACACGACCCCGCAGACCCGTCTCAAACTCTCAGCCAAATCCTACACTCACACCGCTGAGTATGACAGCGCGATTGCAACCTACATGCGCGCCCAGGCCGGCCTTCCTGAGAAACTATTCCTTGAATATGACATCTGCCAGAATCTCCGCTATGGTGAGAACCCTCACCAGCAGGCCAAGTTCTACAAGACACTGAAGCCGGTTCCATATTCATTGGCCACAGCCGAGCAGTTGAATGGCAAGGAACTGTCTTACAATAATATTCAGGATGCCAACGCTGCCCTTAACATCGTCCGTGAGTTCAGCGAGCCTTTCGCTGTGGGGCTCAAGCACATGAACCCGTGCGGGGCCGGTCTTGGCACCGATGTGGTAGACGCTTGGAAAAAAGTATACGAGGGTGACAAGACCTCAATCTTTGGTGGCATCGTGGCCTTCAACCGTGAGGTCAACCTTGAGGTGGCGCAGTTGCTGAAGCCAATTTTCCTTGAGATCGTGATGGCACCGTCATTCGCTCCGGATGCCCTTGAGTTGCTACGTACCAAAAAGAATCTGCGTGTCCTGAAAGTGAATATGGAAGGCTCTGTCAAGGAGCAGATGCAGTGCGTTAGCGTTAACGGAGGCCTTTTGGTTCAGAATCAGGATCTTACAATCGTGCCGGTGACCACATCCCAGACTGTTACAGAGACCATGCCGACCGAGGAGCAGATTGTTGATCTGAATTTCACATGGAGGATTGTCAAGCATGTCAAGTCCAACGCCATCACCGTTGGCAAGGCCGGGATGATCTATGGTGTCGGTGCCGGACAGATGAACCGTGTTGGTTCCGCTGAATTGGCTCTCAAGCAAGCAGCCGCCACTTTGGCCGAGGAGGAAACCGCAAAGACAGGTGTTTCGGTTGATCCAAAGGAGGCCGCCCGAAAGGCCGGTCTCGTGCTGGCTTCAGATGCCTTCTTTCCGTTCGATGACTGCGTGACCCTTGCCGCTGAGTATGGAGTGAAGGCCATTGTTCAGCCTGGTGGATCCGTCCGCGACGAGGATTCCATCAAGAAGTGCAACGAGCTTGGCATTGCCATGGTCTTCACCGGAGAACGTCATTTCAAACATTAGTCTGCTATGCGAGTATTCCATTTTGAATCAACGAACAAGAGTGACGGCAAGACTATCATGCTGGACACTCTGCTGTCCAAGAATGTGCTGGTTGTCGGGGGAGGCGGACGCGAGCATGCTATTGTGGATGCCTTGAGCCGTTCCAGAAGTGTCGGCAAGATCTATTGCGCACCCGGTAACGCCGGGATTGCAGTTCAGGCCGAGTGCGTTCCTCTTAAGGAGACTCAGATTCCAGAACTCGTGGAGTTCGCCAAGGAGCATGGCGTTGACCTGACCGTGGTCGGCCCGGAAGTTCCTCTTTCGGCTGGAATCACGGATGCTTTCACGAAGGCAGGCCTTAGGATATTCGGCCCTTCCGCCGCTGCCGCCCGCATCGAGTCCAGCAAGGACTTCGCCAAGCAGCTGATGGAGAAGTACAACATCCCGACTGCAGCCTTCAAGACCTTCGACAACTACGATGATGCCATTGAATATGTCAGCAGACACACCTTCCCAATAGTTCTGAAATATGACGGTTTGGCTGCCGGCAAGGGCGTGGTCATTCCTGAGACTTTCTCGGATGCCCAGGCGGCTCTTAAGGACATGCTTTTGGATGACAAGTTCGGCAAGGGCAAGGTCGTTGTCGAGGAATATCTCACCGGCCCGGAGTTCTCGTTCATGTGCTTTGTGAACGGAGAGGAAGTCTTTCCTCTGGCCGTTGCCCAGGACCACAAGAGGGCGTTCGAGGGAGATAAAGGTCCTAACACGGGCGGCATGGGAGCATATTCACCAGTCCCGATCATTACCGCTGAGGATGAGGAATATGCCCTTGAGCATATCATGAAGAAGACCGCAGCCGCGATGGTCGCCGAAGGTTGTCCGTTTAAGGGATTGCTTTACGGAGGTCTGATGAAGACTCCATCAGGGATCAAGGTGATCGAGTTCAACTGCCGTTTCGGAGATCCTGAGACAGAGGTGGTTCTGCCTCGTCTAGAGTCCGACATATTCGAAATCTTCTGTGCCATCACTGATGGTGGCAGGCTTGTGAACGCTCCGGAAGGGACGGATTCCACTGAGGGTGTCAAGATTCCTTCGTCACAGCTTATGCCTGAGATCAAATGGTCAGCCGAGCCGACCCTTGGTTTCGTGATGGCCTCGAAAGGCTATCCGGGCTCCTACGAGAAAGGCTTCAAGATCACCGGTTTGGAGGATGCTTTGGCTGATCCGTCGGTCAAGGTTTACCAGATGGGAACCAAGGTAGTTGTTGATCCGCAGTCCAGTGAGAAGTCTCTTGTGACATCCGGAGGCCGTGTCCTGATGGTTGTAGCGTCCGGCGAGACTCTTCGCCAGACCCGCGACAAAGCCCTCACCGCTGTACGCAAAATCCATTGCGACAATCTCTTCTACCGTTCCGACATCGGACATCTTGTACTTTAGATAGGTGCTTCGACAAGCTCAGCAACCACTTGTAATGCCTCGAAAAGCTTACCCTGCGGTCGCTGAGCCTGTCGAAGCGACCATCAACACTGGTCACTGAGCCTAAATTACACCGGTCACTGAGCTTGTCGAAGTGCCAGCAAAACAATAATAAACCTTATACACAATGATCATAAGTGGAAAAGACCTTGCGGCC
>DJRG01000002.1 GCA_002438845.1 Bacteroidales bacterium UBA6366
GATGTTGGCTCCGTACTTCCACTCTTTCGCGCTGACACCGATGTTACCGTTCCACCATCCTTTGCGGATGTCAGAGTCAGGAATCTGCGCGTAGAGCCAGTTGCTGATGCACTTCGGAGCCTCGGCGGCGTAGTAGACATTGGTGCACGCGTCCATATTCGAGAAAAATGACGCGAACACGGTTGACTGGTCGGAGATGATCTCCGCGCCCCACAGCACTGATGACGAGTTGATGCTGTTGAACGGAGTCTTTCCTGTGGTCCATTCTGTGGTGCTGTCATCAAATGTGCCTTTGGTCACAGTCGCCTCCGATTTGGAGAGCAGGGATGCGTTAGGGGTGCTGATGGCTCTTTTTGCCGCCTCCACCGCTTTGTCCCAGTCGTTCTCGACCAATGCCACGCGCGCCTGAAGAAGGCTTGTGGAGTAGAGGTCAAGGTTTGAGATGTGCTTGCGCTTGATTCCACACTGCTCGAACAGCGATAGCGCCGTCTCAAGATCCTTATCGATCTGCGCATAGACTTCTTTTACAGAATTCCGTTTCCCGCCCTTGCTCGAGGCGTTTGTCGGCTCGGTGTAGATCGGTACCCCTGGAAGATTCTCGTGGCCGACAAGTGTCTGCTGGAAAGACTGGATCAGCATGAAGTAGCTGAATGCGCGCACAGCATGAGCCTGAGCGATGATGCAACTAATCTCATTGGCGTCACCTGTCGCTGAGCCCGCAGAGGAGATGATGTAGTTGACATTGCTGATGATTTCGTAGAAATATTCCCACGTGAAGTAGCAACGCCAGATTTTGCTGGTGTAGCGGTTGCGCTGGTCGTAGTTGTAGTCATGCCAGAACCACCCCGCTCCTTGGGCGGTCTGAACCATGTCATCGCCCATGAGGTCGGCTGCGAGCGTCACCGCCATGTTCCCGAAACATTGGTGGGCGTTAGCAGTGACAAAGTCGAGACGGTTGTACATTGTCGCATAGACTCCGTTCATGGCTACTTGCAAACCTTCGACATCGGCAAGAATCTTTTCCTTGTCAACATCTGTTGTGGGGGAGGTCTCCATCAATGAAGAGCATGAGCTGCAGATTGTCGCAGCCAATATCATAACGATTGGAAATCTTTTCATAAAGCTTAGAATTTAATGTCCACACCAAGTGAGACCGTACGGTTCGGGGTGTAAGTGTAGGAGGTGGATCCAGTAAAGCTGCTCTGAGGATTCAATCCCTTTAGTGCGCTGAACATCATTAAGTTGTCACCAGAAGCATAAAGACGTAGTGAACGAATATGGTACTTCTCCAATCCAGTGTTCTTGAATGTGTAGCCAGCCGAAACACTTTTGATGCTGAAATATGACGCATTGATGAGGAATCGGTCGTTGATGACAGTCGTGGCGGTGGTGGTGATCTTCGGGACATCGGTGATCTGTCCTGCCTCAGTCCATGCACGCAGAGAGTTTACGTGATATGTCTGACCCACGTAAGACGGTTCCATCAGGGAGTTGTAGGTGCTGTCATAGATCTTGCCGCCCAAGGAATACGTGAACAGGGCGGAGAAGTCCAGATTCTTAATGTGAAGGCTGGACGACAGTGAGCCGTAGATGTCAGGCAGCCTGCTGCCGCAGAGCCATTTGCATCCTGAAGCTATGGTGGCATTGTTAGTCACGTTCTCGCTACCCTTGATCGGAGCACCATTCTCATCCTTGGCGTAGGCAAGATAAAGCTGCTCTCCGGTTGCGGGATCGACACCAGCACTTCGGGCTATGTAAAATGTGTTTACTGTCTCGCCTTCGCGAATCAGATAAACTCCGTTGTTGATGTCCTCACCGTTGCCAGTAAGGGACACCACCTTGTTGTTGACTGTAGAACCCATGAGTGTCACGTTCCAGAACAAGTCCGGGGAGTTGAGGATGTCGTAGCCCAAGGTGATGTCCAATCCGGAGTTGTACATTTTCCCGACATTGGCGTAATAGCCGGGAAAGCCCAAGGAGATAGCGATAGGATATTCAAGAAGCATGTCCGTTGTGGTCCTTTTGTACCACTCTATGCTTCCGCTCATCCGGCCTAGTACCTTGAATTCGACTCCAAGGTTCACGTTGCCGTTCTTCTCCCATGTAACATCTTGATTCTCAAGAGAAGAAATGATGGCTCCTGAATATGTCCCATTCGGGTAGGTCATGTCATAGAGTGCTTGCCATGCGTAGTAGGAGCCGATGTTGTCGTTGCCCTGAATGCCGTAGCTGGCTTTCAGCGTCATGTTGTCTATCCAGTCTATTCCTTGCATGAAGGCTTCCTGCGAAACCCTCCATGATGCTCCCAGTGACCAGAATGTTCCCCATCTGTTCTTTTTGATGAACCTAGAGGAGCCGTCAGTGCGCAGGCTCGCTGAAAGGTAGTACTTGTCAGCGAAATTGTAGTTAGCCCTGCACAGCCATGAGTTTATGCTGTAGGTCTCACCAGTGGATGTGGCATCCGCCAGGGTGGATCCCATTCCAAGTTCCGTGAAGTCATCAAAAGGGAAACCGGTTCTCTGTCCCATCAGATAATGGGATTCGATGTTGTAAAACTCGTGTCCAGCCATCATGTCGATGGTATGCTCACCGAAGACATGCTTGTAGGACAGCAACTGATTCCATGTGTAGCTGCGTGTGCGTTGATATTCCTTGGTAAGACGTCCTGAACCTGCCGCGTTTCCATTGTTGCGGTTGTATTTTGTGGAGTTGTTCTCGTTCAAGATGTCAGCTCCCAAGGATGTGCTCAGCTTGAAGTCACCGAATTTTATTCCCAGATGCCCCCTCAAGTTGACATTATCACTTATCATGTAATAGTCGTCATCGAAGAGGGTAGCGATGCAGTTACGGTTGTTCTGCGCACCTGCCGGTCTTGAGGAACCGTAGTCGAAGACACGCTTGCCATTTTCAAGAATGGCATTTCCGTCTGCGTCAACCTCGTACACCGGGTAGATCGGAGCCATCATCATGGCTGTTTACCAGATGTTGTTGGCTTGGGTCCCGGATGCTCCGAGGTAGTCGCTTTTGGAATTGGAATAATTGGCACTGAGACCGAACTCGAACCAATCGTAAGGAGTGAATTCGGCTCCGAGTCTGGCTGTGATGCGTCGGAAAGATGTTGTGGAGATTGTTCCGTTTTCGTCAAGGTAGCCAAGCGATGCAAGGTACTTGCTCACATCTGATGCTCCGGACATTGAAAAGAGATACTCCTGACGTGTCGGAAGTTTGGCTTTTGCCTCACCAAGCCAATCAGCAGAGTATTTGGCCACTGCATCCCCTACGACCTTTCCGTCCGCATCGAAAAGATTCTCCACGTTCTTGTCGAAGATGTTGTACTTGTTGTTGATGCCGAGGACATTCTTTGCAAGACGAGACGGAGTCAAAGACACCGCCTTGCCTGGAAGGTAGCCTTCTGTGTAAACGAGATCGTTGTATGTCGCCCTGTACATCTGTTCCATGTACTGTGTGGCATTGACTGTCTCGTATGGGCTGATTGCCATTGAGTTGAAACCAACGCGCGCGGTAAAGTCTATTGAAATCTTTTCATCGACATTTCCTCCGCTCTTGGTGGTCACGATGACCACTCCGTTGGCTCCTCTGGAACCGTAGAGTGCTCCCGCAGATGCGTCCTTAAGCACGGACAAGCTTTCGATGTCGTTGGGGTTGAGTGAGTTGAGACTCCCATCGTAAGGAATGCCGTCCACGACAATCAGTGGAGAACTGCTTGCGTTGATGGATCCGAATCCTCTTACCATGATGCCGGCTCCGCTGCCTGGCTGTCCGCTTCCGGATGTGGTCATCACACCGGACATCTGTCCGTCAAGCATTTTGGAGACATCCGCCACAGGCCTGTCCCGCAATTTCTCGCCTCTTATCGTTTCCGCTGAACCCGTGAACGATTCCTTGGATGCTGTACCGTAAGCCACCACAAGGACGTCATCAAGGACATTGACATCAGCGGCCATCGTGACATTGAGCGTGGACCGCCCATTCACAGCGATGGTCTGTTCCTGCATCCCAAGGCATGAGAACACCAGAGTTGCGTCTGATGGGACCGAGATGGAATATTTCCCGTCTAAGTCGGTGATTGAATGGTTGCTCCCGCCTTTTTCAAGGACAGCTACTCCGGGCAGTGGTGCGTTGCCAAAAATATCAGTCACCTGACCGGTGACTGATATTTTCTGTGCCGACAACGGCAGCATTGTCGCAAGCAGTGCCAGCAACGTGAGCAGAATTGTGTTCTTTCTCATATTACTCTTTTATGCAACGGGTGGCTGCACCGTGTGTGCGGTTGAGCATTGATTCGCTAGCAGGGTTGCCCCAAGCCAAGCATTCGTAAAACACGGTGTTTGAATTGTCTGTGCAAGTGTTGTAGTACCCGCTTCCTCCCACGCTTTGGAGCGTGCCGTTATTAGGGTCGAGTTTACCTACAAGAGGGAACCAGTACTCTTTGCCTGCTTTCGTCTTGTAACGGAAGCCGATGCACTTGTCGTAATCCTGGAACCAAGGGTACGACTCGTCATAGGCACCGTCATCATTGAGTGAGCCCTTTTTCTTGTACTCACTGCGGAAGCCCCAACCACTTCCTGCGGCAGGAATACGCCATCCCTCAGGACATGGGTCGTAGATTGTCTTGGCGTTGGTCTTGCCGCCCCAAAGATCGTTGTTCTGGAGGGAGGCTTTGTCCGTGAGCCAATCCACTACCGGCCATGCACTTGAAGGCGCACCGTAGAACACATCCGGATGCTCAATCGCCAGCTGGAGATTGGTGCTTGTGTTGTCGTTGTAGGTTGGTCTTTCCTCAATCTTCATATAGATCTGGTTTCCATTGATGTCGTACATGCGTTTCTGAATCTGAGATTCCACATCATCGCTTCCTGGGAACGGATCCTTACGTCCCCATTGGTACATCAGACCAAGGGCATCCTTGCTGTACTTTTGCGCGCTCAAGGCACCGAGATTACGATCCATGTACCTGTAAGTGTTGCCATTTGCATCAGTCCATTCGAAAATGTCTGCTTCTGGATTATAGTCCGTTACCCAGACATGCCAACTCCACACGATCCTGTCTCCATCGCGGGCTGCAATCACAGCGTTGCCTTCTTTGCCGTCAGCAAGCTTGACAACGACAACTCCTTCATTTCCGTTTCCAGAAACGGAACTTACAAGACCTATGGCATCCTGCCAAACGAGAGACGCATTGTCAAACTCTAGCGCGGTTGTCGAGTTGCCTTTCACGGCCTTGATTGTCAATGTGCTGCCAGGTTTTACAATGTGGCAGTTGGCGGCCCCAGCGGTGGTGGTGATCTCAACGATGAAGATTGAACCGGAATATTCAACCTTTCTGTTGTGGTCGTCAGTTGCACTGATTTTGATTTCGAGAGTCTGGCCTATTGAAGCAGGAGCGTTGTATTTCACTTTGATGATGTCTTCACTGACTGAGGCTTCCGTGCTCCATCCCGATGACACCTCCACGGTAGGGGTCCCGGTAATCTTTGCAGGTGCGAGGTTGAGAACCTTGTAGGACAGGGTGAAAGAACCACCAGCCTTGACAGCCATTGAATTTGGCTCTCCGAGAACTGTGATTGATAGTGGCTCGGATGCTTTCACCTTGACGCTGACACTCTTTGTCAGGCTTCGTTTGTGAGTGTCGCTTGCGGTAAGCGAAACCTTGACTGTGGTCTCTTCCGTGATCACTTCCGGGGCTGTCAGTTTGATGGTCCCCTGATAGTTGACATAGTCCACCTTGCCAAGTGCACATGAGTAGTCGCTATTGTCTACAGAAGGCACAAGCTCAAGTGTGGCCCCTTCGGAACCTGTGACAGTGAAAGGAATCTCCAGAGTTTGCCCAGGATTGATTGTCGGTGCGCTGTTGTCGAAGAATATTCCTAAATCCCCGTAGTCATCGTCACCCTTTTCGCCACCACCTGGCTCGTCCTCAGAGCCACCTCCACCGTTGCCTGTTACAGAGACATCCACAAAACGCGATAGCTTTCTGTGATGCGAGTCGGACACCTTGAGGAACACCTGTGCCTCAAGGTCACTGGAGATTGTCTTGGATGCACTTACCAAGATTACCCCTTGTGCGTTATCATAGTCTATCTTGCTCAGTTTGCACTTAATCTTGCTGTTGTCTGAGGACGGCTCGAAGTCAAGTGCGGCACCATCTGTGCCAGTGACAGTGAACGGAACCTCTATGGATTCACCAGCATTGAGAGACACCTTTTCCGTGTCGAAGATGATGTTAAGCTCCCCATAAGAGTCTGTCAACTCGTTATAAGTGCAGCTGATCAATGTCACCGCCCCCGTTACTATGAGGGCGATGAGGTTAAGAATTCTTTTCATCAAATATTGTCAGATTTTAATTTATTCCTTTATGCAACGTGTAGGGAAAGCGTAACAGAGATTGAAGTTACCGCGTGCCAATGGATCCACCTTGATGGCGGAGATGTCATCGTAGTTGCCGCTGCCGATGGTGTTGACCTTGAACACGCCTCCTCTGAAATTATAGGAGTCAGGCGCAGTTGCATAGTCAGGATCAATGTCTGAACACCAAACCACGGCTCTAGGCAGTAGTGTGCCAACACAATTTACACAAGAGAATTTGGTTGAGTTGGAGTTGAGCTCACCTGTGATGGTAAATCTCAGACCGTCATAGACACATCCTCTGAACTGAGCTTTCTTCCTGTTGCCAGCAGCGTACTTTTCGTTGGTACCTATGAGGTCGGAATTTTCATAGCTTGAATCCCAAAGCTCCTTGACATCGGTGGCAGCCTTGACTGCGGTCCATGCTTGGGCGCTAGCTACTTTGTAGCCGGCAGGGCATGGGTCGTAAGTGCTTTTCTTTCCACCGTTTTCCCAAAGAGCTTTGAAGTTGTCGGCACCGAAAGTAGTGGCGTCTGTGGTGAGCCAACTATAGCCGTGTTTCGCTCCGCGGGAGTACGTGTTGTTGTAGTAGATTGTCGGGTTTTTGATTGTGTTCTCCAGATTGTTAGCTTCAGTGTTCTTTACAATCTGAATCTCAACCTCTGCTCCGGAAGCATCATAGATAGGCCTTAACTCTTGATCTTCAAATCGGATTCCAGGGAACGGATCCTTGCGCCCGTACTGGTAAACAAGGCCGACTGAGAGTTCGCTCTTTTCGTCAAGGTTCAGTGCTCCGATATTGCGGTCCAAGAAGGTGAAGTCACCAACTTTGACATCCTTCGGAGTGTCTGATGTCACCCAGAAGAGCCAGCTCCACACGACATTTCCGGAAGCGTCAAGGCCATTGACCAGAGCATTGCCTTCCTTGCCAGAAGCAAAATGAACAATAGCGTCAGATTCATTGACTTGGGCGACATCGGAGAATAAGCCGGTGGCGTCCTGCCATGCCAACGCGAGTGACACCGCTCCAGATTTCTGTCCACTGTTACCCTTGAGGGTCGGGAACTGTGCGTAGGCTCCTGGAGCCACAATGAAAGAGTTGGCTGCCTCGGTCAGTTTTACGAATCCTTCAAGTACTGTCGGAGCCACGTTGATTGTTTTGGATGATGTCCTGTTGTTGGCCACATCTGAGAACGTTACATTGACATCGAACGGTGTTCCGTCAAGAATCATCGATGGGGCTGCGATGGTGACGGTACCGTCTTCATTTCCAGAATTAAGGGAGTATTTGATGTCGTAGGCTTCCACGGCATTGCTTTCAATCTTGACAGAAATGTCATTGCCGCGTACATCATTGAGAGTGAAATCAATGCTGACAGTCTCACCTGAACTGATGGTGACTGATTTGCCATCACTGATAGCTGGGAATTGAGGATCAAGTTCCTCAAGGGACTTTTCGCAAGATGCGAAAGACACGGCAACCGCAGTTGCCACGAGACATTTTACAATCTGTTTCATTCGTTTTATATTTTTAGTAACGATTTCTCGTTGGGGCTTGCAAGAAAGCAAATGATTTTCAAAAAAGCAAATCCTGTCTCTCGCTGCCCTTGATCATAAACGTTTTATGAGACATGTCTCTGAGTGTGGAAAACTTCATAATCCTCACATAATCTTTACCGTTTCATTACTGAACGTTCGCTATGTGGTATAAAAAGATTTCGAATAGAAATCAGTTACGTTTTAATGATATTTTTTTTGAAAGGAAGGCATTCCAAGGGATTCCCTTTGCTCGAATCGATGTAAATTAGGATGAACTGATTGGATTTATGGTTGCTAAGGCTTATCTTTGCGGCGGAAACGGGATTCGTGTGTGTTGAATCCCGGTCCGAGAGATTTTAATTTTTGAATATGATCAAGTCAATGACCGGTTACGGCAAGGCTGAGGCCGTCCTGGAGACAGGTAAACTCACCATCGAGATCAAGACGCTTAACGGCAAGAACTCCGATGCTAACATCAAATCGTCCCTTCTCCCGAAGGACAAGGAACTTCAAGTGCGCAGGAAGATCACGGACTCTTTGGTGCGTGGCACAATCGACTTCTACATCACTTGGGAGCCGAAGGCTGGGGGAGTGGCCAAGCAGATTAATCATGAATTGGTTAAGGAATATTATAACCAGATTCAAGCCGTGCGCTCTAGCATCTCTGGATCTTCGGAATTTGGTGAAGCTGTTAAGGATGAGATACTTACTGCTATCCTGCGTTTCCCTGACGTGATGGATAATTCACGTCAGGACATCATCACTGAGGAAAACTGGCCGGTTGTAGAGAAGGCCATAGACGAGGCTTTGGTCGCTGTCAATGACTACCGTGCCAAGGAAGGTGAGGCGCTCTACAAGGACGTGACTTCAAGGGTTAGGAATATCCTTGATCTTGAGAATCAGGTCGAGGGCTTCGAGAAGGAAAGGATCGAAGCTGTCAGGGAAAAACTGTTGAAGAATCTGGAGGCTCTACAGCAGAAGGTCGATCCGTCTCGCTTCGAGCAGGAGATGATCTTCTACCTAGAGAAGCTGGACATCAATGAGGAGAAGGTTCGTCTCCGCCAGCACTGCAAGTACTTCATGGACACGATTGACGGTGAGGAATATCCTGGCCGCAAGCTCGGCTTCATCATTCAGGAGATGGGTCGTGAAATCAACACCACCGGCTCCAAGGCCAACCACTCCGGCATCCAGAAGACTGTGGTCCGCATGAAGGACGAACTCGAGAAGATCCGCGAACAGTCTATGAACATTCTCTAAAAGACTGTTCATAGACTGTTCATCCCTCCAACCCCCAGTCACTGCGTGACAGCCACATAGGTGTACTGACGGTACCTTGGTAGTGTTTCGGTACACGAAAGTCCCCTGTTGTGTACTAAAGGTGCTCTGGTGATTGTTTGGTACACGAAACCGCCCTCAGAGGTACGGGGAAACCTTCACAACTGGGGGCGGTACGGGAATAACGTGATGTAGAGTGCACGTGACGTTCTCTATTCGGTGGCTTGGGCGGTGGCTGTGCCGAGTTCGGGCGGGACTATGGACTCGGGGCCGGTTTTGCGGGCACCGGGCTTGATTTTGGCCTGGGATTTCTTGGGGGAGAGACCGAGTTTCTCCAGTTTCTGGATCTTCTTGACTACGCTTTGATTGGACTCGGTCAGTTTCTTGGTTGAGGTCTCGTAGGCGGTCTGCGCCTTGCCGAGCATGGTCCCGATCGCCACGTAACTATCCATCCAGCCGTTCAGCTGGCTCATCAGTTCCTCGGCAGTCTTGTAGACCTCGGCGATGTTCTTCTCCTGGTTCGCCTGCTTCCAGGCCATCTGGATCATGTTCAAGACTATCACCAGAGTCATCTGGCTCACGATCAGCACATTGTTGTCCTTGGCCACCTGCCAGAGCATAGGATCCTCCTCCAGCATGAGCCTGAACGCCCCCTCGACCGGGATGAACATCAGATTATAGTTCACTTTCCGCCGTCCTTCAGGAATATACGAGGCGTAGTCCTTGGACTTGAGCTCATCCACATGCTTGCGCACGCTCTCGACGTGCGCCTTGGCGAACTTCACACGATCCTCAACTTTCTCTGCGTTGATATATTCCTTGTAATCCTTCAGGCTGACTTTTGAGTCGATGATGACGGTCGTGTCGTCCGGATAGAGCACCATCACGTCCGGGATCATGGTCCTGCCGCTCTCGCTCTTGATCTCGTGGCCGCATTCGTCCGTCATCACGCTCTGGGTGAAGAAGTGCACGCCTTCCACCAGCCCGGCGTTCTTCAGCACGTCAGTGAGCAGCATCTCCCCGAAGTCTCCCTGGACCTTTGAATATCCCGTCAGCGCGTTAGCCAGATTCCTTGCCTCGTCCCCGACCGCCTGCGACCGCTCCATCACATTATGAATATGCTCCTTCAGCTGCGCGCTCTGCTCCACGGCCTCCTTCCTGGACTCCTGCACTGCCTTCCCGAACTCGGCGAACTTCTCCTGCATCGGTTTCAGAAGCTCGGAGATCGACTCCGCGCTCTGTCTCTTGAACTCGGAACTGTTGTCCGCAGACAGAGCCTTGAACGCGTCCTTCATCTTCTCCAGATCCCTCTCGTGCTGCTCCTTCTGCATATTCAAAGCCTTCTCCTGCGCCTCCTTCTGCTCCGCCATCGCCTTTTCCTGAATATCCCGCTGCACGGCAAGGGCTTTCTCCTGCAGACGCCTCTGCTCCTCAAGCGCCTTCGCCTGCTCTTCCCTGAGCCGGTTTTCATATTCATCCCTGGCCTTGAGCGTGCTTTCCAGCGCAGCGTTCTTCCCCGTCAGTTCCGTCAGCCGTTTTTGAAGCTCATCCTCCGCTTTTTCATATTCATTGACAACCCTTTGTCTTTCAGCGGCATTCCTCTGAATGGCAACAAGCAGCGCCACCACGGCAGCCACAGCCACCGCCGAGATCAAAATTATCATTACCGTAATATTCATAGCCTTAACTGTTTTTTCGTAACCAATCCCTGAAAATCAAATCATTGATCTGCCTCTTGGTTCCATTATCGGTAATCACGTTGTTCTTCTTAAGCGCGTTTCCTGCTGTCTGAACCGAACTGGTCGAACCGAGCCCGTATTTGGAGATGAAATCTTCTGAGGTTATCCTGACTCCATCAGGATCTTCATTCGCGATAGCAGTGAGCAATGATTTCTGTTTTTCGGAAAAGCGTGCGAACTGTTCTTCGTATGAGAAACTTTGCTGAGCTATGACCGCGTCATAAATTGATTCGAACTCCGACTTTTTCAGTACCTCTCCAGGCATTGTTTGGGCGAATGCTTCATTCATCATTAGTTGGATGTACCATGTGACACCATTGAAGTAGTCGTAGCACTCGTCAACAAGTTCTGGTTCAATGTCTTTTCCATACTTTTTGAACATCGTGACAGCGAATTCATTATAGACGCTTCTGTCTATTACGCCTATTGTCATCATCACAGCACTGTTGTAGAATGGTTTGTCCGGGGATTTGAACATGTTGTTCATGGTGTGGCTGATGCTGCCGGTGTAGATGAATGAGATGTTCCGGCATTTTTGCATCAATGTTCTCAAATAGGCTTCGACATTCTTCTCTTTGAAGTTTCTTATCGTCTGGAATTCGTCAATGGCTACCACAGTCGGCTTTTTCAGAGAATCAAGTAAGGAAATGATTTCCTCAAGTGTTTTGTCGGGGTACTTGATTTCTGACAGCACTGTTCCGAGAGAGAACGAAGCCGTCAACTCATTGTATTCGATGGTCGGTTTGATGGATTTCAGACCATTCAAGAGTTTTTCCCTTATTCCGAGCACACCGCTCTTTGAGAAAACCTCTTTAGCTACAAGCATGGCCATCTCTTTCAGCGATCCGGCTGAGTAGATGTCAATGAGAAAGGTGTTGTAGTTTTCCTTTATGGCTTTCTGCTCAAAGCAGTGCCTGATAAGTCCGGTCTTGCCCAATCTCCTTTTTGCGAACAATGCCACATTGCGTCCGTTAAGAATATGCTTGCAAAGTTCTCCGGTTTCCTTGGTTCTGTCACAGAAGTATTCCTCTGGGACGAAAGGCGTGATTATGAAAGGATTTTTAACGATGTTTGCCATAATTATGTAAAACTACATTATGTAAAGTAACATAATGCAATATTACGTAAAATTTCCGGGATATTCAACGGGAAGGTAAAAAACATATATAATCGCAAAGAAACATAAAAAGTTCACATCTTACCCCCAACCCATTTTTGTCGAGTTCGTCTTAACGAATATCTTTGGCTTTCCACCGGTTTGGCATCGATTGAAATAATTTCGGGTCGGTGTCGTGTTTTGGAAACTTTTATTAATTTTGCAATGATAATGATTAAGTTAATATTATTGGAAGGTGCGCGCAGTTTTCTCAAACGTTTGTCACCTCAAGTAATGAAGAAGATTCTCTACAACATTGATAGAGTGATCGGAGGGGAGATAAATGCGGAACTTTTTAAGAAACTTGAGGGAAGTGAGATTTGGGAGTTTAGGACGTTGTATAACGGTACTTGTTACAGACTATTTGCGTTTTGGGATTCTCGTAAGGGGACTTTTGTGGTGGCAACGCATGGAATTGTGAAGAAGACTCAAAGGACTCCAAGGAAAGAGATTTCGAGGGCTGAGGCTATAATGAAAGAATATTTGAGAGACAGAAATATATGAGTAATATGAAAGCATACACATTTGACGAGGTTAAGGATGAACTGCTTGGAAAAGTTGGGACTCCGGAGCGTGATGAGCATGAGCGCAAGGTTGCCGAGGCAATCAATGCGTTCAAGATCGGGGAGATAGTCCGGGAACGCCGCCTTGGCCAGAACCTTACGCAGGCTGAGCTTGGAAAACGTATGGGAGTGAAGAAATCCCAGGTCTCGAAACTCGAAAGGGGAGAGGACATGTCTCTCCGCTCTATGCGCCGGGTGTTCCGCGCGCTTGGAGTCGAGTCCGGCACCCTTGACCTTGGCCCGGCCGGAAAGGTCACCTTGTGGTGAGCGGTTCCTTTCTCCTCATCGCTCATGCAGCCGAACCTGCCATCGTTTTCCATCAGTTGTTTGCTATTTTTTTGCCTTGATTCGGTGGAATACAGTTGATTGGAGTCTTGGCGGCCTACGCGCTTCGCGCGCCCTGTCCGGGTGAATGGCCGCCAAGACCTCCAAGCAACGGGACACAACGTAACGCAAATCATTATCTTCTTCATTAGCAAAATGTTATCCACCACTCGCTCTGTGTCAAGGAGTGGTGTATAACACGCTTATTATCATATATTTAGCACATTGTCTTGGGCGTAGATCCGCCAAAGATGATGAGTTTGTTGAGGCCGGTTTGTTTGCCACCTACAGGCACGGGAGGATGCCTGTGGGTGGGTTGAGAGGCCGATTCGTGTGTCTGACCCTATTCCCCAACAAGGGGGTCAGCCACAACGACCTGCCTCAGACAACTGTCAGAAGCACATCTCTGTGTCCGTGGTTTGAAAATAATAGGTTCGGATGCTTACGATTCAATGCGAAACTATACTTTGCCTTGATCTGGCCGGGAGGAATATCTTGTATTAAGGCTCTTTGCTGGAGATGTCATGTGGAACAAGGTTCACAGTGAAATCCGTTTAATGTCTTGTGGTAAAGAACCTCTCAGTAGGGGACATGTGGTACAAGTTCGCTGTACAGTCCGTTGAACGTCATGTGGCAATGAACTCCGAATGAGGAGGGGTGGATATGTCTGCGAAAGAGATTGTGAATCAGAATGCTATCGTGTGAATTCTCTTACGGGGCGGACCGGGCGGGCCATGGCGGAGGCACCGATGAACCAATAGTTGGATGTGGCCCCTCCAAGCGCCAATCCAGCTCCGGAACGGGTTCCGAGACCGTATTTGGGCTTGGACCAAATTATCTGATTGCTCCAGAGATATACTATGTTGGGATTGAAGTTTCCACCAGCCCCGATACCATTAACTAGATAATTCTTGTACCATCGTTCTCCGGTGCCTGTCAAAGCCATCCGGTTACCCTGCTTGTTTTTCTTGGTGTAAACGTAATATATGTAATAGCCGTCATGGCCGTTCATGCCCTCGTACGTGCCGTTGAAGTAATTTGTGATGTCATTTCCTTTGCCAATATCATCTTTGATATTAGCGTTGACCATCATTTTGAAATAGCCGACTGGCGGCACCATATAGCCAGCTGGCGACGGATCGTAAACTGTTTTTTTGCCGGAATACTCGTAATTTACCAAATGAGGGCTGGTGAAATCTATTGATGTGTTGTTCCATAAATTGTAGTAGTTGGTGTTCAGCCAATGCTCATTTCCTTGTTTGTATTCAATGTTTCCACCCAAATATAGGACATTCGGGTTCTTTATTCCGTCCGTAATGTTTACGAATTGTGATTTCAGTTCGTAAGCAAGTTTTCCGAAATTATATTTCACCACCGACCCGCTATTCATGAAACCGACGATGGGGTCCTTCCGCCCAAATTGGTAATAGACGTTGTTGCCAATCCAGTACTCGATCTTCTTTTCACGCTGTTCCACGTTGAGTGTCACCTTGTTGCCGCTCTTGTCCTGGGTGAATGTCATCGTGCCGGTACGCTTGAGGTACCAGACGTTCTTCGGGTCGCACCATCCGAGGTTGTAAGGAGCTGAGGTGTATTGTCCGTAGCCGTTGTCCCATGCGTCAAATGTCACATCTCCTTTCCCGATTTTGCCATCATCTTTATTGTAAAACCAGTGCTCGTCAATCCAGATGTGCCAGCTCCACATGATTGCGCCGCCACCGTCCTTTATGGCCAGCACGACATTCCCTTGCTGGATTTCATCACGGTTCACCTTGAAGGTCAGATAGTCGTAACCGCCAGATCCGTTATATTCCAGTTTGACATCGGAGACGAGGTTGTAGGCGTCCTGCCACACAAGAATGGCGCTCTTGGCTCCAGAAATCTTGGGTCCGGAGATGTTGTTGCCCTTATAGTCCTTGAAATTTCTCAGTGCTGTGCCCACTCCGTTAATGTTCCCTTTGGTGAATGTGTAGCTGTCGGAATTGAGATTCCCGTTGGTTATCGCATTGCCATAGACAAGCGGCAGCTTATAATACCCCGGGGCGTTCACGACATAGCAGTTGGCGGTGTTTCTCTTTCCGGTGACAGTGGACAGGTCTCTTGGTTTTGATGCTGACTCGACTTCCGGATTTGTGCGCATCTGCCAGTCTCCTTCCCAGTCGGTTCCAGTTATCTGCGGGAAGAATGATACTTTGTAGCGGCTGTAATCGGTGGAACCGGAAGCGCTCCATGTGTTGTTCGGCATCCAGACCTTCGGATCTATCTCCGTGTTATCGTTGTTCCAATACTTCCCGATATAGCCGGAAATCGCGTCCGGGAACGAAGTCTTGCCTTTTGTCGCCTCCGCAGTCCAAGGCACGGGCTCCTTTATTGCCGTATTGTTCGCGCGCTCCCTATAACTTATGACCTTATAATACGCTCCTTCCGTCACAGTCTGGTTGACCACAATCTTTCCGGACTTGTCAGAGAATTTTCCCTTGGACGGCTTATCATCATTGGGAGCCTGTTCGCAGCCGATGACATCAAAATAGTAGATCCAGTTGGAGGAACTGGTTGAAATCGTGTAGACATATTCTTTGCCGGGCTCCCAACGGGTGACTATGTTGTCATTGATCTTTCCCGACATGGTGAAGGTCTTGCCATCTTTTCTTATGAAGACTACCTCAATCTTGGCATCTTCTGGAATGTCCTGCGGAATCAGCATGAAGGTCTTTTTCGGCATCTTGTCATTCAGCACGACGTCTGACGATTCTCCAGTCGGGGTGTAGGTGACATCAGCCACCGTGTAACCAAATGTCTGTGAATATGAACTCTCCGTGTCACCGTAATTTGACCATGAGAATCCACCTGTGCTGAAATCATAGACGCATTTCCCACTGCCGGCGACTCCTTTGATGGAGATGCTCTCGATTGTGCCATCGACAACGTCACGGATGGCGAACTTGATGGCGGACAGGGCGTGGCTGAAATTCATCTGCACTGTGCCGTTGTTGCTTCCGGCTCTGTCACAGATGTTGGTGGCGAACATCAGGTCTGGCTGGGACTCGGCGTCTTTGACATTGGTTCCTGACGGGACTTTGAAGTTGAAAGATGCCTTATCATTGCTTACAACAAGATCTGTCACTGAACTTACCACGGTCGCTGAGCCTGCCGAAGCGCCCTTCACTGGGGCGAATGCAAAGAATCTTAATTTGTTATCTTTCGGTGGCCAATAGTACAGAGGGTCTGTCACCCAGACATCCCCATCAGAGCGAGGCTTCACAGCTTTGTAGGATGGAATATGATTCCCTTTTCCATCAGGAAAGAAAGCTGTGACCCCGAATCCGTCAGTACCGTTAACTTCCTTGAATTTAGCTGCGTCATTGACAGGCGTTGACTTCGTGGCTAAGGTTTCTTCTGAATCCTCTCGGTCTCTCACATAGGTGTGGAGGTACAACGGCATGTCCAATCCATCCGCGCGGAGCACCAGAGGCTGAAGAAGATCAGTGGTGTCTTCCGGATCTGAGGGCGATTTCGTGGTGAGTTCAACGGAATTGCCGGTCGTGACGGAAAAACACATTGCCTCTGGCATGGTCCCACTATTGACCATGTCTTGACCGCAGGCGCATGAGAGTCCTGCCAGAAATGTCATGATCCCTGCGCGAAGTGTTTTACGAATATATTTGGATAGCCTTGCCATAGTGCTCATGCTTACATTTCAATGAGGACCTTGCCTCCGAATACCCAGTTGTCCACAGTGACCCGGAACATAATCGGGGTCAGGGTCACCGTGTAATGGTACTCAAAATTGCGGACGATGTTGAAGAAATGTGTCTCTGGCTGTCCGTCATAATCCCTGAAGTCGATCTGGTATGTTACACCACTGTCTTTCACTTTCAACTCTATGTGCGAGCGGTCGCTGCATGCCGTGCCCGAAGGATCCGCGTTGAGATATTCAGGAACATAGATTGTCCAACTCTTTTTGTCCGCGCTTGGGGCGAAGCCAAGCGTGCTCCTAGCCGGGTCATTGTAGGAGGAACCGCCTGCCAGATGTACGGTCGCTTCGGAAAGGCTGCTGTTGGTCGTGTAGTCGTACATTTCCAACGGAGCGCAGGCGAATCTCTTGTTGTAGTTGCTCAGTGTCACCGAACTAAGCGAGGCCGAGGAATCATCGCTAAGGCATACTGTGATTTTCGCGAATGCGCGAAGCAGGTAAATTTCTCCGAGATATGTCTCAACGTCAGAGTTGAAGGATATCTTATTCTTGTGGGTCTTTACTCCGTACATAGGAATCGGGCTGTTCTTGGATGGGGTGAACGGAGCCGTGTAATCGCCCATAGCCCAGTCCGCTTTGCAGACATTTTCGATGGTGGTCTCTCCGACCTTGAGCCCCTTTGGATCAGATGGCCAGTTGGCCAGAGCCACAATCTTGAATCCGGTCTTTGGCGGGTTCTGAATTGTGCCACTAAGTTCCCATGTGTCAGGATATTCACTGTTATCTGTCGGTAAAACCTTCTCTGGCTCAAAACTTTGCAGGAATATGCCGTCCTTGTCGAAGAACAGGATGTGAAGCTTGTTGACATCGATGAAATTCTCGTAACCGGTTCCTGGCACTTCATCTTCGGTGAGGGCTCTGGATGCGGCGGACCCGCCAGCACACGCACTGACGCGCAGGCTTACATGCATGACGCTCTCATCGCAGTCGTCTCCCTCTTCGTAGATCAGTTTCCCGCAAGAGAGAAGCGACATGCAGCTGAGCGTCGCCAGCAAAAGAATATGCAAGGTCCTTTTCACCGATTTATTTCACTTTGCTATAAATCCGTGTCTTGAAGCACAACCTTCCAAGAGTTGATGTAGATGAATGAGTTGGCCCAGTTCTCGTTTTTGTCGAGGAAGAACACCATGTTGTAGTCGTCCTGGCGGTCGAGATATTCCTGGTCTGGGATGGCTTTGTTGTAGTGTCCTTTGACGAGAAGGGCGTAGTCGATCAGCGGGACGGAGAGTACGGTCGTTCCGGTCTCCTTGTTTCTGATGTGGAGTCTTGGCTTGTGGCCCATGACAAGGCGTCCTGTCGTAAGCTCGGCAAGGGCGACACCGAAGGACTCGGTCGCTGAGCCTGCCGAAGCGACCGATGTGGCTGGTGAGCTTTGTCGAACCACGGGCTCAGTCATTTCGACAGGCTCAGTGACCGAGCGGGTGTCCACCTCGGCGGAGCCGGAGGAGACCGACCAGGCTCGGTAGGTAACGCTGTCGCACGGAAGGAGGCTGTTGTTCCAGTCCATCTTCCCGTTGTCGTCAGTGATGAAGAACTCGAATTTGTCCTTGTCCACCGGCTTTCCGGAGAGGTGCTGGAGCACGACCTTGAAATAGTTGGTGTTCTTCATCAGAGACAATGTGACCATTACGGTCCCCTCGTCAGCCGAGAAATCAGCCTCCGCAAGGTACCCATAGTAAAGGTCGTCTATCCGCCCGTCAGTGTAGACGGAACCATCGGTGTCACTCTTATGGTTGAGTGCGCAGCCCAGATCGTTCCGCACCTTGGCCTGAGGAAATGTCCAAGACTTGTACTCATCAGCGTCGCACCAGGCAAGCAGTCCATACTTCCCGGCAGGCACATCGACTTCCATTGAATATCCTTCCGCGGCGAGAGCGTCACCGCTTTCGGTCTTTGACCAGACTATGCCGCCATCCTCATCGAGCACATATAGAGTCACGCTGTGCACTTCATGGGCGAAGGCGTCAGCGAACTTCATGTTCATGTCGTAGCGGAACCTCACTCGGTAGGAGACGGCGCAGTCGCCCTCGTCCTCGTAGATGAGTCCGCCGCAGGAGACAGCCATTCCGCCCGCCAGTGCCATGGCAAGCAGTCCGACGAATGTCCTTTTGAATACAGACAGCATAGCGGTTGATTTTGTTATTTATTTTCAAGAACATCACCGGCACCGGCCGGCACCGGTGATATTCCCGAAGTTAAATGGTTCTTTATGAATATTCCCGACTAAAGATCCACGCTTTGATTGACAACCTTCCAAGAGAGGACGTTGATCTTTGCGGCCACATAGTAGCTCTTTATGTCTTCGTCGTTAGGTACAATCACCTCGTCAGGGTCATTCACGGCCTTGCCAAGATTCCTGATGCTGTTGATGGTGACGATGTAGTAGTGGTTCCTGACCACGCCATAGTCACCTTCCTTTACCTCGTAACCCTCTGCGGTCTTGTTGCTCTGACGGAGATGCTCGATCGGAATGTTGTAGTACATTTCACCATTCTTGTAGAAAGAGCATCCGGTGTTGTACTTATATTGAGTGGTTCCGTTCAGCATTTTGTTCGCGTCATCTGTCGTCACGGCTGTCGCGCTGGAGGATTCAACCGCACTCCTTGAACCATAGTAATAGTTGTCTGCAACCTTGAGTTCAACGTGGGCGTAACCGTCAGCTGAAGGTTCTACTTTAAGGTCATCGACACTTACCTTGGTGTAAGTCTCGCCTGAGGTTCCTGTGGTCTTTTTCCAGAAGATCTTGTCAGTGTTCTTCGCCTCATAGTCGTTGAGGGCGGCGTTTTTGTAAGAAGTCTCGTCAGCGTAGAGTTTTCCGTTGTAGTTGTACAATGTGAGGACATTGCCGTCTTTGTCGACGATCTGGGCTCCGAGAAGAACGCTGGTGGCTGTGCTGGAGAGATTCTTTTTCATGACTGTCTCTGTGTTAGTGTTCTCGCGGCAGTAGGCGTTCGCTCCGATTCCAACAGCAAGGCTATTGTAGGAGATGTAGTTCAGAGTTACATCGGTGGCGTCCTTGTAATGTCCGGTACTTGAGTCGAATGTGTTTGGGTAAACACCATTGTCGTAGTTCGTTGACTGGGTCCAGTAGCTTCTGTGGTTGTTGGCGTCATTCCAATCGAATCCGAGTCCGGTACTATTCCATGAGGTGTTGATGTTCTTGAAACAGAACGAGTTCTTGGTGGTGGCGTTGAGACCCCAACCTTTAACCTTGAAGTACAGGTCCTTGGCCGCTCCATTAACTTCGAATGTTCCGATTTTTCCTCCATTTATGTTAAGAGTGCCGCCGAACTCGACCTTGACCTTGGCCGCAAGTCTCTCGACGTAAGCCTCCACAGGATTGCCGCTTTGAACAGCCTTTACCGCAGACTCCTGGAAGTTGGCCGGGGTGAGCTTTGTGCAGAAATAGCCTGTCCTTTCATCCCCGTTGTTGAATGTAGAGCTGGACATCATGAAGTTGGACCAATCAACTTGTGCGTTGGTACCGACTGTGGCGATCGCTGCCTGAACGGCAGATTTGGCTTCAGTAATGCTCTTATTTTTGATGTTGCCGTTGATCCATTCGTCAGTCGAGTTCAGGATCACGGACATAAAGGCCGGATAAAGATTGGATTTCAGGTTTCTCAGAACCACAACCGCTTCAGAAAGTTCCTCGACATTCTCAGTTGTCGATGAGTTTGTTCCGTTTGGGTTAAATGTCAGCTCTGCATTTTCTTTCTTGACGTACTGGTCGTACGATCCGTCAGCATAGTAGAAGACGAAGTAGGCGTTGTTTATCGCCTGCTCGTCAGCGGTGCCGAAGTAGAACGGTGGAGTGGCCGGGGTTCCCTTTGTGGCTGGGTCAGAATAGGTGATTTTGACATTGATGTAGGCGTCGCCGTCCTGAAGCGGAGTCTCGACCGCCTTTTCCTTGTTGCAAGCCATCAGCGCTGCCAGCGCAAGACCTGCGGTTACTAATTGTTTAGCTTTCATAAAAAATAGCTTTGTTAGATTATTGTGTTGTTTAGATAACTTATTCTCTTGTCCCTCCGGTTTCCGATCCAGAGGTGTATCTGACATATTCTTTAAATATCCTTGCCTGCTCAGCCGCTTCCGCCACGCCTTTTTCATTGGCGCTCATGAAATGTTCCACGGCGGTGGAATATTCCTTGGCCATGACGGCCAGCACGCCTCTGGCATATTCGGCTTCACCGCCGGCTCCGGCTTTCTTGAGCCTCTCCTCCGCCGTGACGAGGTCTCCGCGCTCCATCGCGGCGTTGGCGGCGTTGAGGTTGGCTACCGGATCGTCCGGGTACATCACTGCCGCCACCTCAAAGACATGGTTGAACTCGGGACTGCCCGCTTCGAGACTTTCAGCCGCAAGGAAGAACTCTCCAAGGGAGATTTTCTGAGGCTGGGTTTTCATCACCTTGAGGATCTCGGACGGATCGGTGTAGCTTCGGATGTCGTACTCTATCCTGTACTTGGTGCAGCGCAGGCGAGGATAGATCTCGCTCAGCATCACCGCGTAGTCTTTAGGATAGTTCTTCTTTATCCTCCATTCACGGGCGTCAGGTTCCAGGCTGGTGTCCATCGCCGCCGCCAGAATCTTTTCCGCGTCAGGCAGCCCGCTTGTGCGGAGCCATTCGATGAGCCCCTCCCAATTCTCCGGCTCATGATCCACTGTGACTATCACTGGGTCGAAGTTGTAGAGATCCAGCACGTACCTCCGGATTGTGGCAGTCCTTTCCCTTGCGAGATAGGTGTTGTGGGCGTAGCTTCCTTCCGGCGAGGCGAAACCTTTGAGACGGATGGATTTCACTGTGATGTCACTGTCGTTGCGCACGGAGTCGATGGTCGAGCGAATCTTGCCGAATTCCGCGACATTGTCGTGATACTCAGGGTAGATCCCCGTCTTATCGACCGGGAAGTCAATGTAGGCGGTTCCGCTGAGACTTCTCGTCTTAGTCTTCTCGCCCTTGGGGCTGACATAGATCAGTCTCGGAACATCCGGAACCCAAAGCACCCTGGAGAGTATCTCCGAACATTGGTCCTCAAGAAGCCTCTCGCAGCAGGAATAGTCTCTGCGTCCAAGGACAAGGCGGCTGTCGTTCATCCAGTCCACATAGGAAACTGTGGCGTGGTACGGAATCACATCGGCCTTTGAGCCGCTTGTGATGGTGGTCTCATCTTCTCCGGAGATCATCTTGTCCTTGTCCTTGCGGAGATAATAGTAGTAGCGTTGGCGACCGTACACACCTATGGCCGGCAGGGCGAGGGAATCATCTTCGTTCACAAGATAAGGGGTGAGAAGTACAGCCTCAGTGCTTTTGACCCTAAGGGCGGAGAGGTCCAGATTCATGTCGACCAGGACGTTGGACCCATCTCGTCTCACTGTCGCGCTTTGTGTGGTCACTCCTTCAATCCCGGTGCCCCCGTCGCCTTTTCGTGATGTTTCAGCCTCTTGTCCGGATGCGGTGGCCCAAGCGGCGCCGCAAAGGAAGATCAAACCGAAGCGAAGGATTCTGAATATAATTTCTCTTTTCATGGCCATTGACGTTTAGAACAGATACACAAGGCTTACGGACATTTTGGTGACGCCGAAGTAGTCGTGCTGGTCATCGGTCGCGATCTTCTTTCCGCATCCAGAGCAGCGGAAAGTGTCGTACCAAGCATGTACCCAGCCCGCTCCGAGTTCCGCTTCAAGGTTCCATCGTTGTCCCAGAATCCAAGAATAGCCGTAACCTAATCCGGCTCCAGCCATCCAGCCCTGATAGCGATGGTCCTTGAGAAGGCTCCAGTCAGTGCCGAAGAGATCGGCGTCGATGTCGAACCCTCCGACATTGAACTGACCTCCAAGCGCATGGAGCCCGAAAAAGTGGCCTGCCCAGGCATCGCACGTCCAAAGTCTCAGCTCCGGCTGGAGAAGCCAATGCTTGAATTTCCTGTCACCGGAGAACGTCCATGGGTTAAGGTCTCCGGACAGATCAAAGGTCCACCGCGGGGCGAGCTTGTACTCAAGCCCTGCGTTAAGGGTCGTTGTGGCATCATGGATGATGTTGGTCTTGACAGCTGCGGTCTGGGCGTCAGCTGACGGGCAAAACGACATCAAGGAAAGAATCAGCATCAGTGCCAATCCGACTGTCAATCGCATGGAATGTCTGGTATGTGTTAGGTTATTGTTCATATACTCGATTCTAATGTTTCAAAATACCGGCAAGAGTCATTGGATCCCGGAGCAAGTCCAAAGATCTGTGTCTGGCCGCAGAGCCTGTCGAAGCGCCCGGCTCCTCCATTCTACCTCCATGGTATCCCGTGCCTCAGGTTTTGACACTTTGTAAGGATAAGGACACGGAAAAACAGGGGAATAAGATGACTTGTTCTCCTTGCCATATCGTAATATGTTGATTGATAATTGGTTACGCCCCCCCCCAGATCGGGCGGCAGGCATCTGTTCCAAAGTCTGTCTCAAACCTTGGAAGTCCCATGAACATTGATTCAGCTATGTTGTCAAGCGACACCATTGTAGTTTAAATGTCTTCGCTCAAGTCTAATTCAGTTTTTCAGGCCGTTTTCAAGATTAAGTTACGTTCTTCGCTAAACTTCAATCTTCGACTCTGGTTCAAGAGCACAATTCTTTGCAAATGTAACATATTTATTTCGCTTTCCAATAGATTTTTAGGTTAATTTCAAAAATGACGTTTACATCAGGCCTAAAAATCTTGTGCGTGCGAGCATGCAACATCCGAGCGCACCGGCCTTGCGGCCAAGTTTGGAGAAGACGACAGTGGTGTCCTTGCTCACTATGTTCAATGAATATTTCTTGATGGCAGCGCGGATAGGCAGCATGAGGTAGTCTCCTCCGACGGTTAGTTTCCCGCCAATGACCACCATCTCCGGATTGAACAAGTTGATAAGTCCTGCGATGCCTCTTCCGAGGGTTGTCCCAATCTCTCCCATGGCATCAATCGCAACGACATCCTCATCCTCCACGGCTCCAAGCAAATCGTTAAGTGTGAGCTCTTTGCCTGTCTTGAACTCGTCGGTCAGCATTGACGGACAACCGGCCTCAAGCTTTTCGGTCACAATCCGTTGAAGGGCTGAGCCGGAGGCTCCTGTCTCCATGCAGCCGACCTTTCCGCAGCGGCAGATCTGCCCGTTGTCCAGAAACGGGAAATGCCCGAACTCTCCGGAATAGCCGGATTTTCCATAGTACAGGTCCCCGTTCAGGATCATCCCCATTCCGAGGCCCCATCCGACATTGATGAACAGCACGTTTTTCTCCCCGTTGGCGATTCCGCTGCGGAACTCTCCGTAAGTCATTGCCCTTGAGTCATTGTCAAGGGCCACCGGAACCCCAAGATCTTCCTCCAGAATGGTGCTCAGAGGTTTGTCCTCATTGATGAAATATGTGAAGCTGTAGCCGGAGGTTGTGTTGACTCTCCCTGTGAGATCGACATTGCACGCAAGCATGCGCTCGGCGTTCAATCCATTGCTCTCGAGGGACTTATGGATGAGTGTGCAGAGTTGCCGGCAAGAATCCTCAGTGTTCCGTAAGGTGAACTCCACATCCTCGTCGTAGGACAGAGTCTGTCCCTTGAAGTCCATCGTCATGATGTTGGCGTGGTTCCTTTCCAAATCCACACCGACAAAGAAACCAGCGTCAGGATTGAGCCCGAATATGCTGGGTCTTCGACCGCTGGCCGAGCCTTTTTTCCCAAGATCCTCTAACCATCCGTCGTCAATCAGCTCTCCTACTATCTTTGTGGTGGTCGGAACGCTACAGTTCAGTTCACGGGCGAAGTCAGCGATGCTGAAATCGCCCGCGTTCATGCACAATTCCAGAATCTTCTGCTTGATTATGGAATTCTTGTCAGAGAGGTTTTCGCTGAAATATTTGACCATCAACTTTCTATTTGCCTTTTGTCCAGTATTCCTCGATTTCTTCCAGTGTCTTGCCGGTCGTTTCCGGAACCAGTCTCCACATTATGAGAAGGTAAGGGATGCACATGGCTGCGAACAGGAAGAAGGTGCCCGCTGGAGTGAGTGTCTCAAGCATCCAAGGTGTAAGCTGTCCGATCAGGTAGGTGCCGATCCAAAGAGCCAGCCCTGCGATGCTCATGGCGAGTCCGCGCACCCTGTTCGGGTACATCTCTGACAAAAGTACGAAAACTACCGCGCTTATGGAAATGGCAGTGCAGAAAACGTACAGAAGGAAGAACGCCAGCAGGAACCATGTCGGAAGTGCGGTGCCGAGACAGAAATACAAGCCGATCATCAGCAGGCAGAAAACCATTCCGGACACACCCCAGTAGACCAGCTGCTTGCGGCCGACTTTGTCGATGATCAGCAGGGCGATGACCGTCGTGAGCATATTCACAACCCCGACCAAAACAGTCGAGAACATCGAACCCTCGCCGGACAAACCAGCGTCACTGAATATCTTAGGGCCGTAGTAAAGCACCGCGTTCACGCCCATGAACTGTCCGAGGATGGCGATGGCGCATCCGATCAGGACGGCCTTGAATATTCCCGGCTCCAGAAGGGTCTTCCACTCGGACTTGGTCTCTCCGGCGATGGAGGCCTTGGTCAGTTCGATTTGCCTGCTCACCTCTTCTTCGGATGTGAATATCCCGGACAGTATCTTCCTCGCCTTTCCGTCCCTGTGCTTGGTGATGAGCCAGCGCGGACTTTCAGGGATAAGGAATATCACGATGAGGAACAGCATGTCTGGGATCGTCTCGTAGCCGAGCATCCCTCTCCAGTACTCGGAGTTGAATATTCTTGTCCAAAGGTTGGTGGATGTTGAGTTGACGTCCGCATCCTTTAGCACGAAGTAGTTGATCAGGTAGGCCATCAGGAAGCCTATCGTGATGGCGAGCTGGTAGAGCGACACGAGGGTGCCTCTTTTCTGCGCCGGAGCTATCTCGGAGATGTAAATCGGCGAGACGATGGAGACTATTCCTATTCCGAATCCGCCGATGATCCTGAAGAAAACCAATTGGTTGAAATCCTTGCACACGGCGCAGCCTATCGCTGAGATACTGAACAACAATGCGGAGAAGATCATCGTCCTCTTCCTTCCAAGGTTGTCGCTCATCATTCCGGCGATCATCACACCGAGTATCGAACCGATCAGGGCGCAGCCCACGTACCAACCTTCCGCTATTGTCGTCAGCTGGAACTGGTTCTTGACGATTTCGGTCGTGCCCGAGATCACAGCGGTGTCGTAGCCGAACAGGATTCCTCCAATCGCCGCCACCAAGGCCAGGAACACGACCCGACCCATGTTTATGCTTTTGTCCATAGCTTATCGTTTGTCAAAATATTCCATGTACCTGTCATAGAGATGTCCGGCCTGAAGATAGGCTGACTGAGGGCTCATGAAATGGGAGAACTCGAACGTGATCGCCTTGTCGTAGCCGCAACGCTTGGCGGCTTCCAGCTTCATCCTCAATTTGTCGAACTTGATCGGCAGGAATCTGATCGGCATGTCGCGATCGAAACTTTCAGCGTTGGTCCAGCACTGCATCCCGTACCTGTCCGCAAGCTTCTTGTTGACAGTGAAGAACGCGTCCAGCTCGTCGTAGTCTATGTGGCCGTCCTGGAAGGCGCATGCGTCGACATATTCATGGATCCCGTCGAAGATTTCGTTCCATTCCCGCTCGTGCTGCTCGACTGAGACCGCCTGTTCTTTGGTGAGGTTCCCTCCTGCGGCATCGACTGCCTTCTTGCCGTCGATCCAAGGAGAAATGAAGGTAGGCAGCCCGCCGGAGACCTCTTTGCACTGGCGACCCATCGTGCGGAATGATTCGATCGCCCCCTTGGTGGCGCGGCTGATCTCTCCGCTGATGTACCATCCTCCGAAACTGTCGTACTTGCTTCCGTAGCGCTGCCAGATCTCGTCGATGACATATTTGTTCGCCTCGACTTCGTTTGACATGTCGCCTGTGTCCCAGTACTTTCCGGAATCGTACAGACCGAGCCAGAACTTCATCCCGTATTTCTGGGCAAGGCGGCAGAACATGTCGATCAGGTCGGTCGAAGGCATGTAGCAGCCCTTCTTGAGAAGGTACGGCGAAGGGTAGGTGATGAACTTGCGGTAGCCGCAGCGGATGTCGATCACAGTGTCGATTCCCATTGCTTTCATGTACCTGAAATCAAGGTCCCATTCTTTCTCGCCCCAGTTCTGGTGAGGAATGTCGTGTGATATTTCATCGAGGAAGGTGCCGGTTATCGGTAGGGCATCGCCTTTAGGGACAATAAGCCTGCTTTCTATGTTGTCGTCAGCCTTGAGTCGGATGTCTTTCCCGTTCTTGGAAGTGAGACTTGCAGCGTTTGCGGCAATCGGAGCGGCGACAGCGGTCGCTGCCGCGATGCCGGCTCTCTTCAGGAATGTTCTTCTGTCTGTCATGGTGCTATTCGTTATGTAATTACTGCAAAGGTAAGAATTTTATTTCTTAAATTTTTTATTAATTGAGAATTTAATTATTAAATATTTGAGAAAAAGTTATACCTTTGCAAAAACTATTGGGTTTATAGGGAGAAGTCGATAACACTATTATTAATAATAACGCATTCTTTTATGAAAGCAACATCGAATTTTTCATCCCCTTTCCTAAGGGCGGCGATTGTGTCGATACTTTCAGCATTCCTCTTTTCGGGGAATGCGTCGGCGCAGCCTTCTGTCAAGGGTAGGGTGACAGACCAGAACGGAAATCCGCTTCCTGGCGTCTCTGTGGTTGTGGCCGGAACAATGAACGGCACGATGACCGGAGCTGACGGAAGTTATGTGATTTCAGTCAAGAAAGGACAGACACTTGAGTTCCAATGTCTGGGCTTGACATCATTCCAAAAACTGTGCGATGGCACAGTGCAGACTCTGAACGTAATCTTGAAGGAAGACACGACATCCCTTGACGAGGTTGTCGTGGTAGGTTACGGTACATCGAAGAAATCCTCACTGACTGGTGCGGTCTCCGCGATCAAGGGGGACGAGGTCCTGAAGGCTCCGGCCACGAATGTCTCTCAGATTCTCGCGGGCCGTCTTCCGGGCATTTCCTCCGTGCAGGAGTCCGGAGAGCCGGGACAGGACCAGGCGTCCCTGCGTCTGCGTGGTTCCATCTATGGAATCGCCTACGTTGTGGACGGATTCCCGGTCAACGACATCAATGACCTAAACCCTAACGACATCGAGAGCATCTCGGTCCTCAAGGACGGTGCCTCCGCGGCCGTTTACGGTCTGAAAGGAGCAGGTGGTGTCATGATCATCACCACCAAGAGAGGCTCGAAGGAGAAGACCTCCATCACTTACGATGCCTCGTTCGGTGTGTCCATGAACGCCAATTTCCCTGAGTTCATGAACGGCCCGCAATTCGCCTACTATTATAATATGGCTGACATGATGGATCAGCTGGCCAGCGGTGCCATCAAGGATCGCTCCGAGTACAATCCGTACTTCACCTCCGAGAATGTCGCCGCGATGACAAACGGTGATCCGACCGATGGTTGGGACAACGTGAACTACATTGACAAGGTGTTCGGAACCGGTTTCACCCAGAAGCACAACGTGACTGTGACCGGCGGCAACGAAAAGGCCCGCTACTACACCTCCGTCGGCTACTTCGGACAGAACGGTAACATCGACAACTTCACCTACAAGCGCTACAACCTGCGCTCCAACATCGATTCCGACATCACCTCCAGACTGCATTTCAAGCTGGGCGTGTCCGGCACGATCGCCCACAGGGACACTCCTGCCTACGCTTCCGGTGGTACGGATGGTGGCTATAGCGAGATGGGCTGGCTGTCTATCGCCAACCAGACGATCATGATGCACCCTTATGTTCCTGAAAAGTACGAGGGAATGTACACCTCGACGATCAAGAAGAACACCTCGCTTCCCCAGAGCCCTCTTGCCGCCATCTACGAATCAGGCTACAAGAAGACTCGCTCCATGGATCTTTCCGTCAATGCCACTCTGGCCTATGACATTCCTGGTGTTGACGGCCTTGTGGCAAAGGTTTCGGGTGTCTATGACTGGAGCAACTCCTTCAACAAGAACCTCAACACTCCTTACAGCACAATGGCGTTTGTTGACGGGGCATATTCAAAGAAGAATGATCCGAGAGGTGTTGACAACGGCATCAACATAGGTGAGGGATCGTCATACTGGCAGCAGATGGTAGGTCAGGCGAGTCTTGAATATTCAAACATCTTCGGCAAACATTCCATTGAGGCGCTTGCCCTCATGGAGGTTCGTGACACCAAGAGCAACAGCCTTGCGGCCTACGCCAAGGATCTTCCGTTCGCGTCCCTTCCTGAGATCAGCCAAGGTACACCGACAAAGGATCCTGTCTCAGGCGGCAGCGGCGCCAGCAGAAGCGTGGGTGGAGTCTTCAGGCTCAAGTACAACTTCGCTGACAGGTATCTGGTTGAGCTTTCCGGACGTGAGGACGGTTCCTACCTCTTCAGCGGAATGGACAAGTACCGCTGGGGCTTCTTCCCGTCAGCCTCTGTTGCATGGAGAATCTCCAATGAGAGCTTCATGAAGTCAGTGGATTTCATCAATGACTTGAAAGTCAGAGCCTCTGTCGGAATGCTCGGTAATGACGGTGTTCCTGAATATGCCTTCCTCAGCACCTACTCACGTTACGGCTTCAAGGTCGGCTACAGAAATCCGGACGGAAGCACGACTTTCAATCCTGCCTACAAACCGGATGTCGTCCCATCGCTTGATCTGTCATGGGAGCGTTACCTTTCCTACAACGTAGGTTTTGACGCCACACTTTGGAACGGTCTCCTTGGACTTGAGGTGGATGGTTTCTACAACTACACCTATGACATCCTGACCGGACAAGGCTCTGGATTCCCTGCCTCTATGGGTGGCTACTATCCTACCTACATCAACTACCCGGCGATTGACGCCAAGGGTATCGACCTCATGATCACCCACAAGAACCAGTTCTCCCTTGCCGGAAAGCCGTTCTTCTATGGAGTGAGCGCCAGCCTTACATATTCAAAGACAAGGTGGATCAAGTACAAGGACAACCCTGAGGTCAGCGACAACAGAAAGATAGTCGGCAAGACCTACGGAGCCATCACTGGATGGAAGACCGACGGTCTGTTCAGATCCGAGGAAGAGATCGACAACTCCGCATGGTGGGGCACCCGTCCTAACGTCGGTGACATCAAGTTCGTGGACATCAACGGTGACGGAAAGATAGACTACGATGACTGGGGCTACTTCGGACGTTCCAACCGCCCTGAGCTCACATTCGGCCTCAACCTCAATTTCGAGTGGAACGGCTTCGATTTCAACGC
This sequence comes from Bacteroidales bacterium UBA6366, assembly GCA_002438845.1. Classification (GTDB taxonomy): domain Bacteria; phylum Bacteroidota; class Bacteroidia; order Bacteroidales; family UBA932; genus Cryptobacteroides. Next base: position 30,022 of record DJRG01000002.1, read on the forward strand.
TCAGTTCACCGGGGGCGCCCTTTTCGATGTCTCCCTTACAGGAACGTACTACAACGGCTACGATGACAACACCATCTGGACCCAGACCTTCAAGGAGGGCGGAAACTCTCCTCTTTACCTTGTCGAGAACGCTTGGAGTATCGACAATCCTGACGGAACATTCCCACGCCTTACGCTTGGCTCTCCAGGACACGGAGGCGACAACGGTCTGAGCTGCTCATTCTGGTGGAGGGACGGTAAATATGTCCGTCTGAAATCGGCTCAGTTTGGTTATACCTTGCCTAAGAAGTGGATGAGCCATCTGAGCGTGTCTTCTCTCCGGTTGTTCGTCGAGGGACAGAACCTCTTCACCATCGATGGCCTGCCTAAGGGAATCGACCCTGAGTCTCCAGGTGTGAACAACGGTTATTATCCTCAGCAGCGCCTCTTGATGGGTGGTGTGACATTATCATTCTAAAAGAACAGCGTGATATGAAAACTATAACAAAGAATCTGATTTTGACAGTGTCAGGAGTCGTTGTGGCGATGGGAATCTCTTCCTGCAACTCGTTCCTTGACATGACTCCGACCGACAGTGTCTCCGACAAGATGCTCTGGAAAACCACCCAGAACGCGGAGTACGGAGTGAATTACATCTACAGCTACATTCTGGACATGGCGGACGCAAACACCGGCCAGTGTGTGGCCGGAATGACCGACGCGCTCACCGACCAGCTCAAGTACGGTTCCTACAATTTCAACTCCCTCTGCTACATCCCAAGCGAAATCGCTTACGGTGGCTCAGTTCTTACAGCCAACTATGTGGCGGCTTACCTCGGCTACTGGGACACCATGTATGGAGCTGTCCGCAGAACCAATCAGGGTTTGAATTATCTGGATAAGTACGGTGAGATGTCTGATGAGGACAAGACAAGGCTTTCAGCCGAGTTGAGGTTCATGCGTGCCTACTTCTATTTTGACCTCGTGAAAAGGTACAAGGATGTGATCATCTATGACGAGGATCTGAGTGCCATCACGTCCAACAAGGGCCTGTCAACCGAGGAGGAAGGCTGGAACTTCATTGAGTCTGACCTTGAGTTCGCCGCCGCCAATCTGCCTGAGAAAGCGAATGCGAACGGCAGACTGGACAAAGGAACTGCCTACGCTTTCATGACAAGGGCCATGCTTTACGCCAAGCGTTACGACAAGGTGATCGCCGCCGCCGACAAGGTCAAGGAACTGGGGTATTCGCTCGTTTCGAACTATGCCGATGTCTTCAACGGCAACAACTCCGAGGTTATCCTTGAATATGTCTTCAACTATGCGGACAACGTGACCCACAATTTCGACTTCTACTACACTCCGGGAGGTGACTACACCACCAGGGATGCTTCCGGTGGCGGCTACGGCACGCCTACCCAGGAAATTGTGGAATCTTATGAATATGCCGACGGAAGCGGTCTGCCTGACTGGTCTGCCTGGCATACCGGCGAAGGAACCAGCGAGAACCCTCCTTATGACCTTCTTGAGCCTCGTTTCCAGGCCTCCATCCTTTACAATGGAGCTGAGTGGAAAGGCCGCAAGATCGAGCCTTATGTAGGTGGCGCTGACGGTTGGTGCCAGTGGAATGTTGTAAAGGAGCCTAAGGGCAAGACCACCACAGGCTATTACCTGCGCAAGGGTGTGGATGAGACCCATGATGTGATCGGCAGAAGAGAAAGCACCCAGCCGCTTGTCATCATCAGGTACGCTGAGGTCCTCCTGAACAAGGCCGAGGCCTGCTACCGCACCAATGACGCCGCGGGCGCCAATGCCGCTGTCAAGGAAATCCGTGCCCGTGTGGGCCTTCCTTACGCTGACAAAGCTGGAGACAATCTCTGGAATGCCATCCGTCAGGAGCGCAAGGTTGAACTTGCTTTCGAAGGCTTCTCGTACTGGGATCTCCGCAGATGGGGAGTGGCTCCGAACAACTATCCGGACGGACTTTCCGGCTATCAGGTTCACGGCCTGAAGATAGAGCCAGCCGACGCCGGCTTCATCTACACTTACGTTTCTGTTGACGACAAGGACCGCAACTACCCGGAGAAGATGAACAGATTCCCTCTCCAGGACAGCGAACTGTCAAGCAACACAGCAGTAGAACAATTCCCAGAATGGAAATAATCTCGACTAATATGAAGAAAATCAACATATTGCTTGCGGCGTTCACCCTCTTCTTGGCGGCTTCGTGCCATAGCCCTGAATATGTAGAATCGACCGCTGAGCGTCAGAATCTTACAAGTTTCGAGGCGTTCTTCACTTTCGGCCCGTACATTGACCAGTCAATGTGCAAGTTGGACATCACTGACGAGAACGCTGACAGATTCGTTATCCCGGTTCCATGGTTTTTCCCTGAGACATCGGACAACGAGACCACTCCTTACATGACTAAGGTCAGGGTGCAGGCTGCCATACAGCCGAACTGTACCATCGAGCCTGCCATGACACTTCTGGATTTGACCAAGGAGAACATATTCAAGTTCACCAATGCAAGGGGAGAGAGCAGAAACATCTGCATCACCGGTGAGAGGGTCAAGTCAAAGGCTTGCGACATCCTTGTCTTCTCTTTGGACGAGCCGGCTATCTCCGGAATCGTGGACAAGAACAAGAAGACAGTCACACTTGTCTCCGCAGAGGATCTGAGCGCCTGCACGGCGGCTGTTCAGGTCTCGGCTCATGCCACGATCTCTCCGGATCCTTCGACTCCGCAGGACTACAACAACGGTGTGAAGTTCACGGTGACTGCGCATGACGGAAAGACGACTTCTGAATATACCGTCATCAAGACCGTCCCTGAGAAGATTGACAAGGGCTTCGACAAGTCCACCCTTGAGGCATTGTTCAATTTCGAGCCTGTCAGCATGGTCGGACTTCCTGCCTACAACGCCGCTGACATCTATCCAAGCATGGCGGTAACAGGTGGCAAACTGGTGTTCTGCACAGGCAGCGGTGTTCCGGTTTATCTGAACGGCATCACTGGAGTGAAGGAAGGACAGATCAACGATGGAGGTGTCTCACCGGCTGCCATTACGAACGATGAGGCTGAAAATCTGATTCTTTGCAACCACGTTGATGGTGGTGGCGAGTTCAAGATCTGGAAGACCTCCTCCGTGAAGACCGCTCCGGAGCTGTTCCATTCATTCATCAACAGCACTGACCTCCCTATGGGATATTCAATAAAGGTCATTGGTAACATTGACGCGGACGCAGTGATTGACATCACCAACGAGGGTATCGCTGGCGTGACATCCGCAAGCAAAGTGACCAGAGTCACCGTCACAGGCGGAACAGTCGCTGATGTGTCAGTCCTTGACATTTCCGGATCCGGTCTTGCATGGGGCAGCGCTCCTGTCAACAACACCGATGCTGTCGCTGTGGCTCCTTCCAAGGATGCGTCCATGTTCCTGTCCTACTACGATCCTAACGTCCTCAATCACGTCGCAGCCGATGGAACGCTCAAGGCCGCTCTGCCGTTCAACAATGGATCATCATGGGGCTTGGATGTCAACAACCTTGATTCCAAGAGGTTCAACAACGCCACTTACATGTCTCTGTTTGTGGTCAGCCACTTCCCTCACTGGGGACTTGGTCCGGCTCTCTACCTGTACGACATCTCCGATCCTACGGCTCTGTCCGGAAACTTGAACGAGACAACATCCATCGTTCTGGGCAATGAGTCAATTGACTGGTTCCAGAAGGCTGACGCCGGAATGGCTGCAGGTGATGTGATTCTGGCTCCGACCAAGGACGGATTCAAGATGTATCTCTATTACTATGACCAGAATGCCGGCGTGCTCGGAGGGTACTCGGTTGACTGCATAAAGAAATAGCGGTATGGCCTCTTTGAGAATATTCTCGTTTATCGCGGCATTGACAATGACGCTTGCCTCCTGTGGGGGTTCCAAGGATAATCCTTGGAATCCCGACTGGGACAAGCCGACCCCTCCGGAGCCTGAAAAGCCGGAGAACACAGGCAAGCCGAGATACGTGTGGATTGATGCGGCGGCTAACTTCAGTGACTACGAGAACAACAAGGAACGGATCGCCTCTGACTTGAAAAAAATCAAGGATGTAGGGTTCACCGACATCATTGTGGATGTCAGGCCAACCAGCGGTGACGTGTTGTTCAAGTCCTCGGTCGCACAACCTCTGAAGAAGGTGGATGTCTGGAAAAGTGGAAGTTATGTGTGGGTTTCCAGAACTGGAACGTATGACTATCTCCAGGCTTTCATCGACGCGGCCCGCGAAGTTGGACTCAAGGTCAACGCCAGCATAAACACTTTCGTGGGTGGTTACTTTTGCCCTTACGGCCTTGGCAATGACGGAATGCTGTTCCGTGAGTCAGGAAAGAAATCATGGGCTTCGGTGATCAATTCCTCCAACGGGCTCACCAACGTCATGGATCTTAACGGACCGGATGATTGGGGCGCCAGATTTCTCAATCCGGCCAATGAACAGGTACAGAATTATGTGCTTCAGATCATAAAGGATCTGGCAAAGTATGATCTTGATGGTATCATCCTGGATCGATGCCGCTACGATGATTATGGGCTCCAAAGCGATTTCTCGGATGTCTCGAAGAACAAGTTCGAGGCCTATTCCGGACTCTCAATCAGCTCATGGCCAGGTGATGTGCTGGCTCCCGGCACGACCGAACTTGGATGGAAGGCAAGCGAGACTGTGAAGAAATGGCTTGAGTTCCGTGCGAGCGTGATCCATGACTTCATCGTCAAAGCTTCCGAAGCTGTTCACACGATCAACAAGGACATCCGTTTCGGAGCCTATGTCGGGGCTTGGTACTCAACCTACTACACCTCGGGTGTGAACTGGGCGAGTCCTAAGTATGACCCTAAGGCTGACGGTTATTTCTGGGCCTCGGCGAACTACAAGAACTGCGGTTACGCTGATCACTGTGACTTCATGTTCCTTGGCGCGTATGCCGGAACCGACAGCATCTGGGGCAGCGGTGAGTGGACGATGCAGGGCTTCTGCAAGCAAGGCAAGACCCTCCTTAAAGGAGACGTGGAGTTCAGCGGAGGACCGGACATCGGCAACTCGACCGGCTGGACTGCCGGAGGTCAAGCTTCCAAGATTCCTGACGCCATCAGTGCGTGCATCAACAACAGCGATGGATTCTTCGTGTTCGATCTCTGTCACATCAAGATGTACAACTACTGGGATGCCTTCAAAAAAGGATTTGATGACTATCTAAAGACTGTGAAACAATAATTTAAGATGAAAAGAATATCCACAATTTTTCTTGCGGTAGCGATGGCGCTGTCCTTCGCCTCTTGCAAAGATGACTCAAATGACGCAGGCAGGATCACTTTGTCCTCCGATGCGGATTTGAATCCAGTGCTTTCCTCTGCCGGAGGCACTTACACCATAGAATTCACGGCGGACAACGACTGGAAGGTAGTTGCTCCGAACACCAACCACTATAGCTGGAGCTCAATCACTCCTACCAGTGGTGGATCCGGCAAGAACCAGATCACTGTGACTGTCTTGAAGAACGCGGACTACGATGGCCGCGAGTACTCGTTCGACCTCCGCTGCGGTACGGACTCAAAGACCATAAAGGTCAGCCAGAAGCAGCTGAACTCCATCACCCTGACTCCGGAAACGTTCGCTGTTCCAAAGGAGGGTGGCTCGATTGAGATCAAGGTTAAGGCCAACATCGGCTTTGACTACAAGATTGCTGACGAGGCCAAGGACTGGATCAGCGCGGTCACGACCAAAGGCCTTGTCGAGAACACTGTGACCTTTGCCGTGGCTTCCAACGAGATTTACAACAAGTTCGAGGCCCGTCAGGGAGTCATCACCTTCACCAGTGAGGAAGGCTCCGAGGACATCACTGTCAACCAGGCTCCTAACGAAAGAATATTCAATGTCACCCCTGAAGCCCTTGTCGCTGAGAAGAACGGTGGCGATGTGACTTTCACTGTCGAGGCTAACTTTCCTTACAATGTGGTCGCTCCTGAAGTTGAGTGGATCTCGGAAATCACCAAGAAGGAAGATGTTTACACCTGCAAGGTCGCTTCCAATCCGGAATTCGGCTCCAGAGCCACCAGCATTGATGTCACCACCGAGGTTGAGGGCTATTCAGCCACAATCGAACTCAAGCAGAAAGGCACGGCTGACGTGAACGTTCTGTGGAAGAAGAGGTATTCAACAGATCTTGGCTCCATCAGCGTTGCGGGAGGCCCTCTCAGGCTTGCCGTGAAGGACGACATTCTTCTGGTCGCCAACGGTGGAAACAAGCTCTACGCGCTCAACCGTCAGACAGGTGAGTTCATGCAGGAAGTCCCTATCCCTGAAGGACTTTCGGTTTATTCTCTCGTGAATGATGATGCCGGTAATGTCCTTGTGTCTGCCCAGGCAGCCTTCGGTGGCACATGCCGGATCTATTCGTTCAAGTCTCTTGACGCTGCTCCTGAGCTTGTTGTGGAATATGCTCACAATGCAATCTGGAGCTCTTCAATGGGCAACATCCGTGTGCGTGGAGACGTGACGAAGAAGGCTGTGATCACCGCTTTCGTGGATGTCAGCCAGTATTGGGTTGCATGGCAGATTACCGGTGGAAAGGCTGGAGAAGCTAGTTTCGGCTCGATTACTCCAGCAGCCTCTACCGTCTGGAATCCTTATGGAGCATGTGTCGCCCCTGTTTCGGATGACCTGAGCGATGGACTCTTGTTCATAGGCTACTCCGCTGATGCCAACGGCAGCTACGATCTGAACTGGTGCAAGGATGTCGCTGCCAGCGAATGGAAATCCGTGTTCCACACCAGCAGCGCCGGAAACGAGAACTACAACTGCATCTCTGTGGCCACACTTAACGGAATCCGCTTCTGCGCGGTAGAGAGAGGAGCGCATTTCTCTTGGGGTTCTTGTCCGGAAGTGTACCTGTTTGACATTACTGACCTCAATTCAGTCAAGGAGTCTTACTATGTGGATTGGATGACCGTGGCCGAGGAAGGCGCTTACACAGGTGCGGGAGCCTGCAGCGATGTCCTTCTTCAGACAGCGGCGGACGGAAAGACCATGGACATGTTCGTCACGGACGGTAATTATGACTGCCTGACCTGCATAAGATTCACCGCTCAATAGTTTCTCATCATGAATATCCAAAATGTCGATTTCGGCGCGATGGCGTCCCGTTACAAGGAGGAACTTCTTGGAAATATCCTGCCGTTCTGGCTTGAGCATTCTCAGGACACAAAGTTCGGAGGGTATTACACTTGCCTGAACCGTGACGGAAGTGTCTATGACAAAGACAAGTTTGTCTGGCTTCAAGGGCGCGAGGTCTGGATGTTCGCCATGCTCTACAACAAGCTCGCGAAGAACGAGGAATGGCTGAAGTGCGCCGAGCAGGGAGCCCGCTTCCTTATGAAATATGGCTACATCGGGGACTATGACTTCTATTTCTCTTTGACAAGGGAAGGCAAGCCTATCATCCAGCCGTACAACATATTCTCGAACACTTTCGCCTGCATGGCTTTCGCGCAGCTTGCCGAGGCCACCGGCAATGAGGAATATTCCCGTTTCGCCAAAGAGACCTTCCGTAGAATCCTGGAGCGTCGCTCCAATCCTAAGGGCATCTGGTCCAAGGCTGTGCCGGGGACCCGCCCGATGAAGGATTTCGCCCTTCCGATGATCATTTGCAACATGGCTCTGGAGGTGGAAAAGATCATCAACGACCCTGAGATGATGGATCGTCTGATCGATGACTGTCTGCATGAGGTCTTGGATGTTTTCTACCAACCTGATCTTGGCGTGATGGTCGAAAACCTTTCCGCTGTGGACAATTCTCTTATCGACTGCTTCGAGGGACGCAGGGTAAACCCTGGCCATGATCTGGAGGCGATGTGGTTCTTGATGAACCTTGGAATCAGACGCAATAACAAGGCCTTGATTGACAAGGCTGTGGAGATCTCCCTTAGAGTCATTGATTACGGCTGGGACAAGGAGTACGGTGGAATCTTCTACTTCATGGACCGTAAGGGATATCCGACCCAGGAGCTTGAGTGGGACCAGAAACTGTGGTGGGTCCACATCGAATCCGCCATCGCGATGCTGAAAGGCTACCAGCTGACAGGCAACGAGAAGTGTCTCGAATGGTTCCTCAAACTGGATGAATATCTTTGGACCCACTTCAAGGACAAGGAGTATCCTGAATGGTTCGGCTATCTCAACCGCAGAGGCGAGATTCTTCTCCCTCTCAAGGGAGGCAAATGGAAAGGCTGTTTCCATGTGCCGAGAGGCCTTTACCAGATCAGCACCATGCTGGAGGACATCGCAAAGGGACGGGAGGCCCACGTTTGATGCATAGGTCATCTTATTCCTTTGGAATACTGTTCATTATAATTGCTTCGGTTCTGCTGCGCTCATGCAGTGGAACTGAAGTTTTTTATGATGTGGTTGTCATCGGAGGCGGAGCCGGAGGCACAACGGCCGGCATCCAATCGGCCCGTTCAGGGGCTTCGACCTTGGTAGTCGAACCGACTCCTTGGCTGGGAGGCATGCTTACTTCAGCCGGAGTCTCGGCGATAGATGGCAACTACCGTCTAAGGGGAGGCTTGTTCGGGGAATTCTGCGACTCTCTGGCCAACCGTTACGGCGGGTATGACGCACTGAAGACAGGGTGGGTGAGCAACGTCCTGTTCGAGCCGAAGGTCGGAGCTGAGATATTCATGAATATGTCCCTTCCGCTCGAACGCTTGTCCCTTGCGATGGAGACTGAATGCGTTGCCGTCAAGAAGCTCCGGAAGGGTTGGAGGATTACTTTGGACGGTCCGGAAGGCCAGCGCACAGTGAAGGCCGGGATCCTGATTGATGGAACCGAGCTTGGTGACATCGCGAGGATGTGCGGTGTGCCATGCAACAGCTCTCCGGTTGACACCATAGCCGCCGTTCAGGACTTGACCTACGTTGTCACCGTGCAGGATTTCGGCCCGGATTCCGACAAGACAATTCCGTGCCCGGACGGCTATGATCCGGGATTGTACTCGGATTGCCTGTCCAGAGGTCATACAGTATGGCAGATGCTTTCCTATGGGGCTTTGCCGGGCGGGAAGATAATGCTAAACTGGCCTATTTCCGGCAATGACTGCTATGTGAAGGACATCACTCGGATGCCTCCTGCCGAGCGTGAAGCCGCTATAGACAGCGCCAAAAGAATCGCCCTGGGCTATCTCTATTATATTCAGACAGAACTTGGTCTGAAAAACATCGGAATCGCCGAAGGGGAGTACCCGACCGAGGACGGGCTTCCGATGATTCCGTACTATAGGGATTCGAGGCGGATTGAGGGAGAGGTGACATTCACCCTTGCTGACATCGACAGGCCATATTCCAATGACCTTTATCGCACGTCTGTCGCGGTTGGGGATTATCCCGTGGATCATCATCACTACAGGAATCCGGACTGGCGTGACCTGCCTCAGCTTGAGTTCCATCCGGTTCCGTCGTTCTCCGTCCCGTTCGGGGTCATGGTGCCAAAGGATGTGGAGGATCTGCTGGTCATCGAGAAGGCTGTGTCCGTGACCTGCATCGCCAACGGCGCCACCAGATTGCAGCCGGTCGTGATGGAGATTGGCCAGGCTGCGGGAATTACCGCTGCGTTAGTGGCCTGGAAGCGGAAAGTCTCCGGGACATATTCATTGAAAGATGTTTCGGTCAGGGATGTACAATCCGGTATTCTCGCTTCCGGTGGTTATCTTCTGCCTTACCTTGATGTTCCGGTGACTGATTCTCGTTTTGCGGCATTGCAGAGAATCGGTGCCACCGGGATCATGCGTGGGGAGGGACGCTCCATCGGTTGGTCCAACGAGACATGGTTCCGGATTGATGATCCGGTCAAGCGAGAGGAGATATTCCTTGATGACTATTACCCCGGAAAGACCCTTTCGGACCTTGGACTTCCTCCACTTGACTCTCTAACCCGCGGGGAATATGCCGTCATCATCGACAGCCTGCTTCATCCTTTCGAATCGCATGAAGTCACGCACACCGGTGCCTTGCGGAATAACTTTTTGCCATAGTGGGAAAATGGATTAATTTCTCGGATTGAAGGTGACTTGAACTGAAAAAAGTT
>DJRG01000022.1 GCA_002438845.1 Bacteroidales bacterium UBA6366
TCAAGGATTTTCTGATGTAGGACAAAAAAACAGGCTGGCCAGAAATCTGACCAGCCATATTCATGTAAGACAAATTGTCGATTAGAGCTGAGGACCAGCCTTTACGAGAGCCTTGCCGGCCCTGTTGGACTCGTACTTCTTGAAGTTCTTGATGAACCTTGCGGCGAGATCCTTTGCCTTCTCCTCCCACTGTGCTGGATCAGCATAGGTGTCGCGAGGATCAAGGATGTGGGTGTCAACGCCCTCAAGCTTTGTGGGAACCACAAAGTTGAAGTAAGGAATCGTCTTGGTAGGAGCTGAATCGATGCTGTGATCAAGGATGGCGTCGATGATCCCACGGGTGTCACGGATGGAGATTCTCTTGCCGGTTCCGTTCCAGCCGGTGTTCACGAGATAAGCCTTGGCGCCGCTCTTCTTCATCTTCTTCACGAGCTCCTCGGCGTACTTTGTAGGGTGAAGCTCAAGGAATGCCTGTCCGAAGCAAGCTGAGAAGGTAGGGGTAGGCTCGGTGATTCCGCGCTCTGTTCCGGCCAGTTTTGCGGTGAAGCCTGAGAGGAAGTAGTACTTTGTCTGCTCAGGATCAAGGATTGAAACTGGAGGAAGAACACCGAAGGCATCAGCTGAGAGGAAGATCACCTGCTTTGCCGCAGGACCTTGAGACTCAGGACGTACGATGTTGTTGATGTGATAGATAGGGTAGGAAACGCGGGTGTTCTCGGTAACGCTCTTGTCGTTGAAGTCGATCTTGCCGTTTGCGTCAACGGTGACGTTCTCAAGAAGGGCGTCGCGACGGATGGCGTTGTAGATGTCCGGTTCAGACTCCTTGTCGAGCTTGATGACCTTAGCGTAGCAGCCGCCTTCGAAGTTGAACACACCCTTGTTGTCCCAGCCGTGCTCGTCGTCACCGATGAGCTTACGCTTAGGGTCGGTTGAAAGGGTGGTCTTGCCGGTTCCGGAGAGACCGAAGAAGATAGCGGTGTTCTCACCGTTCATGTCAGTGTTGGCTGAGCAGTGCATTGCGGCGATGCCCTTGAGAGGGAGGTAGTAGTTCATCATGGAGAACATACCCTTCTTCATCTCACCGCCGTACCAAGTGTTGAGGATGACCTGCTCCTTGCTTGTCACGTTGAAAGCGATGCAGGTGTCGCTGCGAAGGCCCAATTCCTCGTAGTTGGCTACCTTGGCCTTTGATGCGCAGTAAACAACGAAATCAGGCTCCTGATCGAACTCTTCCTGGTTCTTCGGACGGATGAACATGTTGGTCACGAAGTGAGCCTGCCATGCAACCTCCATGATGAAGCGGACCTTCATGCGGGTGTCCTTGTGGGTTCCGCAGAAACCATCGACAACGAAAAGCCTCTTTCCGGAAAGCTCCTGCTGAGCGGTCTTCCTCACAACCTTCCAAACTTTCTCTGACATCGGGTGGTTGTCGTTAGGGTACTCAGGGGTGTTCCACCATACGGTGTCCTTTGAGTTCTTGTCCATAACGATGTACTTGTCCTTAGGAGAACGTCCGGTGTAGATACCAGTCATGACGTTGATAGCGCCGAGCTCGGTAACCTGACCTTTCTCGTAGCCCTCAAGCTCAGGCTTTGTCTCCTCGTTGTAGAGAACTTCGTAAGTCGGATTGTAAAGGACTTCCTTCACATTCTTGATTCCGTACTTGCTTAAATCCATCTTAGGCATAGTAAAATGTGTTTTTATAAAGTTAAACTTATTCTTAAGCAGTCCTGAAATAACTTGCGCCAACATTGGCGCCGCAAATTATCTCGCGCTTGTCCAAAGCGCCGCAAATTTAAGGAATTTTTATCCATTACTCAAATGAGTAAGCGATTAATTTCGTACATTTGCTTTCGCCGGCGTGCTTCACTGCAAATAGTTTGCCAGCGGAACACGCAAATTGTTGTGATAAAACGGTTTAACGATTGATGAATATGTCACCGTCAGAAGTGTTGAAAGAATATTGGGGTTACGATGGGTTCCGTCCGATGCAGGAGGAGATCATTACCGCAGCCCTTGAGGGGAAGGATGTGCTGGCCATCATGCCGACGGGCGGAGGCAAGTCGATTTGTTTTCAGGTACCTGGCCTGATAAAAGACGGGATCACTCTGGTCGTGACTCCGCTTATCGCCTTGATGAAGGACCAGGTGCAGAACCTGAACGACAGGGGAGTGCGGGCTCTGGCGATCCACGCCGGGATGAGCCGCCACGAGGTTGACCTGGCCTTGAACAACGCGGCCTACGGGGATTACAAGTTCCTTTACCTGTCTCCTGAACGACTTGGCACGCAGTTGTTCCAGTCATACATCGATGTCCTTGATGTCGGCTTCATAGTGGTCGATGAGGCTCACTGCATCTCCCAATGGGGGTACGATTTCCGGCCTGACTACCTGAAGATAGGCCAACTGAGGGAACGGATCGACGCCCCTGTCATCGCTCTTACCGCCACAGCCACTCCGACCGTGGCGCAGGACATCATGGAGCGTCTCGGCTTCAAGGAGAAGCTGTTGCTCAAAAGCGGTTTCGAGAGACCTAACCTTAGTTATATTGTCCGTAAGGTCGAGGACAAATATTCCCAGATACTGAACATCTGCAATGGTGTGCCGGGAACTGGGATTGTTTATGCCCGCAACCGGCGCAAATGTGAGGAACTCTCGGCCTTCCTTCTGGCTCAGGGAGTCTCCGCGTCGTTCTACCACGCCGGTCTTGGCGGGCAGGCAAGGGCAGAGCGTCAGGCGGCATGGAAGAGCGGGGCGATCCGGGTGATGGTCTGCACGAACGCTTTCGGCATGGGAATCGACAAGCCTGACGTGCGTTTCGTGGTGCATTATGACCTTCCGGAGAGCCCGGAGGCGTACTTTCAGGAGGCCGGGCGGGCGGGGCGAGACGGGAAGCGCTCGTTCGCCGTTCAGCTTTGGAACGGAGTCGATGTACGGAGGGCGAAGCAGATAGAGGATGTCTCTTTCCCTTCACTTGAATATATTGAGGACATCTACCAGAAACTTCACATGTTCTTTGAGATTCCCTACGACACAGGAATCGGGCGCCAGCTGAAATTCAAGATCGAGGATTTCTGCAAGCGGTTCGGTCTTCAGCGTGCTTCGGCGTTCTATGCGCTCAAATACCTTGAGCGGACGGAGCATCTGACATATTCAGAGGAGGTTGACATTCCGACAAAAGTGCGAATCAATGTGGACCGGAAGGCTTTGTATGACATAGAGTTGGCCGATCAGGGGCAGGCTTCTGTGCTGGAGGCTCTGATGCGGAGCTACACGGGCATATTCTCTTTCCTTCAGCAGATTGACGAGGAATATGTCGCCCGCCGCGCCGGTCAGACCGTCCCGCAACTCCGGCAGTCACTCTACGGCCTGTCGTTGGCTCACGTCATCAGCTATGTGCCGACCGACCACTCGGATGTGGTTGTCCTTCACCATGATAGGCTTCGTCCTGGCAATGTCAACCTGATGCCGTCCCGCTACGCGATGCTGAAAGAGACTTCGCACGACCGCAGCGCCGCGATGCTTGAATATGTCAGCGAGACCACCGAGTGCCGTTCCCGCTATCTCCTCCGCTATTTCGGCCAGACCGAGACCACAGACTGCGGCACCTGCGACGTCTGCCGTGCCCGCCGTGCCTCTGCCCCGGTCCCTTCTCCGGTCCCTGAGCTTGCCGAAGGGCCGGTTGCTTCGACAGGCTCAGTTGCTTCGACAGGCTCAGTTGCTTCGACAAGCTCAGCAACCTTTCCGGCCCGCACCCTCCAACAGATGACCAGGCAAAAATTGATTGAATATATTGATGGAAAAGATGGAGAATATTCCCTCGAAGAGATCGTCTCCGAGTTCGACAACCCCTCCAAAACCTATTCCCCCGACTACCTCGACATCCTACGCCAGCTCATCGACAACGGAGATGTTCCGATGTACAGATAAACAGTGATTTGCACTATCTGTTATTGACATTACCAAGAAACTATAATTCAGCGTTACAGATGACTTCTAAAACCAGATCATCAACTTGATTCCGCCATTCGACATCATTATCACAGGACTGTATGAAAGTAACGATAAAATCCCCAAAATCCGGCTTATTGAACTTAATAGTTTGGCTTAGCGTCCTGCTGTATATATTCTCAGCAGTATGGTTTGCCGTAAAAGAACATGAGTTTTCGGGGTTATACGCGCTGGCATTCCTTGCGGTTATATTCGTGTTAGCCTTCATTTCAAGCAAACAGACGCGGAAATACCTTGAACTGATGAAGGCTCTTCCCGGCGATCACAAATTAATCTCCAATCATACGTCAGCGATCGATGTCGGCAATTTCCGTTTCATCTTCAACACATACGTGAAAGGAAACCTGATGAACCCGTTCTGCGATCTGTATCTGTCAATGATTGTCGGCATTCCTTTCCCCGTTGACGATTTGACTGCCAAGGCCGCCATCAAGGATAAGTTACGGAATTTGATAAGCGGTCTGAAGGAAGAGGGAGTGCTGACGTATTCCAGGCCAATGGTTGACGACACACCTCTGGCTGATGGCGTGACCTGGATCGGTCAGACTCTCTATCTTGAATTCCTGCAGAAAAAGGTGACATCACCATGGCTGCTTGATCTGCAACGCAAGGTGTTGGATATCATAGACATGTACGGACTTCAGGACTTGACTTACTGTACCATCTGTGGATTGGCCGGAGGCTCAGAGTACCGTTTGAACAAAGGGAACATGTTCATCAGCAAAGTTTATGGCGGATTTTATGACAGCAAGCCACACAGATTTTCTTACAAGGACACTTCTTGGATGAACCTGAGTGAATTTGAGTCATATTTCAGCGTTGACAGCTATCGCGATCTGTATGATTCCGCAGTTCCCTATGAAGCATGGCTCAGCATCGGCGTGATGGAAAAAGTGCTGAAAAGGATGTTCAAAGAGTCAAAGACGCGCGGCACCGTGTTAATAAAAAAGGAGAAAGAAGGCATCCATGTCAATATCCGCGTGGCGTCAGAAAATGCGGCAGGCTGCTATCATTTGACCAAATCCTCGGGCTATTGGTGGATATACTCCGAGGGCTCTCTGGATATCATCAACATCAACCCTATGTCAACGGAAGACGAAGCCTTTGCATGCCTGATGTTCTATAACATCCTTGGCAAGTATGCGGACGGTTCATATTCCTCGTAAGGCTTCCACGAAAGGAACATGATGATGCTCTCAAAACAACGGTGACGGTGCTATAAACTATTGAAGGGACGTACGAAAGATTTCTGTAAAGGCATTTCGTGCGTGGAATCGTGGCTTTTACGGACAATGAGAGCCTCCAATGAGAGTTTGTGCGTCAATGCTTCTTATCAGCGCGCGGGTCGGAAGGCCTTGCCAAGAACCTCTTCGATCACCTGCGTGGTGTGCTTATGTCTCCGTGACTCTCTTGGGCGGCAAAAAAGGGCTAAAGTGCTGCCGAAGGGTGCTCCGTGACCCTCTTGGGTGACAAAAAAGGGCTAAAGTGTTGCAGAAGGGTGCTCCGTGACTCTTTTGGGCGGCAAAAAAGGGCTAAAGTGTTGCAGAAGAGTGCTCCATGACTCTCTTGGGTGACAAAAAAAGGCTAAAGTGTTGCAGAAGAGTGCTCCGTGACCCTCTTGGGTAACATAAATGGCCTAAAATGTCATCCAAGAGCGCGGGGATTATTCTATGACCAGGCCATCGTAGGCGGGACGGACTATCGAGCGGATGCCACGGTCGCGGCAAAGGGCTTCGAGGTCTTTGCTGAACTGGTTGTGGCGAGGGAATGTGTGGGAGAGGTGGGTGAGCCATGTGTGCTCCGCACCGATGCGGTCGGCGATCTCAAGGGCCTCGTCAAGGCTGAAATGCGAATGGTGCTTCTTGTAGCCTACCGTGTTGAGGGTTACGTGCTTGAGACCATGCAACTTCTCAAATTCGCTTTCGGGAATGAAACTCATGTCCGTGATGTAGGCGATGTCCCCGAAACGGAAACCGAGAACGGGCAACTTGTCATGAAGGCCTCGTATCGGGACAATCTTCACCCCTCCTGTCGAGGTGGCCATCGATGCCGGATCCGCCTTGTCGATGATGTCTTCTAACTTATTCCCGCTCGGAATCAGTGTCCCGTCTGGCTTCTTGTAGTGGTAGCCGACATCATGCACCCAGACAAGTTCCATGTCCTTGGCGTTCGGATAGACCAGGAACGGATTCTCGTCGATCACATGGAGATGCCATTCCGGAGCTCCCGGGTATTTCGGGAAGGCGAAGACGTAGGGATATTCCTTGATAAGGTCATCGAGGACGTTCCGCTCGCAGTAGATCTCCGCGGCGCGCTTGTCGATGTAGTTGAGCGAACGCACGTCGTCAAGGCCTCCGGTGTGGTCCTTGTGATTGTGGGTCAGCAGGATGGCATCCAAGTGGCACAGGTCGTGGGCGAGCATCTGCATCCTGAAATCCGGCCCGGCGTCCACAAGGATGTTCAGCCCGCCATATTCAACGAACACAGAGGAGCGGAACCGTTTGTCCTTAGCGTCCGGGGATTTGCACACATCGCATTTGCAGCCGATGATCGGAACCCCTTGCGAGGTCCCTGTGCCCAAGAATGTCAGCCTTGCCTTGTCCATGATATTCGTAAATTATAATTTTTTGTAAATGTCTGAAATTTAGGTTGTCTGTAAGTTTTGAGCCCTGCCTGACGCCACGAACCGACGGTCAGATAGTGATGTCCTCTATCATATTCACAAGCCCCGGCTCATAAGGCCTCTCGACGCGGATGTAGTTGCCGGTGTACCCGCCCATCAGCCCGTCCTTGACGTCCGATTCCCACAGCACTTGCGAGCGCCTGCCACGGTTCTTCGCCACAAATTCTGAATGGAGCTCACTGCAAAGGGACTCCAGCCTCGCCACCCGCTCCGTCTTCAAGGAATCCTTGACCTGATCCTTCCAACCGGCGGCCACAGTGCCAGGGCGGCGGGAATATGGAAACACATGGATGAACGCCGGCCTGACGCGGTCTTTGAGGAATGAATATGTCTCCTCGAAGAGTTCGTCCGTCTCTCCCGGAAGTCCTGCGATGACATCTATGCCGAAGAACACGAATGGTTTCGTGGAGTCCTCTGGCCGAGGGTCCATCACGGAGCGTATGTAATCTATCCTGTCAGCGAAGAACTCAGTCGTGTAGTGGCGGCCTACCCTTTTAAGGATCGTGTCCGACCCTGACTGTAAAGGAATATGAAAGTGTGGCTGGAATTTTGTGCCTGAGGCTATCCAGTCGATGATGTCTTCGGTGATGAGGTTCGGCTCTATTGAGGAGATACGGTAACGTTCGATTCCTTGCACATCGTTCAGGTGTTTCAGCAAGTCGAGGAAACTCTCACCTGTGGTCCTGCCGAAGTCTCCAGTGTTGACTCCTGTGATGACGATCTCCTTGATTCCGGATTCCGCTATCTTTCTAGCCTGTTCCAGTACCTCCGAAATCGGGATATTCCTTGAATTTCCCCTCGCGTAAGGTACTGTGCAGTAGGCGCAGAAGTTGTTGCATCCGTCCTGCACCTTGAGGAACGACCTCGTCCTTTCCTCCGACGAGAACGCCGCCATAGTCTCCTTCGAGATCTCCTTTATGTTTATGTTTGTACCGTCTGCGGATATGACGCCACCGGAACCTTCGCGCTTCGCGCTTCGTCCCGTCCCGCCTACGGCGGTCCACCCGTTCACGTGGCCACGGGCGGCCACGGTTCCGGTGGCGTCATATCCACCGTCGGTACTGTTCAGGAGAAGTTGCATAGTCTCGGGAACGACTTTGGACTTTTCCTTGGCCCCGAACACAAGCGCGACACCTTCAATGGCCTGAAGATCGTCCCGGCGAAGTTCGGCGTAGCAGCCGGTCACGATAATCCTGGCCTCGGGCGAGGTGCGGTGCATCTTCCTGATCACATTCCGGCACTTCTTCTCCGCCCTCTCCGTGACCGAACAAGTGTTGATGAGATAGACATCCGCCTTTTCCTCCCACGGCACGACCGTGAGACCGTTCGCGACGAACCCTCTCTCGTAAGTCGAAGTCTCGGCGTAGTTCAGCTTGCAGCCGAGTGTCAGAAACGCTATCCTCATCCTAAAATTTCCATATTGGTTCACCGTACATCACCGTGACGCGTGACCAAGCGCATACTCCGTTCACAGGCGGATTTTTCTTTGATACCCGGACTTTCAGAAAAAGAATGTCACCGAATTCCTTGCGGATGGCATCCAGAATTCTCCCCGCGACATTCTCCAACAGGTTGGAAGGAATGGCCATCTGCTCCGCCACAATGTCATAGACACGCCCGTAGTCGATGGTCTTGCTAAGGTCATCGGTCTTTACCGCCTTTTTCAGTTCTGTCTCGGCATGAAAGTCCACGATGAAAGTGTTGCCCTCTCTCCGTTCTTCCTCCAGACATCCATGATAGGCATGGAACTCCATTCCTTCAAGTTCTATTATTCCGTCGTAGTTCATACTCGTTAAATTTCAATTGTAAGGTCACTTCGACAGGCTCGGTGACCAGAGGTTCACTTTCCCGCCAAAAGCAGGAAGACGCAAGGACGCTTCCCGATGGCGAAAGGCGACCGCTTCCACTCTTTGACGTTTTTCGTCAGGATCGTCTCCTCCGGCAACGTGATGTCCGCAGCCACGCAAAGCCTTGTCTGGGGCTGGAGTGAGGTCAGCAGGTCAGAGAGCATCGAATCGTTCCGGTACGGAGTCTCTATGAATATCTCTGTCTGATCCAGTTGCGCGGAACGTCTTTCAATCTCCCTTATCGCTTTCCTGCGCTCGTCAGTCTTTGCCGGAAGGTACCCGCAAAACGCGAAGCTCTGCCCGTTGAGCCCTGAACCCATCAGCGCCAGCATCAAAGAGGACGGCCCGACCAGCGGAACCACCTGGATTCCATGAATATGGCAGAGTGCCACAAGCTGTGCCCCCGGATCCGCCACTGCCGGAAGGCCAGCCTCGGAGATCAATCCAACATCTGTCGGTGTTCCGTTCGCATCCGAGAACATGTCCAGCAGCGACTCCACATCCTTGGCGGAGGAATGCTCGTTGAGTTCCCTCATCTCAAGTTCTCCTATGTGCCCTCTCAAGCCGGCAGCGGATAGATACCTGCGTACGGTGCGTGCCTCTTCGACGACATATTTCTGGATGCTCTTGAGCCTGTCAAGCACCGGCTGCGGAATGACTTCCGCGGGATCATATTCCCCAAGAGGGGAAGGAATCAGATAGAGTCTGCCATTTGCCATAATATGGCAAATTTACGAATATTGCCGAAAAGAATAATAAAGATGATGCAGGTTATTTTTTGAAGGTTTCTTAACTTTGCAGGAAAGAAGAACACATTGGATTAGCATAATGAAAAAGTCACTAGCGTTTATCATGTTGGTTGCCTTGATGGCGGTTCCATCGGTGGCCAAAGACAAGGCTCCTAAGAATGAAAAGGTTAAGAACATCATTCTGATCATCGGGGATGGCATGGGTTTGGGTGCTACGGCTTCCTGGATGATCAATCAGAACTATGCACCGACCTGTTTCGACAGGGCTCAGTACGCCGCTGTCGTGAAGACATTTTCGGCTAACAACAGGACAACTGATTCCGCTGCCGCCGCCACCGCGATGGCCACCGGGCACAAGACCAACAACAGCATGCTTGGAATCCTTCCGGATGGCTCCAAGCCTGCAAGCATCGCTGAACTGGCTAAGGATAAGGGGCTTTCTACGGGAATAGTAGTCACCTCCTACGTTCTTGACGCCACTCCGGGCGGATTCTATGCCCATGTTGACAGCCGTGGAAAAAGGAAGGAAATCGCCGAGGATCTGATTGAATTCAAACCAGACGTGATTGTCGGTGGGGGCAGGAAGTATTTTACGAGAAAGAAGTACACAGACGAGAATCTTATCGACAAGGCTGTGAGCGCCGGATTCACATACTTGGAGACTCCTGAAAAGTTCTATGCCACATGGACGACTCCTATCCTCGGTCTTCTTGATGAGGGCAGCCAATTGGACGAGGCAGAGATCAACTCGGATCTCCTTACTGATCTGGCCGGGCACACGTTCGAGATTCTTGAAAAGAACAAGAGAGGTTTCTTCGCGATGATCGAAGGATCGCACATCGACCATGCCGCGCACGCCAACAACTCTGACGAGGTGATCTGGTGGATGGAAGAGTTCGACAAACTGGTCAACTCTGCGTTTGACTACGCTGACACCCACAAGGGAACCCTTGTTATTGTCACCGCCGACCATGAGACAGGAGGCATCACTCTGGTGCCTGGCAGCAATGACTTCACGAAAGGCGAAAGCGGGATTGAGATGAAGTATTCGGCCACAAGCCACACCGCGTCCCCGGTCATCCTCTATTCCTATGGAGCTTCCTCCTGGAGATTCGGAGGCGTGATGGATAACACCGACATATTTAAGATAATGAAGAGCATGTTGATTGATAGGTAGCTCCATTCTGTCATCGGAGAGGTGCGTATGTATCCGTCACTTATGTAAAAGGTATCATAACTCATCCGACAAGGAAAATGACTCTGTCAATGCCTGATGATAAGTCAAATCCTTTCCATTTTGTAATGCAGTGCCTTGAGCTCCAAGGCGGCACCGATTCGGTACATCGCGGAAAGGGTGTGGCGGAAAACTTGGAATGCCTCTACGCTCTGAGCTTCGACACCCTGTCTCATCATGAATGAATATGCCTCACCTGCCAAATAGGCGAGGTCATGCGCTATGTCGGAGGCTCCCTTCGAGTTCAGAGGATGTTTAAGAATATCCCTTGTCACGTGCTCATCAAGGTCATCGAAACCTCTTGAACCAACGAGCGATGAATATCCCTGGTCTTTGTATCGTGTCCAGTCCTTGTCCCACCAGCACGCAACGGCCATCCCGATGTAGGCGGACCACGCCAGTACAACCTCTGGATAACTATTGAATTCATGCACCGCGTCTCCGGAATATTCCAAAGCGATAGACTCCCACCTCGCTGTTATGTCCGGGGTGCTGAGAAGCATTCCGTCCAGAAGCCCTTTATCTGTGCAGATTTCCACAAGCCTGTCAACCAATTTGCTTTCGTATGGCTCAAATCCATCCATTTCTCATAACTTTATCTTGCTAAGATAAGAATTAGTTTTGACTTACGGAATAATAACAAAATGGATGGCTAAAGTCTTTTAGCTACCCTCCTATATATTCAGCCTCCAATGGATATAAATAAGCATCCTGTCCGGCCATTCTGTCTTCCCCCATACTCTACGGACAAATTTTAATGAAATAAGTTCAAATAGATCAATAATCAGAAATGATCACCTTATGCGATAAGCAATTAGAAAACACGTCTTGACGAGTCGTTCTTGAATTTGAACATTCCTGTCTCGTGACTGATTCTACCTAAAGCTATCCATTTATTGTAACCGTTTTGCTCTGCCCAATTTGCGTATAAACGCTGGATTTTCATTGGGTGCAGCTGAACCTTGGGGATTCCTTTCCATTTTGAGTCAGGAATCAGGGCATTGGCCGCAAAAGCATTGGCCTCTTTTTCCTCAGAACTTTCATTGTCGTAGTCTTCCAGATTGACCCTGCAATCCTCGGTGTCGTGATTCTTGATATGTCCAAGTTCGTGCATAACCGCAAAAGCCAGATTGTCAATCCTATCGTACCTCATTGTCACGATAATGCACGGATGGTCATTGTAATCAAATGAATATCCGTCAATTGATGCCCCTGCAACTTTGCCCACCACTCCAAAGACAATCCCGAACTCGGCAAATTTTTTTGTGAGATTGTCGATAGTGTTCTCATTCTTGTTAAGAATTGAACTGATCTGCGGAACCAGTTCATCAATCCTGCTGCTGTCATATTCATTCTGTTGAGGGCTTGAATATGCGAATTTTCTTGCAAGTAGCATCCAAGTCATAATCATACGAGGGTCCTTGCCGACCTTGGCGGATTTTTTGAACAGCCCCGTCGTCTGAATAGATAGTTTTGCTGGTTCCGGAAGCATAAATTCACTTTTGAGGAATGCTACGATCTCTGAATATAAAGTCGATGTAAAGTTCGCCCTGCTTGCAAGAGTCTTGATATCAAAGATAGCATTATACTCCTGATACTCTTCATAAGCCTTCTTTTCCGCTATTTGCCTTTCCTCATTCTCTTGTGTGTCGTAATCAAACCGGATCTGTAGATTCACCCAGTCTATTGACGGTATGCCAAGAGCCTCTTCCAACTTGTCCGCCACCTGCTTTGTAATTGACCGTTTCCCCTTGATTATTTCGCTAAGATGCGACGGCTGCATCTCGATTCTTTTGGCAAAATCTTTCTGGGAAATGCCACGTTCCATAAGCTCCTCTTTCAATATGCTTCCTGGATGGATTGCCATCAGGGCGGGAGCCTCATTTCTTGTTGCCATAGTGATCGCTATTTAGTTCAACTATCGTAATTTCTATTCCACCATCAAACTCCTTGAACAAAACTCTCTCAACACGTCCGTTCACAGGACGCACCGAACTGAGTGAGAGATTGTTGGAAAGCTTTTCATAATGTAAGAAACTATACACTTTCAGTCCTTCGGCGCTGGCGACAGCCTGCATAATCTTGTACATCCTCGCCAACCCCTCCATAAACCTCTTATCCTTGGAGTACTTCTTATACTTCCCGTTTTGTCCCGTCTTGATGACTTGAACTGAAAAAAGTTGACACTATACAAGGACAAAAAGTATAGTGAAAATGGAA
>DJRG01000004.1 GCA_002438845.1 Bacteroidales bacterium UBA6366
TGTCTTTTCTGAAAGTTCCGGACGATTGACCGGTTTCGGGTCATCGTAAGGGAACGGGTTGTACATAAAACTCATGTATTCCTGCTGTTATATTTATTTAATATTGTAAAATTCAAAGCCCATGATCTCAGCGAAGTCCTCAAGTTCCGCGCGGATGTCACCGTCGACAATGGCATAGTGCTGTGTGGCTCCTATCCGGAGGATACGTTCGAAGAGTTCCTTCACTGGAACAACCGGACGGAATATGCTGTGGCTGTAGGTCGCAAGCAGATGCTCTCCCGGAAGGCTCTCGGCCTGGAAGGTGATCAGCTTGTACTTCCCGTCCTCCTCATAGAGTCCGGCCACGGTCTTCATCCCCGGGCTGAATCTGTTCCATGCGAACGGAGCCCCGGCATATTTCCAACTGGTCTTGGCGAACCGCACGTCACGCGCGATGATGACGTTATCCTGCCACTTAGGGTCGTTGTGGTCGTTAGGGCCGGCATGTCCTCCGGCGAAGGTTCCGAAGTCATCCTCGATGTGGAAAGGCTCTATGAAGTTCACATTCTTTCCGCTGATAAGCTTCATGATGTAAGTGATGAGCCCGGCGGCGATGTCAGCCTCGGGAACGAGAACGCTGAGATGCTCGTTGAACCACTGCGGATAGAATCCAGCCCGGCATCCAGCGATGCGGAAAGTCGCCTGGTCGATGTCGTTGTAGACATAGCAGTCGATGTCGTTCTTCTCGGCGAGTTTCTTTATACCCAGGGTGGCCTTCACGCATCCTATGAACTTGTCGTATTCAACATCGTCCATCATCCGGTATTTCGACGTGAGCTCGTCGGCATATTCCTTGACCTCCGCGTCGCTGAGGTTCTCGATTTCGGTTCCGTAGTCGCTGTACGGGAGATAGTGGATTTCGGGTCCTATCTTCGTGAAGAGGTCGTAGTTGTCGATGTACGTGCTCCACATGGCCTCGTTCATGTTGGCCATCAGTCCGACATTGGAGTCGCGGAGAATCGTGCGTGTCTTGGCGGCCTTCGCGAACGTCCTGACCTTTTCAGTGATCTGCTCACGCGTGCCCATCACTGTCTTGACATTCTTCCTCGGAACACGGCGCACACTTCCCGAGCCCTCAAGAGAGCCCACGAGGGTTCCGGCGCAGAGATAGTCGACGAAATCGTCCTCGTCAAGGGTGGTCTCGAACGTCATCTTGGGCTTGGCCACATTGCAGAATATCATCGGGATGTCCGGACAGTCGCGGAGGAATCTGATCCATGCGAAATCCTCGCTCCAGGAGAGGAATTCGGCGTAGATGAAATCGACCTTCTCGTCGTAGAAGAGATCCATCGCTTTCCGGGCGTCTTCCCTTTCGTAAACTATGCCCGGATCGACAATGTCCAGAAAATCCATCGAGGCTTTTATGTCTCTTACCGCAATTTCCTTGCGTTCACCGTATGTCCCGCGCTTTGGTCCGCTGAGATTCTTGAAACGCGGTGACGCTATGAGCAGGAGTCCCGCTTTGGCCTTACGGTCTTTTTGACACTTTTCCATAATATTATCTTAATTTATTGAAATCCTTATTGTAACACATTTTGGCAACTATCAGTGTGACTATGCCTGCCGCGAGCCAGATCACGGCGAGGATAGGGAATGTCGCGGAGAGGCTTCCAAGGCTCTGTTTCAAGGCTCCGAGAACCACCGGAGCAAGCGCGCCGACCGCAAATCCGGTCATGATCATGGCGCTTGAGCAGGATGCGTGAAGCCTTTCCGGAGTGACGTCATAGAGGACAGCGTAAAGGTTTCCGTCGAAGAACGCGCGGAAGAAGCCCCACCCGGCGAACATCAGATAAACGAGCCAAAGGGATGACTTGCCGCCCATGAAGAACAGGAAGACAGCGCCTCCGATGAGTCCGATGCCCTGAAGGACCATCCTGAGGGACGGATTCCGAGCCGCCAGCCTGTCAGAGACGGCACCGGCGATCAGTACTCCGACAAACGCGGCCACGTAGGTGTAGAACATCGAATTGAAACCAGCCGCGGCCTGATTTTGCCCGAATTCCTCCTGAAGGTAAGCCGGAACCCAAGTCATATACCCTGTGATCACGAATATGAAGCAGCTGAATCCGATCGTGAGCATCAGTGCGGTCGGGGTGGTGAAGACAGTCTTGAATCCGTCGAAGAAGCCCGGCTTGGACGCTGAGGCATCGGCCTTGGCGGCTGTCTGAGCCTCAACAATCCCGTCAGAGGTCTGCGCCTCCTCCTTCTTATCCTTGAGTCTCAGGATCATGACCGCACCCCAAACCACTCCGGCTGCGCCGAAGATGATGAATGAATATTTCCACCCGAGAGAGTCTGCGATGACTCCGGCCAGCCAGCCGGCGAGTATAACACCGACATAGTACGCGGTCTGGTGGATGGACATAGCCCTTGCCCTCGTGTCTGTGTGGTATTGTCCCAAAAGGGAGTAGTTGGCCGGGCCGAACATGGCCTCACCGCCACCGGTCGCCACAGAGCGGAGAATCACCAGCCAGAAGAAGCTTGTCGCGAGTCCTGTGAACATCGTTGCCACACTCCAGAAGATTATGCTGGCGGTTGTCACCCATTTGCGGCTGAAACGGTCGCCCGCCCAACCCCCGACCGGCACCATGATGGCGTAGAAGAGATTGAATATCGTCGCGATGAGCCCGACCGATGTGTCCGTCAGGTTCAGGGCGTCACGTATCGCCGGCAGCACGGTGTTGAACACCTGTCTGTCGCCTTGGTTCAGGAGGTACGCCATCCATAGGATGAGCAGCACCTCCCATTTGTACCACTTGCTGTTTTTCATAATCATCGTTTTTCAAATAGCATGACCGCAAGGTCGAACTGACCGAGTGTGGCCTTTGTTCCGTTAACCTTCGCCGAACCAGTGGTCATCGCTTCCACGAACCTATAGCCAGGCACATCGATCTTTGTGCTGAGGGTGCGTGGTTTCCCGGTCCGCTGGTTGGCGACAACCACAGCCATCTTTCCGTCTTCCGCGATGAATGAGCGGGCGTCGACATCGGCGTTGCTGCTGGAGAATCCGAGTGTGTCATTGTAGCGTCCAAGCAACAGACAGTCCTTGAAATGCTCCTTGATGGCGTTGGCCTGCGCAAGATATGCCTGATACACAGGAGTGTCGGCGATGATTCCTCTGCAGCGCCAGATTTCGATGTCGTTGCGCTGACCGTCGAGTATGGTGTTGTTCACGTGACGCGGAACATCCTCGTCGTCCCTCAGCCCTCTGTCCGTGAAGACAATCTCGGGGAATGTGAAACGGAAGAAATTGATCCATCTGTCCGGGCCGTCGTTGGCAGGATAGCCGTGGGTGTAGTCACAGTACTGGCAGAGAGCGTCAACCGTACCTTCGGCTCCGAGAGCGAAATCCGGAGCCTTTTCCGCATAGCGGTCACGCAGAAGTTTCAGGCATTCCGCCCTCTTCCTGATGCCGTAGGTGTCCGGGACCGGAAACTCGCGGGATGTGTCCCAGTTCGTGCTTTCTGACTCGATGTAGCCGAGCTGGTCGAAGAAGACGCTATGGGCTCCGAGTCCATACGCGCGGTCCTGAAGCGAGAAGAGCACTTCGTTCCACCTCGGATCCATCATCGTGGCCACGGCAAAGGTTCTCTGGTCATATTCCCCAAGCCAGGTCCCCTGTCCTGTGAACTTGTAGCGTTCAAGGATCTCCGAGCCGGTGTTGTCGTGTCTGCAAACCTTTGACCCCATTCCGCTGCGGTAGAAGCGGCTTTCACGGTCGATAAGCTTTCCGTTGTAGTAGAGCAGAAGGTGGTTGCCGTTCCCTTGATACTCAGCGATGGCCTTTTTCAGAGCCTCGTCTCCGCCCTGACTCTCGTCAGGAGTGTAATCAGGGTTGCCGTGGTCCATTCCTTCCGCCCACCATCCGAAGAGGAAGAGGGCGTTGCAGCCGACACTCTGGCCGGATGCGTCCACTTTCCCGTTGAGGTCAGGGTACTTGAACAAGTACTCACCGTACTGGTGCTTGAAGATCACCCTCTGCCAGCTCTTCATCTCGCGCACCCACCGAGGGGTCTCCCTATGATCCCACCAAGTGTTTACCCAGTCCCGGTAGATTCCGGAGGCCTTGTGCCATGTGCCTGAATATGGCGCGATCACGTTCGCCTCGCATTCCCAGTTTTCCCCACAGAAGCAGTGAGGGTACTTGTAGAATCCGAATTCGAGTATGTCATATTCACCGGTGGCCTCGTCCCTATAGACCCTGAGTCCGTGCCAAGTGTCCTGGAACGTGTCATCGTGCGAGCCGAAGTAGAGTCCCTGATTCTCTCCGAAGAGTCCGAAACAGTTCATGAAGACTTTCGCTCCGTATTTCACGTTCCTCTGCCTGAACACCTGCTCGGGTTTCTTGTAAGGAGACGAGCTCACCTTGTTGATTGTCTTGAGAGGATTGTCGAACAGCATTCCGCCGGCTTCCGAAGTATAGAGTTTATGGTCGGAAGGCAGCCGAGCGTCCCTGAGAAGCGGGTACTGGAACTCGCGGATGACAGTGTGCGGCTCATTGTTGCAGACTGTGGAGGCATAGCGCACCTTGTCTTCCTCAAGAATGATGTCGAGCCTCAGCTGCATGTCAAGGGTCTTCCCGTTGGCTGTGATCCGCGGATAGAGCACAGAGATTCGGTTCCCGGCGGCGCTGACCTGAGGACTCTGAAGAGTAGGAAGGACCTGGATTTCCTTTTCGTAGGCCGCATCGTAATAGAGTCGCCACAGGTACCCGCCGGCGGCATATTCCTGCCCTGTCCTTTCGTTCCTGAGACTCAGAAGGGAGCCGTCCTTCCCGACTTTTACTGAAATATTCTCATTCTTCAGGCAATATGTCCCGTCTTCCGTGACGTTGTTTATGGCGAAGTCCACATACACCGGGCAATGGTCCGAAGGGTAAAGTCCGTCATATTTCCTCGTGTCGCAGACGTATCTCAGAGGAGAGACACCGTCCCCGCGGAAGTAGACAAAATCAATCCTCGGGGCGTTTTCCATGTCCGCGGCGGCGTTGTGGTTGTTGAATGTTCCTTTTGTCCCAACCTTCTCGGAAGCCGTGAGATACGAGTCTGACCACCATCCTCTTAGAATCGCGGATTCGGGGCGTTCCTGACGTGTGTTAAGGTCTCCGACAAGAAACGACGGCAGGTTTTCGGGATTATATTCCCTGGCACGCTCAACCACCAACGGAGCGAAATGACGGCGCGCCTCCTTTCCAAGCGGGAAATGACTTGCCATCACGAATATTCTCTTGCCGCTCGGCTTGTGAAGAAGAGTGGCGCAGCAGGCTCCTCTCTTGAATTTGCCCTCATCCCAGCCTGTGGAGATCACATCCGGGGTCTCAGAGCACCAGAAGTGGTGGAAATCAAGCATTTCGAAAACATCCTTCTTATAGACAATAGCCTGGGCTTTCACCGCCCCCTCGCCTTCGCTGTCATACGGGCTGAAAGTCCGCCACGAGTAGCCGCCGCCTTTTGCCTCGACAAGGGACGGGAGCTGACGGAACATAGTTGTGTCCACCTCTTCCGCGGCGAACACGTCCATCCCGCAGTCGACTATCGCCTGAGCAAGCCTGTCCTTGCGGTTTTCCCACGAATATTCCTCCTTTCCGATGTCTGAACGCCACAGATTGAATGTACCGACGCGTACTGTGATGGCCGGGCGCTCAGTCGCCGGAAGCGCCTTGGGTGAGGCTGCGGCGGAACTTGTCCCCAAAAGGGAGACAAGAACTACCGAGAGGAAAGATATTATTGATTTTCTGTTCATTAATATTTACGGATTACTTCTTGTAATGAGTTGTTAAAGAATCGTGAATCTGGCCATTATCGGATAGTGGTCGGAAATGTATTTCACACCGTAGCCGCCGCCGTTGATTGTGCGGAACTCGTTCGGGATCGCATTACGGTAGAAAATGAAGTCAATCTTTGAGTTGCCCGACCCTCCGTAGTTGTTGAAACTTGGGTGGTCATCGCTTGTGAGGGCCTTGTCCCTTGCCGATGACATCCAATCGAGATAGGGTTGGATTCCTGATTCAGGCTTGGAACAGTTCATATCACCGACGATGAACACAGGCGCCTTCTCCCCGCATGCCTCCTTCATCCTTCCGACATTCAGTTCGGCTGATTTTGTCCTTGCCAGATTGCCTTCGACAGTAGCGTAGAGAGGCATGTGGGTGTCGGCGAGGAAGAATGTCCTGCCGCTCTCCCTGTGTCTGAACTCCCCCCAAATGGTCGTGCGGTACTGGGTCTCCGTGTTCCATCCGTTGACCGATGGTTTGTTCGGAGTGGAACTGAGATAGAAAGATTTGCAGACCACATTGTCAAGGATCTTGGTGTTGTACAGGATCACAGTGTTGCCTCCTTTGCTCGTGCCGGTGTTCGGTACCTCGAGCAGGGCGTAGTCCGGAAGCATCGCAGTGAAGTCCTTGCGCTGCGCTGTCGACGCCTCCTGCATCCCGATGATGTCAGGAGCGGTCTCCTGAACCATCTTCCTCACACCTTCCTTGCGGTTGCTCCACAATTTGTCACCGGTGTCCCCTTTCGCAAGGGAATTCCTTACGTTGAACGACATCACACTCAGTTTGAACGGGGTGTCCGATGGCTTTTCGCCTCCGTTTTCGGTGGTCTTTCCGCATCCCGCAAGCGCAAGGATGGCGAGGAGGCCGGCTCCTATCTTACTAATATCCAACATTGTTGTCTTTCGCTAATTCAGGCATTACATTGGTTGTCGTGGTAGGAAGAGGCCAGAGATAACTCTTCGGGGCCACGAATTTCCTTTGCGAGAGTTTCACGGCATACTTTCCGCTGGTGAAGAACTGGTCGCTTCCCTTGACTGTGACCGTGAAGTCCGGGCAGTCGTTCTCGTCAATCTCAGGGACAGCTCCCATGAACCACATTCCGTCATCCATGTACCTCCTCTGGTTCTTCTCGCTCTTGGCCGGCAGACCGTAGTTCGCCGCGTTGAGCACCTTCTCCGCGATTCTCCAGCGCCAGATGTCGTAAAGCCTTCGGTTTTCCCATGCGAATTCCATTCGTCTTTCAGCCCGCAATACCTTGCGCAGCGAGGTCTGGTCCGTTTCTGTGATCTTAGGATAGCCCTCGGATTTTATGTCCTTGATTCCGTAAGCCCTCGCGCGGACAGTGTTCATGGCGTCGAGCACGCTTTCATCAATCTCGCCAAGTTCGATCTTCGCCTCGGCGTACATTTCAAGGACATCGGCATAGCGGAGGATTATCTTGTCATTCTCTGCCTCGAAAGGGCTGAGCCAGTCCTCGTCCACATGCTTGCGGAGCACGAGACCGTTGTAGGACGCGTACTGGTTTCCAGTTCCGGAGATCAGGTAGGTTCTGGAATCGTTGTTGTCCGTCATCTTGCCGTCACGCCCCATCACTTTAGGGACATCGAAACTTGGCTCGTAGATGATTCCAAGGTGCTCCGTCCCGTGCTCCACGATGGTCATGGCGCAGCGAGGGTCACGGTTCTCGAAAGGCTTGGCCGGATTGTAGACAGCCGATTCGTCAATAGGCTTGCCTTGATTGTCATAGAACGCGCAGAGAAGATCCCATGAAGGGCAGCAGGTGCAGCAAGTCGCCGCTCCGGAAAGTCTCGGAAGTTTGGCGGTGGTGGCGCCTTTGTAGAGATATTCATACTTGTTCTCGGCGGAAAGTGACTTTGAGCGCGGAAGGACAAAGATGGCCTCCGGAGAGTTGTGGGTCCTCATCCTGAACAACTCGCCGAAGTTCTCGTGCAGTGTGTACTGGCCGAGGTCCATGACTTTCTTGGCGCTTTTGGCCGCGATTTCGAAAAGCCTGCGCGCCTCGCCCTCGTCTCCAAGTCCGAAAGTGTCCCATTTCCTGATGGACGCGATGTGAAGGGCGAAACGAGATTCCATTCCCCACGCGCAGCCCTTGGTGGCTCTCTGAACCGTTCCTGAGACATAAGACTCAGGAAGAAGTCCGGCGGCCTCCTCAAACTCTGAGATCACCCAGTCAGAGACCTCCCATCTGTCGCTTCTTGAAAGCTTGTAGGCGGCCTCCCGGTCTTCCTTGCGGTCGAAGTCCATGTTCTCGTCAACCAGCACCGGCTTTCCGAAGTGCGCTATGACGCGGGCGTAAAAGCAGGCACGGTAGAACTTTGCGTTGCCGAGGATTTCATTGTATTTGGCCTCAGGAATATTATCCATGGCGCCAGGAAGCTCACGGATGACCTTGTTGCACCTGTTTATTCCTTTGTAGGATATGTTCCACATCTGTGAGGAAAGCGGGAAGGAACCGTCCACTCCATCCTTGAGATAACGGCTCAGGGAGCTTCTGTTCGTCCCGTCATCGGTAAGCAGGTCAAGCTCGATCTGCTCGCTGTCGCCCCATTCATTCCTTTCCATCGGCCAGTACATCTGGTGAAGAAGCGCGTTGAGGCACATGTCGAACTGCTCGGCGTTCTTGAACCAGTTGCCTGTGGCAGCCTGATCCTTAGGGTTAAGATCCATGTTCGTGCACGACACCGCCATCATCGAAAAGCAGACGGCAAGAGATAGTATTGTTCTTTTCATTATTCCGGGTTTTAGAAATTGATCGAGACAGAGAAGACCGCCGACTTGGTGATTGGGTAGGATGTCGTTCCGACCTCAGGGTCCCATCCTGTCGGATAGTGGCTGAATGTGAAGAAGTCGGTGAGAGTGACGCCGAGGCGGAGATTGCTGACGCTGAGTTTCTGCATCCATTTGTCAGGGAAGGTGTAGCCGAGACTTATATTCTTGATTCTCAGATACGCTCCATTTATCAGCCAGTAGTCGGAATAGGCGTAGTTGCCGACAGAGGTGGTGGAGCCTCCGGATGTCCATGAATATCTCGGGTACTTCGCGTCGAGGTTCTGCTCGATCGTGTTCTTATAGCTCCAGGAGGCTCCGCCGGCAAGGTAGGTCGGGAAGTTATAGACCTGTCCCCGGAGAGGCTGGACCATGTAGTTGTTGAGGTAGCCGTTACGCTTGCCCACACCCTGGAACGTGAGTCCGAAGTCCAAGTTCTTCCAGTAGAGGTTGATGTTGCCACCGAAGCAGAAGTGAGGCAGGGAGGAGCCAAGGACCGTGCGGTCATATTCTGCATTGATGATCTCAGCCGAGCCTTCCGCGTCCGCAAGGTTCACGTAACGGATGTCTCCCGGATACTGCGTCCCCATGCATGCCGAGTTGTCCACCTCTTCCTGAGTCTGGAACAGTCCGTCGCTCTTGTAACCGTACCAGGAGTTGTATTCCACGCCCTCCTTGATGATCTTTCCCGAAGAGATGACTTCCTTGCCCTGAATGTCGCCCATGGTCGAGACGTCATCGGAAAGATTGAAGTCCACCTTGTAGGTGAAGTCCCCGATTGTGTCCTTCCATCCGAGGGTAATCTCCCATCCGTTGGTGTGCATCTCTCCGAGATTGTCGTAAGGGTTCGAAAGTCCGACGACAGGAGCCACCGGCACTTCGATGAGCATTCCGGAAGTCTTCTTGTAGTACCAGTCAGCCGTGAATGTGATACGGTTCCTTAAAAACGCAAGGTCGAGTCCCACGTCAATTGTGGAAGTCGTCTCCCAAGTAAGGTCTGTGACGATGGCGGAAGACTGGGCGTAACCTGTCACCGGAGTCACCTCGTCTCCGACATAACCGACAGGGTGGCTTACTGAAAGCATTGACTGGTACGGATAGTAACCGTTGATGCGTTCATTGCCAAGTTCTCCATAGGAGACGCGGAGCTTTCCATGATTGAGCACTCTCTTTGCCGCCTCCATCCAAGGCTCCTCGGAGAACTGCCAGCCGGCGGAGCCGGAAAGGAAAGTTCCCCATCTGTGCCCGGGAGCGAAGCGTGAAGTCCCGTCGCACCTGACATTTCCTTGAATATAATAACGTGAGTTGTAGTTGTACATCAGTCTTCCGAAGAACGAGTTCCTCGCAAGCTCGTGCACGTTTGAGCTCTTGGCTGTCGCTGTCGCCGGGTTTCCGGCCTTGAGGTCCTCTATGAGAGCGTTCGGGAAGTCTGAATTGCCGGCGATGATCGTGTCGGTGTCGAGATAGTAGTTCTCATAACCGGCCATCGCGGCGAAATTGTGCTTTTCGGCGAACGTCTTCTGATAGTTGGCGTAAGCCTGGAAAGTGCCTTCGTAAGTCCAGCCCCTAGACTCGTCGAGAGTGGTTGTGAGCGCTTCGGAGATGTACTTGGTGCTTGTCGTCTCTCCGGCGTAATAGTATGGAGTCTGACGCCTGAAATCACTTTCGTGCGAGAACCCGAACTTAGGAGAATACAGGGCTGTGATGGTGAGTCCTTCGACCGGCGTGGCGTCCAGCTGGAACTTGGCCGCCGTGCGGAACGTCCTGGTCTTGTCCTCTCCACCGCTCATCATCGCCGCATAGATGTTGCTGGCGTCCTTCCCTGGAGAATATTGTCCGTTGGACCACACCGCCGGGTAGATCTGTGGCATGTATCTCATTTTCAAGGCAGGAGACGAGTGAGGGTCGATCTTGTCCACGTACCTGAAAGATACGTCCGCGGAAGCCTTGAGCCAATTGAATATCCGCAAGTCATTGTTGAGTCTCGCCGTGTAACGTTTCCAGCTCTGGTTCGCCTTGTAGAGACCGTCAACGTCGTCAAATCCGAAACTGAGGGACGAACGGAGTCTGTCCCCTGAGACTGAAAGCTTGAGGTTGTGCGAGTGACGAAGCGCGTTGTTCTTCAGAATCAGATTCATCCAGTCCGTGATCGGGTAGGTGTCCGGATCCGCTGAATGCAGGGACATGTAGTTGTCCACGAGGTCCCTGTCGTAGGCCTGATACCATCCGCTCTCAGGAAGATCATTGTACTTCAATTCGTTGCATGCTTCCATGTAACTTACCGCATCCATATATTCCGGCATCCTGGTCGGAGAGTCGATTCCAAGACTGTAATTGTAGGACACACTTGCCTTGCCGTTCTCCTTGGCCCTTTTTGTGGTTATGAGGATGACACCCGCGGCGGCCTGTGAACCATAGATGGAAGCCGAAGCGGCGTCTTTCAGCACCGTGATGTTGTCGATGTCCACTGGATTGACATCACTGATCGCACCAGGGACTCCGTCGATGAGGACGTAAGGGGATGTGGCTCCGGAAGTCATCGAGGTGATTCCCCTGACCCGGATCGTCGCCTCTCCTCCAGGAGCCGAACTCGAACGCGTCACGGTGACACCAGGCATGGCGCCTTGGAGAGCCTCGGAGACCGTCGAAGTCTGCCTTGATCTGACCGCGTCCCCTTCAACGGAAGTCAGGGATCCGGTGAGGTCCTTCTTCTTGATTGTGGAATAACCGATGACCACGGTCTCCTCAAGAATGTTATCCTCCTCCTCGAGAGTCACATTGAACACCGTCTTTTTTCCGATCAGGACTTTCATCTCCCTGAACCCAAGGCTGGAAACCGTAAGTGTCGCCTCCGGCGAAGGCTCGGACTTCACGTCCAGAACGAAATTTCCGTCCGCGTCGGCCATTGTTCCGATATTAGTTCCTGTTATCATTACTGTGGCTCCGGGAACAGGCTCACCCGATGTGTCGGTGATCTGACCTGACAGGCGCAGCCCCTGTGCCATCGCCGGGTACAGTGCCAGAATCAGAAACAAGACAAGGCATGCTAATTTTTTCATTTTCTTCCTTGTTTTTTATGGAATTTGTCTAACTTTGCAGCGCATTAAACTGTGGTGTAGTGTGGTGCAAAGGTACACATAATTTTAAAACTAAGAACATTTATGCGTAATTTTTTTAAAACTTTTTCGATTCTGCTTGCCACATCCGTGTTTTTCGGGTGTCAGGAAGCGGAATCCGATCCTGACTCAAAGCCGGAGCTTTCGGTGGACGGGACAGAATTCACAATACCAGCTGAAGGAGGAAGTGTCAGCGTAAAGATCACTTCCAACTGCTATTGGGATGTCAGCGTAGAGGATCCGGACGGAAAACCAGCCGCCTGGATTACCGCGGGCATGTCAAAAGGCAGCGGCTCCACCTTACTTGAAGCCACAGTCAACGCAAACGTCAAGACCGAACAGCGCGTCGCCCTCATCAAGGTGGAGTCTCCGGCTGACGGTGTTGAATCCTGTGTCATCAAGGTGACCCAGGAAGCCGGAAAGGAAGTTGTCGCGGCGGGATATTCATTCCCGATATGTCAGACCATCGACATCGATGCCCCTGAAAGCCGCAAGTTAGTGAACGCAGTGATCTCCGGCAACGAATGCCAGTTCAAGGACGGGATGGTTCTAAGCTGCACAGGTTCGGCTGCAACGACATCCCTCGAATGTCCTTCACACACCCAACCTTCCGGAGGAACGGATGCCGACAGGTCAATCCACCGCAGCATACGTTTTGACAATTTCGCAAAGGGAGAATCCATCTTGATACGTATTCCTGTAAAGGACGCCGTCAGCGGCAACCTTCGCCTAATGATGGGGGCACGCGCCGCATCCTTCACTAAGGCTGGATGGTCATACTACTGGAGCGCGGACGGTGAGAAGTGGAATCAGGTTGAAGTGAAGAACGCCACGACTCCTGGCTCTGACGCCGCTTGGAACAACATCGCGTTCACCATTCCGCAAAGCGAGGCTATTCCTGCCGGCGGCAATCTCCACTTCAGGATGACGGCTGACGGCGACCGCTCAAAGACCTATGTCTGCATCTCCAACGCTATCTGCGTGTTCCCGGCCGAGGCTGAGAAATCTTCGCTTCCTAAGATGGACGACAGCAATATCGCCTTCACCAACGGATTCGATGACCTTGTAAGATCAGAAGCTTCGTATCCTGAACTTCTTCCGCTCAACCTGATGGCGAGCGCGACGAGCGGCTATGCGTCTAACTATAAGTCATTCAATGACCAATATATTCCCGATGCCGCCTATGAGACGATTTCATCCGCGGCCGGCTGCTACGAGCGCCCAGGCTTCCTTCAGGTTGGCTATTACGATGAGTCACTTTGGACAAGGCAGTGCATCGGAACCTACAGGATAATCATCGGTGAGCGCCTCAAACAGATGGGAGTGTCTTCGGCTGACGCCAGATTCACCCTCAATGCCGGAGCCTATAAAGACGCACGTGGCTACGACCCTCTCGCAAAGGTCACTGTGACTGTCGACGGAACTTCATACCCTCTTGATCTTCAAATTGGTACAATGAAGGAATATACGGTGGAGATCAAGAATATCACCCAAGCCTCGGTGATAGCCATCTCCACTCCTAAACTGACAGAAGAGGAACTTGCCGCCCTTGGACGAGGAGACAAAGCGACTTACCTCCAGGACTACAGGTTCTACATCGATGACCTCAAGGTCGAATTAACTGAAATCCACTCAAAGGGAGCGTCCGGCAACGGTGGCAACGAGGATTTCGGCAATGGTGGATCATATAAATGGTAAACAAGATGAAAAAGGAATATATCATGATGGCCATCGCTCTCGCGTTTGTGGCCTGCGACAAAGAACAGACTCCGGTCTCTGTGGAGTCTTCCGAACTCAGGGCAGTGTCCGAGACCGGCACAAAGGCTCACCTTGAGGGGGACAAAGTCATCTGGGACAACGGGGACGCGATCAACGTGTTCACAAAGAATGATGCGGGGACTTATGGCTCGACAAAGTTCACGACCTCCGAAAGCGGCTCATCAGTCATCTTCATGGGAGATGGGGTGAAACTTGGCACTGACACTTACGCCATCCATCCGTTCTCGGAAGGCAACACTTTCTCCGACGGGGTCTTCACGACATCGATAAGCTCTGTCACCCAGCAGATTGTAAAGGACGGTTACCCAGCCGGCATCAATGTCGCTGTGGGAAGATGTGACGCGGAGAAGAGCGTTTCTTTCCGCAATGTCGGAGCTCTTCTCAAGTTCAGGCTTACTCAGGAAAGCGCGGACACTCTTCGCCGCATAGAGATAAAGGCCAATGGAGGTGAGACCATTGCCGCCGAAGGGAATGTCTCCATAGACTGGAACAACGGAGAGCCGAGAATAGCCGCCTCTGAAGGAACCCAGGTTTCCGATGTGGTGACGCTCACACCTTCCGCCAAGACTTTCGTCACCGGTGACACCTATCATGTTTGGATTCTTCCGGGAAAATATGAGAAGGGAATATCCTTGACCCTTGTCTCACCGACACAAATGTCCGCTGTCAAGGTTGGCAAAGAGGCTCTTGAGGCCGGTCGTAACCAGATTATCGACCTCGGTGAGATCGGCAGGCTGACACTCAAGGAGAAAGAGACCGAGAAGATGACACTTGAGTTTGACTTCACTGGAGAAGCCCCGGAAGGATGGCCGACAAAGGACAACTGGAAGAAGGCCGGTTCCGGAGACTGCCCTGCGGGCGTTCCTTGCCCTGGTAATCTCACAGCCGTCTATAAGCACTCCAACGGCAACAGCTACAACTTCATCCTCACCGATGTCGGCAATGCCACCGCCGCACGCGTCTATTGGTCCGCCGACAAGGGTGTTGTGCTTGGAGCCGTCTCAAGGTATTTCGGATTCCCTGCCATCGAAGGCTACAGGCTCATCAAGGTTTCCTGCGTCCAGGGAACAGGCACAAGCTCGAAGCGTAAGGCAGCCATCACATCCAGTGTTCCGGAAAGCACAGATGCCCAGAACACCTATGTGAACGGTGGTGGAATAATTCCTTGGACAACCAAGGGAGACACGTATAGTTGGAACCTTGAGGACACAGCCGTGAACACAGTTTACTACCTTACCTGCACTCAGGGTGGAATAGGAGTGTCAATCCTGACCCTTACCTATGAGAAAGCGGAATAGTCCGGATGATTGAATATACCAAAGGCGGGCAACCACTCCGGTCGCCCGCCTTTTTGCTTTCAAAGCTGCTTCCGAAATCAAAGATTGCTCAAATCCGTGACTTCCAGCGGTTTTTCGATTGCCTTTCTTGCCGCCTCCAGAGCTATCGGGGCATTGCAGTCAGTGACAGGGGTCGTGTAGTTTTTCTTCGATGTGTCGGATGTGGAGAAACGGTAGCTGTTGCCGTCCATGGTCCTGCCGACACAAGGACCAAGTATAGACTCAAAGACCGTGCAGTTTGCCGTGTAGCGAGTGATGCCCTTGTCAAGATGGAACAGGTCTCTTGACAGATCCATACCGTTGTCAACGTTAAGACTTGTAGTCCTTAGGTTCTCCACAGCCGTTCCGGTCGAGATAAGGTACTTGATGCCTGTCTGTTCAAGCACTTGCTTGGTGTGCCCCACAATGGCTGCATACATCCTGCCGCGGTCGTTGCCGAACCAATTGACTAGACGTTCGCTTCCCGTGGCGAAAACCTGCGACATCAGATATACGAAAACGGGCTCCTTTTCGGGCTGCATTGCCTTCACCTTCTCCATCAGTCCTTTGACGGCGTCAATGCCGACCTGTGATTCCTCAAAACCGTCCCAGGCATATTTCCGCCCGGTATATTCCTGAAGAACCACAATATCATAAGGTCTTCCGCTGTCCCAAAAGGCGGTCAGGGAGCTGTTACAGTTCTCGTTTTTGTAAACCTTGTTTCCATCCCATTCATCATACCCGGGCTCATACTTGTAGCGCATGCAGACCTTCGGGTCATCGAAATTCTCATTGTAGCCGACAAGGGTGTAGCCTCCGTGAAAGGCCCGTTCCATTGAGAAATTCGTGATTCCGGCCGCCTTGAGGATTCCGGGGAGATGCTCGGTGGCGTCAAATGTAAAACTGTTGCCGATGAACAGAACCCTGATTTTGTCCTGTCCGACAGGAAGTTCCGGGGTAACGGAAGCCTCCGCGCATCCGCAATCGGCCTTGTCGCCGCAGCACTGGGCGAGCCCGTCCTGAGACATGCAGGCAAGGGCGATCGGCAAAAATCCAAATAAAAAAAATCTTTTCATGTCATCATAAGTTTACTGTGGTGTGGTATAGTGTGCAAAATTAGCAAAAATAATCATATAAATATTAATGCGTGTGACTAAAGTAATTAGTCACACGCATTAATATTCCCGGCAAACACACTACTGGACCGAAAGGAATGCGGCGAGGGACTTCTCTATCTCGTCGGCAAACTCCTTGTCACCGGCCTTGCGGATGACATCGTTGGTCATGTAGTAGATGAGATTGCAGTTATATTCAAAGTCACTCTTGCACATCGGGTAGAAATCAAGGTAGAACCTGATGGACTCGGTGAGCTCGTCGGTCAGTTCCGTGGCAAGAGCCTTGGCCTTCTCCGGCTTTCCGAGAGCGTAATAGTCCTTGATCATCTCTATCGGGAAGAGGGCGTTGGAGCCCCAGCCGAGAATCGAGTTGTCGTAAGGGTACTCCTTAGGCTTGAGGACCTGCTGGCACTTATCAAGCATCTCCTCGGCACGGTCGTTCTCTCCGGCCGCGATGAACGCGTTGGCGGCCGACACGAACATATTCCTTAAAGACATCACTCCGAGGAAGGTGTAGGTGTTCTGGTAGTCAACGCAGTAGTCCTCGCAGGAGACAGCGTCGAAGCAGAACTTGTCTGTGATCATGTCGTAAAGCTCGTCAGTGTCCACAAGACCCACCTCCAATGACTGCACCTTGTTCCTGATCGGGACAAACTTGTAGGAAAAACCCTCGTACATCAGGTAATTCTTAAGTCCGATGTTCAGGTCCCCGCCCTGATTGAGCATGTTCAAAGGTCTGTCCCACTGGTAGGTGGAGAGGAAGTCAAGCACGAAGAGCTCCTGCTTGCTGAGGTAGTTCTTGCTCTTAGGGATTTCGATGACAATGGAGTCCGGAATCTGGTCGGCAAACTTCTCGCTCACGATTCCGCTCTTAAGGCAGTTCTCCTTGTTGACAGGAATGATCATCTTTCTGGAGACCCAATAATCCTGCTTGCTGCCGTCCTGATACAAAAGTTTGGCGTCAGGATGCTTGAACACGGTGATGCAGTCGGAAAGCAGAAGGGCCTGGTCACGCTTGTCCTCGATCGGAACCCACTCGTTGGTGCCGTAAAGGTACTGGTCCTGCCCGATCGAAAGGTTCAGCGGAGCGGAGTTGTTGATGGCATACCTCATCTGGTCTATGTACCAGTCCGTTCCAAGTAGGGAGGTATTGCATATTCTCACATCATTCCTAAAGCCCTCTACCTCCTGGGCGTACCAAAGAGGGAAGGTGTCATTATCGCCGTGAGTGATAAGCAAACCATTCTCGCCCACCGAGCTAAGATAGTTCTTTGCCACCTCGACGGCAGTGTAGCGGTTGCTTCTGTCGTGGTCATCCCAGTTCTCCTCCGCCATCAGCGCGGGAACGAAAAGACAGGCGACGGAAGCCACGGCGGCCACGGCTACCGTGTGCTTTTCCTTCAAGGCGGAAGATATCCATGAATATATGGCCGCGACCGCGAACCCTATCCAGATGGCGAACGCGTAGAACGAGCCCGCATAGGCGTAATCCCTTTCACGCACCTGGAATGGAGACTGATTCAGATAGAGGACAATCGCGATTCCGGTCATGAAAAAGAGCAGGAATGTAAGCCAGCATCCCCTGCGATCCTTGTCGAACTGGAAACACAGGCCGATAAGGCCAAGGAGGAGCGGCAGGAAGAAATAATGGTTCTTGCCAGGATTGTCCTGAAGCCACTGCGGAGCGTTGCTCTGGTCGCCCAGGTGAATCTTGTCGATGAACGGGATTCCGCTCTCCCAATTGCCCGTGAACAGGTCGGAAGAAGGTGAATGGATCTCGTTCTGACGGCCCACGAAGTTCCACATGAAGTACCTCCAGTACATCCATCCAAGCTGGAAGTCAAAGAAATACGCCAGATTGGCCCCTTGAGTAGGCTTTTTGTATTTAGCGCCAGGCACAGGAGTTCCCTTGCCATCGGTGTAGGATTCGTAGAACTTGATGTGCCTGTCATCAATGCTGTACATTCTCGGGAACAGCATCTTTCCGGAGCGGTCATACTTGAAATCAACCGGAGCCGGGACACTCTTGTATTTTCCGTCCAGCGGAGCCCAATAGGACTTCCGTTCGATATCATACGGCGCGCCGTAGTACTGACCGTAAAGCAAAGGAGTGGAGCCGTACTGCTCACGCGAAAGGTAACGCACAAGAGTGAAGGCGTTGTCCGGCTGGTACTCGTTGGTCGGGGTCTTGGCGCAGGAGCGGATGATCACGATGCTGAACACGGAGAATCCGATCACGATTGTGGTGAAGCACAGCAAAGCCGTGTTCCAGAACACTTTCTCAGTCTTGAGGGTCTTGAAAAGTCCCCAGAAGCAGGCCGTGAGGAGAGCAACGATGAAGAAGGCGGCTCCGGAGTTGTACGGGAGTCCGAGAGTGTTCACGAAGAACAGGTCGAAATAAGCTGCGATCTTCGGGATGTAAGGGATCATGAAGAAGAGGATGAATCCGAGGATCACCACCGAGATGGCCATGATCTTGACATATTCCCAGAATGAATATGGCTTGTCCTCCCTCATCTTGAAGTAGTACATATAGACCAGCATCGGAATCGCCAGCAGGTTCAGCAGGTGGACTCCGATGGAGAGTCCCATCAGGAACGAGATCAGCACTATCCAGCGGCTGGCGTACCTGCGGTCGGTCTCCTCGTACCACTTTGTCATCGCCCAGACGACCATGGCCGTGAACAGGGACGACATCGCATAGACCTCTCCCTCGACCGCCGAGAACCAGAAGGTGTCAGAGAAGCAATACGCCAAGGCGCCGACGGCGCCGCTGCCGTAGATGGCGATGGCCTGACCCAAGGAATATTCCCCTGCCCCGCCTTCGCCGTCACGTTTCGGCACGACCACCCTTTTGACAAGGAAGACGATGGTAAGATAGAGGAAGAATATGGTGAGAGCAGAGCAGATCGCGCTCATCGAGTTCACCATCACAGCGGCCTTGTCCGGGCCGGTGAACATCGTGAAGAACCTTGCGATGAGCTGGAAGACCGGGTTTCCCGGCGGGTGTCCGACCTCAAGCTTGTACGATGACGCGATGAACTCTCCGCAGTCCCAGAAGGAAGCGGTCGGCTCAATGGTGGAGAGATAGGTGAAAGCCGAGATGGCGAGGACGGCCAGCGCGGTCACCTTGTTCCACAGTTTGAATTTCTTAATGTCCATAAACTAACTATGTTCCTAAATCGGCCGAATCAAGCCGACAAACAGACAAAGATACAAAAGGATTCGCTATCTTTGCAAAAATATAACAAGGAATATCTTATGAAACCTGATAACGATTGGAAGCAAAGGCTCGGTGT
Organism: Bacteroidales bacterium UBA6366; assembly: GCA_002438845.1. Lineage (GTDB taxonomy): Bacteria > Bacteroidota > Bacteroidia > Bacteroidales > UBA932 > Cryptobacteroides. The sequence continues at coordinate 19,225 of DJRG01000004.1, forward strand.
CGTCTATTCGACGAACCCGGACTTCGATTACGCCAAGGAGGAGACCGCCGAGACGGAGACCCTTGAGCCGTCCAAGCAACGGCTTACAGTCACCATCGACAGAAGGAACAGAGGCGGAAAGCAGGTGACATTGGTAAGTGGGTTCGTGGGCACGCAGGAAGACTTGGCGGCTCTCGGCAAGACCCTGAAGGTGAAATGCGGTGTCGGCGGCTCGGCCAAAGACGGAGAGATCACCATCCAGGGTGACCTGCGGGACAAAGTCACGGAATTGCTCAGGAACATGGGCTACAACGCTAAAAGAGGCAACTGACACTGATGGTCGACGATCCTGTCTTCTGTGGCCTCGCGGTCGCTTTCACGTTCATATTCCTGCTGAGCATCAGGAGTTTTTTCAAGATTCTTCCATCTCTGGGTGACTGCATCCTGCGTTGGAAAGGGACCCTTGACCTTGAGGATAGTCTCCAGCTGAGCGGCAGCCGGAACTGGATTGCCATCGTCTTGTTCGTTCCCATTTGCATGGTGGCATATTCCTATGACCTTTATCATCCTGACTACATGGACGCCCTGCCACCGGCCCTGAGGCTGGCGGCTCTCTGCGGGACGATGGCGGCCTACCTTCTGCTGAGATTCTTCCTGAACTGGCAGCTTGAGATGAATTCCTACAGGACAAAGGCGTTCTCCGCCGCCAACCATGCGTTTTTCAACTACATGATCATCCTGTTCCTCATCATGCTTCCGACAGGAGCCCTCCTCAACGCGGTGATTGGCGATAAGGAAATCACGCATGTGGTACTCCTGCATGTCATCGCCGTCACCTACCTGATCCACATCTTCAGGCGGGGACAGATTTTCGCCTCGGCTTGCAATCCTTTCACAACATTTTTGTATCTTTGCGGCCTTGAATTACTTCCGACCACCGTCCTGGTGCTTTCAGCCAAGCTGCTGTAGTGTCTCCGGAGGCCGAATTACAAAACAAGAATATGGCAATAAAGAAGATTTTGATCTCACAGCGCGCTCCTCTGAACGACGCCCCTTATGTCGCTTTGAAAGAGAAATTTGGCGTTGACATCACATTCAGACAGTTCTTTCTCATAGAGCCCCTCTCTTCAAGGGAGTTCAGGACGCAGAGAATCAATGTCCTGGATTACACAGCAATCATTTTCTCATCCCGCCATACCATCGACGCGTTCTATGGCCTATGCGAAGAGTTGAGGGTCAAGGTTCCGGAGACGATGAAATATTTCTGCACGACAGAGGCTGTGGCGATGTACCTCCAGAAGCACATCGTCTACAGGAAACGCAAGATATTCTTCGGCAACGGGACTCCGGAGTCGATCATCGAGCAGATCGGCGCGAAGCACAAAAACGAAAAGTTCCTTGTGACCCAGTCCGACTCAAGCAACAGTTCGCCTCTGACCAACCTCATGGAGGCCCAGAAGCTCGAGTACAAGACCGCGGTGTTTGTCAAGTCCGTACCGCAGGATCTAAAGGATCTGAACCTTAAGGACTACGACATGATCGTCTTCTACAATCCCTACGACATCAAGTCCCTCTACGAGAACTTCCCCGAGTTCCAGCAGGGTGACATCAAGTTCGTCGCCTACGGCAAATCCATCGTGAAGGCGATGGAGGAGGCCGGCCTCAAGATCGAGATCCAGGCTCCTACCCCGGAGGCTCCCTCTGTCGCCCGCGCCATCGAACTCTACCTTGGCGCACAGAAATAGTTCTCGGAATGTTCAACCTACCGAAATCAGAGCGGCTTCACGGGAAGTCGAAGATTTCGGCTCTGATGTCCAGGGGCCGCTGGGGGTTCACGTCCGGTCTAAAATACTGTTTTCTGAAAAATGACGAGACAAACGATGATGGGATTCTGTCACAACCGAATTCCATCATTGTGTCCGTACCGAAGCGTCTGTTCAAGAGAGCCGTCAAACGCAATCTCCTGAAACGCAGGCTCCGGGAAGCCTACAGAACCCAAAAGGACATTCTCCCTCCGAAAGGATATTCAATACTATTTCTCTATAACACAAAAGAGGTCTTGGAATATGCCGCCGTGCGGGAGCAGGTCGCCTCGGTTCTTCAAAAGATAGCGGGACATGAAGCCTAACGGGGATATTCCTCCTTGGAGACAAAGGATCAGAAAAGTGTGCATCGCGCCGTTTCTGGCGTTGATCTGGTTCTACCGCACCTGCGTCGGGCCATACATCCCCAAAACCTGCCGGTTCGAGCCTTCGTGCTCCACCTACGCCATCGAGGCGTTCAAGAAATGGGGGCCGATCAAAGGTCTCTTCCTGACCGTCTGGAGAATCCTTCGCTGCAACCCCTGGGGCGGCAGCGGGTATGATCCGGTGCCTTAGATCTTATGATTTTTCTTCCGGGAGCGGAGGTGGGAAACGCTTTCGACAAGAAGCTGATCCCTGAGGATATACCTTGCGGCGATGAAATTCAGAATCGCGGCGACGAGCGGGAACACTGCGGTGAACTTGAATATCCATTCCTTGTCAGCCGTAAGATAATCCACCCCGATCCAGACCTGAAGAGCGATCATCAGGATGGCTGAGAGTACGGCCGTACGCATCTGGAAGACCCGCGTGTTGAACGTGAACACTGCCAGCAGCTGAAGGATTGTGATCAGAATCAAAAGAATAAGGTACGGAGTGTACTTGATGTAGGTCAATTCCACGGCATGAATCCCGCCGGGACCAAGCGTGAAAGCCTTGACGCTGAAGAAAAGCGCCGCTATGAGACCTGTGGCGACGCACAGGTATAGAGTTTGAAGTCTTTGCCACATATTTTACAAAAATAGTTAATTCCGTTGAATATTCTTATATTTGGCGGCATAAGTAAGTGTTAAAAAAACAAATCGGTAATCTTTCATGATTACTAAACATTAAAATTCATATTATGAGAATAGCAGAATCTGAATTAATCATCAACGATGACGGATCGGCGTTCCACATCCATCTGAAACCGGAGGAACTGGCCGACATCGTCGTCCTCGTCGGAGATCCGGGAAGGGTTGACATGGTCGCCGGATTCCTCACCGACATCGAGTTCCGTCACCAGTCAAGGGAGTTCGTCGCCACGACCGGCAAGTACAACGGCAAGAGAATCACGGTTCTGTCGACCGGAATCGGAACGGACAACATCGACATCGTGATGACTGAGCTGGACGCCTTGGCCAATGTGGACTTCACGACCCGCGAGCCGAAAAAGGAGCACCGCACCCTGACAATCCTCAGGATCGGAACCTGCGGAGCCGTTCAGGCTGACATACCGCTCGGTTCGGCGATCTTCTCCCACTATTCCGTGGGTTGCGACGGTCTGATGAACTGGTATGCCAACAGGGACGAGGTCTCCAATCTTGAGATGGAGGAGGCTTTCAAGCAGCACACTCATTGGAACAAGAATCTCCCGTCACCTTACTTCGTGAAGGCAAGCGAGAAGCTGATCAAGAAATTCGAAGACTGTTCCGTAAAGGGAATGACCATCTCAGCCTCAGGATTTTACGGACCACAAGGCAGAGTCGTAAGACAAGGTCTCGCGATGCCGGACATGCTGAAGGACTTCGAGTCGTTCCGCTTCGGAGACTATCGGATCACGAACTTCGAGATGGAGAGCTCGGCTGTCGCTGGAATGGCAAGACACCTCGGCCACGAGGCCGGAACTATCTGCTGCGCCATCGCCAACCGCCACCTCAAGAGCAGCAATCCAGACTACAAGCCACAGGTGCGCACCCTCGTGGAACTCGCCCTGAACAGACTCTGCGAATAATTACGGGAATATCACTGCATACGGCGTCCTGAGGTGTTGTTGAAACGGCTCAGGACGTTTTCTGAATATGTCTTCGTGATCGGAATCGGAGCTATCAAGTCATTGTCGAGGTCAAGCTCATAGCCGTCCTTCTCCTTGCGCAGGACCTTGACCTTATCCATATTCACAATGTATTTTCTGTGGCAACGAACAAGGCTGCTGCCCCGGAAACTTTCCTCCACGGTCTTCAGGCGGCAGCGGAGCATGTAACGCTTCAGGTCACCCTTGCTGTCAGTGTACCAGACCACGATGTAATTGTCGTCAGACTCTATGTAGTAGAGGTTCGACGCGCTGACGCATAGTTTCAAGTCGCCGCTGTTGTCGAAAAGCGTGATCTTCTCCAATTGCGACGCCGGCACAGCCTCGTCAGAGACCACGTTGCCGTAGTTCATCAGACGGATGATCTGGTTCTTGTCCTGAATGGCATAGTACATTCCGGCAAGAATATAAGGGATTATCAATGAAGTATTTCCATACAGAAGAGCATTGCCCAACGTCTTAGGGAACTGATCCCATCCGATGCCGGTGATCGGCACTGTGATAAATGAATATGCCAGACAGATCACGATAACCTCACAGACGCACCACGTTATGTAGCCCAGAAAATTCATCTTGATTTTGTTCCGGGTCTTATACATGATGAACTTGCTGAGAATCACGATCATCAGCGAGCCGAGGGCGAAGAGCACCGTGAAAACGAAGAATCTTGAGTTTCCGAGCGCCATCCAGCTGTTGTGCGAGAACGGGAGACTGACCAAAAGGAAAACGATGGAGAACAACGCCGTGAAAGTCACGGTGTAGATAAGTTGATTCTTGCCACGAAGATAGCCTGGCAGAGGATTGTTGAAAAAACTCATCCTTTTCTCCTTTACTTGCAATTCCCGGCGATGACTCTTTCCGGCCAAGGCTTAGGGACCACAATGCAAAAGTAATAAATTTATGCTGATTCGGAAAGTTTAGGGAACGTCAAGACCAAATTGTTACCAATTGAGCGGTTTAATTAAACAGAGAACCAAAAATTTTGTCTTATAACGTTTCATATTCCAATAATCCTTACTAAATTTGTTTCCTTAAAACGTATATACGTCATATAACCATTTATTAATATATATTAACCAAATTGTTTTTTTATTAAACCGCTCAATTAATGAAAATCATGTTTTCAAGGCTGACAACGTTGGCCGTTTTCCTGATTTGGGGCGCTTTGGCTTTGTGTTCTTGCGGAACGGAGGAGACAGTGCGTGTCCCTGCGAAAATCTCTCTCGAGAACGCCGACGAAATGGGCCTGTGCGCCATCACATTCAGCAATCGTCAGGAAACAAAACAATTATCCTTCACAGCCGACGGGGATTGGTACATCCGCATTCCAAAGGACTGTGACTGGCTTACCGTCTCTCCGTCGTCAGGTTCAGGCGACGCGACGGTGAACTTAACCACAACGGTTTACGACGCGACCTCTCCGAGGACCACCAAAGTCGCTTTCGTCTGCGACAACATCGAGCAGAAGGCCTTGCTTCAAGTGACCCAGCTCCAAAGGTTCTTCCTGGAGCCGACGATCCTTTCCAACGTGCTTCCAAAGAACGGAGGTGAGGCCACCGTCAACATCAGCACCAACGGCACATTCAAGTGCGAGATAGACGCCGCCGGGGCAGCCTGGCTCTCAATCGTTTCCCAAAGTGACAACAAAGTCGTGCTCAACGCGAGTCCTATCTCGGAGACCGTCGCCAAGAACAGAGCCGAACTCACTTTCACCTGCATCGAGGATCCAGGCGTGTCCGCTGTCCTTGACCTCTCACAAAAGAACCTCGGCATCTCGATAGACGCGAAGGGAATCCTCTCGGATGGATACCAGGCTGAGGGGGACCTCTCCCTGAAGCTGCTCAACGTCACAAACTGGACACCTGAGTCCGACCAGCCTTGGGTGAAAGTGTCGAGATCTGGAGAAAAGATCCATTTCACCGTAGAGGCGAACCCTTACAGCGAAGACAGGACCGCACATATTTCAGCGATCTGCGCCGATACCGAAGAGGACAAGGATGTCAAGGGCGTGATCACCCTGACCCAGTACGCGGCCGCCGACCTGATGGACTTCAAGTTCCACGAGGACGGCACCGCCGAGGACATCTCCCCTCTGAAGAACAAAGTGAACTCTTGGACAACCGGAGCCACAATGAACTACTACGAAGACTATGGCGCATGGGGGCCGACAGTCTCACGCGCCATCAACAAGAACTTGGACAAGGCCAAAAACGCTTTCTGGGAGTGTGAATATACTGCATTCGACGCCAGGATCGGCGATGGTTACACAATCGAGTCAGTGTTCTCCATACCAACCGAGCACACCAACGCCGAGACAAAAGCTTTCGGTGCCACTTCCGGCGGAGGGTTCGCTTTGATGCTCGGAAACGCTAAAGAAGCGACCAACGCAGGGGATAAATCGAAAGCCCAAAGGGATGGCTCCATCGAGTTCATCCAGCACGGCAACGGCAACTGGAACTTCGCCGTCAGCCATGTACGGGCAGTGCCGGGACAACTCTATCATGTGTTCGGGGTCTGGGACAAGGAGACAATCAAGTGCTACGTGGACGGCGAGCTCAAGGCAACTGTCGGAGTTACAGCCCTCAAGCACAAAAACGGTCCGCACTATATGGGTGTCGCCGGAAACTACAACGGCGATGACAAGTTCAACGGTTCCTGGAACGGCACCGTCGTGGTCGCCCGCCTCTATGACAATCCGCTCACAGCCGAGCAGATCAAGGCAAAGACCGCTCTTAAAGGCAAGATCCAGATCGTGAAGTAACACCAGAAAAAAGCTCAGTTTATGAATAAGATAATCAAAAGGATATTCATGCTCGCCGTCACGCTTTGCCTCGGGGTCATTCCTGCCCTGGCGCAAAACGCGAAGACAGGCCAGGCAGACAAGATACTCAACGGTATCGTAATCGGTTCCGACGGCGACACACCTCTGGCCGGTGTCGTGATCCATTCCAAGGAAAACCCCAAGGAGGTCGCCACGACGGACGCACACGGAGAGTACAAGTTCTCCGTCTCCCCTACCACCCAGACCGTGGTCTTCGAGATGATGGGGTATGACACAAAGGAAATCAAGGTGGCCGACACCTACCTGTTCACTCTCGTGACCATGATCGTACAGGCGAACGCCCTCGAAGAGTCGGTAGTAGTCGGATTCGGTACGCAGAAGAAAGAATCCCTCGTGGGAGCAGTCCAGGCGGTGAAACCAGCGGACCTTGCGACATCTTCCTCGAACCTCACGACTTCGTTCGCCGGTAATATTCCGGGACTCATCGCCCGCCAGACTTCCGGTGAACCGGGAGCCGACGGCGCGGCCTTCTATATTCGAGGAATATCCACTTTCGGAGCCAACTCAAGCGCGCTGATCGTTCTGGACGGTGTTGAGATCACATCATCGATGCTCAACAACATCCCGACCGAGGCCATCGAGTCGATGTCCGTCCTTAAGGATGCGACCGCCACCGCCCTTTACGGTTCCAGAGGAGCCAACGGTGTGCTCATCGTGACCACCAAGGAAGGAAGAAATTCCGAGAAGATCGCCATCAGCGCTTCATTCGACAACACGGTTTCCATGCCGACAATGGTTCAGGATGTCGTCGATGGTGTGCAGTACATGGAACTCTACAACGAGGCCCTATACAATGTGGCCCGCCAGTCAGGCGCCGCATACGTGCCGTTCTACTCCAGCGAGAAGATCGAAGGCACCAGGAACCATCTTGATCCTTACGTCTACCCGAACAACGACTGGTACGGAATGCTGTTCAAGGACTTCGCGATGAACCAAAGGTTCAACGTCTCGCTGAGAGGCGGCGGAAAGAAGGTCAACTACTTCCTCAACGCCTCCATCTACAACGAGAATGGTATCATCAAAGAGCCTAAGGACGCCCTGCTTGATGTCAACCTCAACAACAAGAAGTACATGTTCCAGAGCAACGTCACCGCCCAGGCCACAAAGACGACCAAGGTTTCGATGAAACTGAACATGCAGCTTCAGTACCAGGACAGCCCTTACGAGTCCACTTCCAACCTCTTCTACTACACGATGCGCGCGAACCCAGTGCGCTTCCCGGCCGTTCTTCCGGCCCAGGACGGAGACACGTTCGTAAGGTACGGCAACAACGACACCTGGGACACCGGTTCCAACGACCTCAACCCTTACGCTTTGCTCAGCCGCGGCTACAAGGAGCAATACCGGTCATGGATGACCGCGTCCCTCAACGTTGACCAGAACCTGAATTTCATCACCAAGGGACTCTCGGCAAAGGCTTTGGTCTCTTTCTACAACTATTCCTACGCCGCGACGAACCGCTACCATACTCCGGCATATTACAAGATCAATCCGGACAGCGTCACGCTCAACGAGGACGGAACTTATTCATGGACAGCCAGCTCCATCGGAGCCGAGGGAACAACCTACCTTGAGAGTTCTGTCTCAGCCAGTGGCTACCACGAGTGGTCTCTGCAGGGCCAGATCAACTATGCAAGGAAGTTCGGGAAGCACGATGTCAGCGCCGATCTCGTTTACCACATGAAAGAGAAGGTGAACAACGCCACCGGATCCTCCGAGGAAAAACTTCTTCCGTTCAGGGAGCAGGGTCTCGCCGGCCGTGTCACCTACAACTACGCCAAGCGTTATTTCCTTGAGGGTAACTTCGGCTACAACGGTTCCGAGAACTTCATCGCGGGCAAGCGTTTCGGTTTCTTCCCGTCAGCGGCCATCGGATGGAACATCTCCAACGAGAAGTTCTTCACGCCTCTGAAGGGCACGGTGACGAACCTGAAGTTCCGCGCCTCCTACGGTCTCGTAGGTAACGACTCCCTCGGTGACGACCATCGCTTCCCGTACATCACGGAGGTCGACATGGGAGAAAGGGCCTACGTCTTCGGTTCCAACTTCGCCAAGGTCGGAGCCGGATTCATCTCCAACTACGGTAATGCGGACGCCACTTGGGAAATCGCCAGGAAACTCAATGTCGGAATCGACATCGAGCTCTTCAAAGACCTGAAGCTGTCAGCCGACTGGTTCCACGAGTACCGCACGAACATATTCATGCAGCGCAAGTCATTTGCGTCGAACGGCGGCGTGGGCGGATCGCTTCCGTGGGCGAACCTCGGAGAGACCTCCAATTCAGGAGTGGATTTCTCGATCAACTACAACAAGGTGGTGAACAGCGACTTCCAGTACTCACTGCGCGGAACGTTCACTTATGCCCACTCCGAAGTGAAGGCCATGGACGAGCCTGACTACTCAAAGAATCCGCACCTCTCGAAGATCGGGAAGCCTATCAACTCCAACAAGGTGCTCATCGCCGAAGGGCTCTTCACCTCGCAGGAGGAGATCGACAACAGTCCGAGACAGGATTTCGGAGCATATGGTGTCGGTGACGTGAAATACAAGGACGTGAACGGCGATGGTGTCGTGAACTCCAACGACTTCGTGTGGAGCGACAAGCCTTACTTCCCTGAGGTTCAGTTCGGATTCGGAGGTTCGGTCAAATACAAGAAATGGGACGCTTCCATCATGTTCCAGGGCAGCTCAAGGTACGACATCACAACGTACAACAACCATCCGTTCTGCGACAATCAGCATTTCGGCTACGGCATCGTCAAGTACATCGCCGACGACCACTGGTCTTGGGACAACAATAACAAGGACGCCAAGTACCCAAGGCTCACGACGGTTCCATCAGACAACAACACCCAGGCATCCACGCTGTACATGCACGACGCCTCATTCGTCCGTCTGAAGAACGCCGAAATCGGATTCACCTACAAGTTCGTGCGTTTCTACCTCCAGGGCAACAACCTGTTCTACATTTCCAAGTTCAAGTACTGGGATCCGGAGAAAGGCCGCGGCAACGGTCTGTCATACCCGCTCCAGCGCACCGTGAAGGCAGGTTTCCAGTTCAATTTCTAATCATTTATGAATATGAAGAAGATTTTTATCATACTCTCCTGTGTCTTGGGAATGGCGACCTCATGCGACTTCCTCGATGTCATTCCAAGCGGCAAGGCCACAGAGGACGACCTTTTCAAGACCCACGTGCAGGCCGACAACTTCGCCGCCTCGCTCTACTACTATATGCCTAACAGATGGTACTTCCAGTCCTCGCTTGAGATGTGCGGAGGTGGCGACATGGTGTCAAGTTTCTATGGCTCAGTGTACTACTTCAAATGGAAGTCCCTTGTTTTCAACAATCAGGAGACTCCGTCCAACACCTACGTGGCGATGTGGTCCACAACCTGCAAAAAGGCTTCAGGAGCCGTGTCCTACAACGTGTGGGGCGGAATCCGCAACGCATACCTCCTTCTTGAGAACATCGACAAGGTGCCGGATGCGAGCCAGGAAGAAAGGAACCGTTGGAGGGGCGAGGCCTACTGGAACATAGCCTACATGCACCAGACCCTTCTTGAATATTACGGCCCGATCGTCATCGTGGACCATCTCATCGGTCTTCAGGAAGACATCAACTACGCCCGCAAGCCTTATCTGGAGTGTGTGAAGTTCATCTCCGACATGTACGACAAGGCCGCCGAGTATCTCCCGGCGTCATATTCATCAAACTTCCTCGGCCGCGCGACGAAGACTACCGCCAAGGCCCTCAAGTCACGCCTCTGGCTTCAGGCGGCTTCCCCGATGGTCAACGGCAATGCTGAATGGTACTCAGACTTCAAGAACAACGACGGCACGCCGCTGATGCCTCTTGAATATGACAAGGAGCTCTGGAGTAAGGCCATGGACGCAGCCAGAGAGGCGATCCAGCAGGGTGAGGCTGACGGATTCCGGCTCTACGCTCCGAGCAAGGAGACCGACACCTTCGAGAAAGGCTACGAGAACTACAGGGCAGCGTTCCTCGGCGGTGACGCCAACGCTTTCTACAATGAGTACGAGCACCTCTTCTGCTATGCGGCCCAGGGCAACATCTCCTACAACATCAAGAATATGGCTCCGAGGACGGGCTACACTTCCTACAACCGTGAGGGATGGCGCGGATATTTCGTGCCTACGTTCGAGGCTGTGGAGTGCTTCCTCTCCAAGAACGGACTTCCGATGGATGTCGATCCTGAGACAAAGAATGCCATTCAGAATCCGACCCAATTGGTTGACGCTCCGGGCTATCCTGGTGAGAAGACCTCGATCCTCCACATAAACAGAGAGCCAAGATTCTACGCCTCCATCGGCTATGACCGCGGATCATACGATCTCAACGGCGAGACCTTCATGCTCAAGTGCCGTCGCGGCGAAGAGCAGCAGAACGACGGGAACACTGGCAATGAATATCAAGGCTGCACTGGTTACTATGTCAAGAAGTGGATCCACAAGTCCAACAACTACGACAACACCTCAAAGAATTTCACCTATCACAAGTTCGCTTTCCCGTACATCCGTTTCGCGGAGCCTTATCTGGACTTTGTGGAGGCCTACGTCCAGTACTACGGCAAGATTGACGGAGAGGCCCTGACCTACATCAACAAGGTCAGAGAGCGCGCCGGACTTCCAAAGTTCGAGGATTCATGGGCCAAGGTCGGCGGTCTTCCTACCGGAAAGACACTGCTTGACGCAGTCCTCAGGGAACGTCTCAGCGAGTTCGCGTTCGAAGGCAGGTGGTTCTACGACCTGAGGAGATACAAAGTCGTTCAGAACATTCTCCAGAACAAGCCACGTTCATGGAACATCGCCGGCAAGACGGCCGAGGATTACTACAAGATCACCGAGGCCTACGAGACGGACTCCAGAACGTTCACCGCTCCGAAGAACTACTGGCTGGCCATTCCGCAGGAACAGCTCACGATCAACGGCAATCTCGTCCAGAACCCTGGATATTAACAGATTCGATTTCGAGGGAGAGCAGGAGGGCGGTTGCCTTTCCTGCTCTTCATTAATAATCATGGCCATAAACAGAACGGAAAGACAACTTTGTAATTATTGATTATCAACTTATTTCCGACGCTTTTCAAACACGGTCACTTATACTCAAACATATTCCAATGAAAGATTTTATCGGAAAATTCTGCGTCTGTGTCTTTGCCGCCATTGGTCTGGCGACAGCTTGCACCAAGTCTGAAAAAAACAAAGAAGAGGTGCAGTTTTCTGTCTACGATGAATCCGGCGAGACTCCGGGATCGGTTGACTTCGAGGCGAAAGGGAAGAATGAATATCCACTGCGCGTGATGTCCAACGCCCCATGGAGTCTTGAGGTCAAGGGAGCGGACTGGATCACGGCCAGCCCTCTTTCCGGAGAGGAAGGCGCGAGGCAGATAAAGGTCAGCATCGCGAAGAACGAGACCCTTGAGGCGAGGTCGGGAGGCCTTGTGTTCACATGCCGGACGAAATCCGTTTCCATCACCATCAACCAGAAGAAAGGCTCCAACGACGGAGAGATCATCGTCCCTCCGACACCTCCAAACGTGCCTGAGGCCGACCTGCTGGATCTGATATTCAAGAATGACGGGACAGCGATCGACAATTCCGATTCCAAGATGCCGGTGACAACGGTTCCCGGATCATCGGCAGTGAATTATTTCAACGAAGCATATTCCAGATACGCCGCGCATTTCAGCCACACGCTCGGCGACGCAATAAGCTCCGGATACTACAAGATCGACTACACCAAGGATCAGAAATTCAGGAACGCGCTTGCGGACGGGCACTCCATGGAGATTGTGTTCAGGATGGACGCTCCGGCCAACGGACTGGAGATCAAGCCATTCAGTTCGATGCAGAGCGGCGGGACCGGCTTCCTGATCACAGACAAAAGCAGAGGCAGGGACATCACCTTCCTGCCTAACGTCAGTTCGAACGGAAAATCCAGCTGGAAATGGACACATTCGAACATTACTCCGGAAGTCGGCCGCTACTATCATGTTGTCGGAGTCTGGAGCAAGCAGGCCGGGAAATCCTACATCTATGTCAACGGAGAACTGAAAGGTGAGACCGAAGCGGCAGGAAACCTGAACTTTCCTACCGAGGGCAGCACTTGGTTCTGTGTCGGCGGCGACCCTAACGGAGCGTCCGGAGCGCACAGCGGATTCAACGGAGATGTGGTCGTGGCGAGAATATACGGCAATATCCTCAGCGCCAAGGATGTGGCCGAACTTTACAAGGTGGTCAAAAACGACATGAAGCCGGAAGTCATCTCGATAAGCGACTTGACATTGCTTCCGAACGCCAATGTCAAGCCAGGATGCTGGTTCCACGTGTACGCCAAGGGTTTCAAAAGCGGAGACCGCGTCAAGCTGGAATCGATGAGCAGTGAGGCTCTGTCGTACTCATGTACCACGACATACGGGGAAGGCTTCCTGAAGATTCGTATTCCGGATGACTTCAGAGCCGGAAAATACCGCCTTGTACTCGGCAGAGGAGAAACGCAGTACCCTTTGGGCTCATCTGAGTTCAATTTTGTAAGCGATCTTAAGAACTTTTACAACACAAAGATTGTGGCGCACCGAGGGTATCATCATGGCAACGCCGCTGAAAACTCGGTGGCGTCTTTGGCCGAAGCCCAGAAACTCGGGGTGTATGGATCCGAGTTTGACATCTATGTCACCACAGACGGGGTGCCTGTGATATACCACAACTCCACATTCAAAGGCAACGAGGTTCCCGAGGACGCAAAATATAAAGGTTGGAGACTCGACTCGAGAAGTTACGATGAGATCAAGGACTACAAACTCGCCAACGGCGAGCCGCTTCCTACGCTTGACGACTATCTGAACCAGGCAAAGCTTTACCCGAACGTGAAGCTGATCATAGAGATAAAGAATCACAACACCACAGGGAAGACAATGGCTGCGGCTAAAGCCTGCGTGGATGCCGTAAAGGCCAAAGGCCTGCAGAATCAGGTTGAATACATAGCCTTCAGTTACGAGGCCTGCAAGAGACTCGTGAAACTCGCACCGGAAGCGACCGTCCAGTATCTCAACGGCGACAAGGCCCCGTCGGCTGTCATGGCCGACGGCATAAAGGGCATCGACTACTCCTACAGCAAGCTTACGGACGCTTGGATCAAGGAGGCGAACGGGATAGGGATGACTGTCAATGTCTGGACGGTCAACAACGTCAGCGACATGCTCAACTTCATCTCGAAAGGTGTCACCCTCATCACCACAGACAAGCCTGTGGAGGCCATGGAACTTCTCTCAAAACCATTCGTCACCGAGGAATAACAGACGGAAACGCAATCAGAATCGCAGGGGCTCTTTCAGGTAAGAATATGCCTGAAAGAGCCTTATTTCATTGTCCTGGCCGTAGGCGATTCGCCACAAATCCTGCGAAATCGCCACAAAATCTCATCAGTCGCTACTCAAAAGGGCTATTCACCACTTTCTTTTTGGGCGGTTCGGGCATATTCATATTTTTGTCCGAGAACACTTAAAATATTTCAGTGAATTTATGAGAATCATCGGTACAGGAAGCGCGCTTCCAAAAAAGGTCGTGACCAACGACATGCTCGCGGGATTTCTGGACACCAGCGATGAGTGGATCTACCCACGGACAGGAATCAAGACAAGGCATGTGATAACAGACGAGAATCTGGAGGATCTCGGAACCGACGCCGTGCGGAAAGCTCTTGAGATGTCCGGGCTGAAGGTCGAAGACATAGATCTCTTCATTGTCTCCAACGTTGTCTCTGAATATATAACCCCAGGCATGAGCTGCATCATCGGAGAGAAGCTCGGACTCAAATGCCCCATGTTCGACATCAATTGCGCCTGCCCGGGATTTGTCTATGCCTTGGACATGGCGGAGACATACTACAAGGCCGGCAAGATCAGGAATGCGATCGTGGCTTGCGTCGAGGAACCTACCAGAATGGCCAGTTGGAAAGACAGAGGTACATGCGTCCTGTTCGGAGACGGGGCCGGAGCGGTCGTGCTGACCGAAGGTGACAACATCAAAGGCACAAAGCTGCACGCCGAGCCGTCAAAAGAAGAGATCTGGCAGACAAGGACTCTTGTGGACACCCCGTACATAACCAAGAAAGAGGAAAGTGTCCCGATGCAGATGAAGGGGCGCGAGGTATTCAAGTTTGCCGTAAAAGCATGCACGGAAGGTGTGCAAAGCCTTCTGGACGAGGTGGGAATAGACAAGAGTGATGTCGCCTATTTCATGATCCATCAGGCGAATCAGAGAATAATCGACTCCATCATCAGCTTCATGGAACAGCCGGCGGAGAAGTTCCCGGTCAACATCACAGACCACGGCAATTCATCATCGGCCTCCTGCCCAATCCTTCTGGACGAGTGCAACAGGAAGGAAATGTTCAAAAAGGGAGATATTCTGGTCTTTAGTGCCTTTGGCGCCGGTTTGCTCTCGGGAGCGGCCGTAGTGGAATGGTAATCTGAACATTAATTAGTATATTTGCAGCAATATGATAAATAGTATTATTTGTGACCTGCTCGGAATCGAGCGTCCTTTATTCCAAGGAGGAATGGCCTGGATCGCTGACGCGAAACTGGCCGCCGCTGTCTCAAACGCCGGCGGACTTGGCCTGATCTCCTCCATCAATTTCGGCACGGAAGCCGTCAGGGAGGAGATCCGCAAATGCAAGACCCTTACCGATAAGCCATTCGGTGTCAACATCATGCTTCAGGCTCCGAACGCCGGAGAGGTTGCGGAGATGATCATCGAGGAGGGTGTCAAGATCGTGACGACCGGAGCCGGTTCCCCTGCCGCTTACATGGAGAAATGGAAGTCAGCCGGAATCAAAGTGATTCCTGTTGTGGCATCCGTCGCCTACGCCCTCAAGATGCAGGAGCTTGGAGCCACGGCCGTCGTGGCTGAAGGAGCGGAGTCCGGAGGACACATCGGGGATATTCACACAATGGCCCTTGTGCCGCAAGTGGTTGATGCCCTTGGCATACCGGTACTTGCCGCGGGCGGAATATTCGATGGCCGAGGTGTCGCCGCCGCTTTCATGCTGGGAGCAAAAGGGGTCCAGGTGGGGACGAGATTCCTTATTGCGGACGAATGTCATATTCACGAAAACTACAAGGCCAGATTGATCGCCGCATCCGATGTCAGCACGATGGTGACCGGCAAGTCGCTTGGAGACGCTGTCCGTAGCCTCAAAACGCCATTTGCGAAGAAATTCTTCAAGATGGAATATGATCCTGCGGTTCCTAAGGAAGAGGTCCTGAAATTCGGAACCGGTTCGATGCGCAAGGCAGTCTTCGACGGAGATCTCGCCGGTGGAAGTTTCCTAGCGGGAGAGGTAGCCGGAATGATAAAGAAAAAGGAGACCGCCAAGGAGATTGTGGAAGACCTCATGGACGGAGCGGAGAAGCTGCTCGCAGGGGCTTCAAGGTTTATCAAATAGCAGAATATAAAGGATAAGAAATGAATAAAAGAGTAGTTATAACAGGAATGGGAGTCATCTCCCCTGTCGGAAATGACGTAAACACGTTCTGGAACAATCTGTGCAACGGAGTGTGCGGAATCGAGTCCATCAAGGCTTTCCCGACTGACAACCTGCCGGTCGGAATCGCCGGAATCATCAAGGACTTCAAGGCTGAGGAATATGGAATGGACAAGCCTTTCATCAGGAAGCAGGATCTCTTCACCCAGTACGGTGTCGCCGCGGCCTACCAGGCCATGAAGCAGTCCGGCCTTGTGTCACAGGGCGAAGGCCAGAACATCGATCCGTTCAGGCTCGGAGTATATTTCGGTTCCGGAATCGGCGGATTCGCCACTCAGTACAGGGAAATCGCAAAGATGATCGAAGACCCGTCTGGTCAGTGGATCTCACCGCTTTTCATCCCGACGATGATCTCCAACATAGCGGCCGGCCACATCGCGATCATGCACCACGCCGAAGGCCCTTGCCTTGACATCGTGACCGCATGCGCCACGTCCACGAACGCGATGGGAGAGGCTTTCCGCGCCATCAGAAACGGCTATGCGGACGCCATCATCACCGGAGGATGCGAGAACGCCACAATCCCTATCGGAATCGTCGGGTTCGCCAACGCCAAGGCCCTGTCAAGAGCCACCGATCCTAAATACGCATCGCTTCCGTTCAACGCCAATCGCGCCGGATTCGTCATGGCGGACGGTTCCGCCGCACTCGTGCTTGAGGAATATGAACACGCCAAGGCTCGCGGAGCGCAGATTCTTGGAGAGATGGTCGGCTACGGCAACACCTGCGACGCCTACCATTCCACAGCTCCGAGGCCGGACGGAACCACCCAGGCGAAGTGCATCGAACTGGCTCTTGAGGAAGCCGGATTCGACAAGGAGAAGGACAACCTCTACATCAACGCCCACGGAACCGGCACGAAACTGAACGATGTCGCCGAGACTCTTGCCTACAAGAACGCCCTCGGAGACTTTGCCTACAAGGCTCACATCAGTTCCATCAAGTCCATGACCGGACACATGTTCGGGGCTGCCGGAGCGGCTGAAGCCATCGCCACAGTGCTCGCTCTCCGTGACGGAATCTGCCCTCCAACCATCAATTTGGACACTCCGGATCCTGAGTGCGACCTTGACTACACCCCTAACAAGGCAGTCAAGACAGACCTGACGCTCGGAATCTCCGACTCGTTCGGATTCGGCGGACACGACGCCTGCGTGGCCTTCAGAAAGTGCCTGGACTAAACCGGGAATATTTCATCATTAAGACGACGGACATGAACAAGGAAGAAATCAAACAATTCCTGCCGCACCGTGAGCCTATGCTCCTCATCGAGGAGGCTTACATCGATGAAAACGGAGCGGCACACTCCAAATACAGAATCAAGGAAGACGAGTTCTTCACGAGAGGACATTTCCCTGGAAATCCGATAGTTCCAGGTGTGATCCAGTGCGAGATCATGGCTCAGAGCTGCGCGATTCTCGTCAAGGATGAGATTCCCGGGCACATCACCCTCTACGCCGGACTGGACAAGGTACGTTTCAAGAATTCGGTAAAGCCGGGAGACCTGTGCGAGGTGACAGCCACATTGGACGAGAGAAGAGGCAATTTGTTCTTCTGCTCCGCCAAACTGGAAGTGGACGGCAAGCTTTGCTGCAGGGGAACCCTCAGTTTCGCATTGGTACCTATTGAATAATGGAATATAGACGACTGGAGGAAGTGGAGTTCAAGGATCTGGAATCCAGAATCCTCTACGAGGACAATCACATCCTTGTCTTCAACAAAAGGTCGGGAGAGATTGTCCAGGCAGACAAGACCGGGGACGAGTGTCTCGCGGAGACTCTGAAAGCCTTCATCGCCCAAAGAGATGGCAAGCCGGGCAAGGTGTATGTCGGGATTCCACATCGCCTTGACCGGCCTGTAAGTGGTATAACCATCTTCGCAAAGACCTCAAAGGCACTTTCCAGACTCTCGGAGATGTTCCGGTCCGGAAACATCCACAAGACCTACTGGGCTCTGTGCTGCCATGCCCCGGATAAGGAGTCGGCCGAACTTGATGACTGGCTGGTACGCAACGAGAAGATAAACAAGAGTTTCATCGCCAGAGATGGCGAGAAGACTCCCGGAGCCAAACTTGCGAAACTGATCTACACTCACTTGAGGGACACGGAGAGATATTCATTGATCGAGGTTCGCCTTCTTACCGGGAGACATCATCAGATCCGCTGCCAACTGGCAGGAATCGGGTGCGTCATCAAGGGTGACCTGAAATACGGAGCTCCACGTTCCAACCCTGACGGAGGGATATGCCTCCACTCCCATGAGGTCAAATTCGTCCATCCTGTTAAAAAGACAGAAATGGACATCATCGCGCCTCCTCCCACATCATGGAGGATCTGACGCTCATTTGACCTGAGGTTCAGCCACATAATCCTGCAACCATTCCGTCGGAGTCTTCCCGGTGTTCATCTTGAACGCCATGTTGAACGAGACCGCGGTCCGGAACCCGGACATCTCCGAGACCTCGTTGATCTTGAGCCGGGGATCCTCCTTGAATAGTTCCATGGCCCGCCGTACTCTGTAATAATTCACGAACTGCCTGAAGTTTCGGCCGGAAAGGACGTTTATAGTCTTTGAAAGGTACAGTTTGTTGGTAAGCATACGGTCAGCCAGATACGACATGTCAAACGTCTGGCTCAGATATGGCCTTTTCTCCTCCATGTACATCACCACCCGTTTGTAGAGATAGCTCATTTTCTTGTCCTCATCTACTTTTTCGGCGTATGTTGTCCTCAAATTGCCCTTGATTATGTCCTTGATCTTTTTCTCCGTCTCCCGGTTGAGCACGAATGTCCTTCCCGTCATAGCCCGGAGGTATAACAAAGCATAAAGTCCAAGGAACATCAGCAGAGAAACGGTTGAAAGGGCATCACTCCAATGTCCGGACATCGGGATGCAGCCAATGAAAAGCATGCCGGCCACCAGAAAGGCGAGCGAATAGAGAAAGCGGGAATGCTCCTCCACGTTATGCCACACCGCGGTGTGGCGGAACATCATACGGATCCCCGTAAACCGCAAATAGGCGATGTAAAGAAAATAGCAAAGGACAAAGATGAACATCGGGACAAATGAGCAAACCGCCCGTTGGCACTTAAAGTCAAGGGTGCCGGCAGCTCTGAAACCAAAGCACGCAAAAGAGGCAAGACCGGACGCCAGCAGATAGGTTGACGCGACAAACGAGGCTTTAGGCTTCTCAAAAGAACATGGATACAGGACGAGTATCGCCGTAGACATCGAGAGGTCCACCGCCAGTTCCTGAAGCCCGACGGGACAAGGAAGCGCGATTTCGAGCAGGATCAAAACCATGCCTCCAGTACACGACATCAGACGGATCACGTGCCTTTCAGACCTGTTGTCTTTGCTGAGTCTCAAATCATAGATAAAGAAAAACGCAAACTCGGCAAGAGCCAGAATTGCAATAAGTATTGTCATCTTTCGGTCAATATTATATGGTTCGGTTCAGGGCAAGATAAAAACAAAAAGCCCCCATGCGGGGGTTCGCACGGGGGTATAAAATGATAATAATGTTTTCTTTTGCGTTTTTTAACTTTTCTTTGCGCCTTTTATCGAGTCGAATCCCTGACCGTAAACCCCACTCACGGAGGATATGGACAGGAAAGCGTCAGGATCGACACGCTTGATTGATTTCAGCAAGAGGTTGATGTCCGTTTTCCTTGTGATGACCATCAACACGGAAGCCGGCTTCTTAGTGTACCAGCCTTCTCCGTTGAGCACTGTGACCCCCCTGTGGAAATCCTTGGCGATCATGTCGGCGATCTCCTCGAAATGCCTTGACAGGATGAACAGCTGCACGCTCTGCTTGGATCCTGAAAGGTAAAGGTCAACCACATAGCCGTTGACGGTGACGATGATCATGCCGTAGACAGCGATGGAGAACTTGGCGTCGAAAGGAATAGCCTGTCCATCAGCCCCGAATGAAGGAAACAACAGAGAGGACGCGATGATGAACACATCAATTGTGAGGATGATGCGCCCCGGGGATATATTCCTGAATTTCGTGATGATCATCGCTATGATGTCGGTGCCTCCCGTGCTTCCACCCTGGGAGATGGACATGCCGATGCCCACACCCGCCATCGAGCCGCCGATTATCGAACACATCAGCTTGCCGTTAGACAATGCGAAATCATGGATAATCGTCTCAGGGATAATGGACTGAAAGATATTCAGACAGACAGACGCAAGAATTATCGCATATACCGTCTTCGCGCCAAAGGCAGGGCCGATGATGATCACCGAGATAATCAGCAGTATCGTGTTGATCACAAAGTAGGAATATCCCATCTTGATGCCGGTGGCGTACTGAATTATGGCGCTGATACCGGAGACACCACCTCCGATAAGATTGTTCGGGGTCAGGAATATCGCCCAGCCCACAGTGTAGATAACTATGCCGAGGGTGATGAGAAGATATTCCTTAACGCCCCTCAGGATTGTGGAAGAACCTAATGTCATGGATTATTTCAATACAAAGTTCACTATCTTACCCGGCACGACAATCACCTTGGCGATGTTCTGCCCGCCCACGTATTTGGAAGTCTGTTCCATTTCCCGGATCTGAGCCTCGACCTCCTTGGGAGAGAGAGACTTGGGAAGTTCCACGGTGAAGCGCATCTTGCCGTTGAACGAGACTGGATAGGTCACGTTGTCCTCAGCGGCGAGGGAAGCGTCAAACTCTGGGAAACGGGCGTATGTGATGCTCTCGTTGTGGCCGAGCACAGACCACAGTTCCTCAGCGATGTGCGGGGTGAACGGAGAGAGCATTATCGTCAGCGGCTCAAGAATCTCACGTTTGTGGCACTTGAGTCCGGCCAGATCATTCAACGCGATCATGAACGCGCTGACTGTCGTGTTGAACGAGAAGTGCTCGATGTCGTCCTGCTCCTTTGCGATCAGTTTGTGCAGAACCTTGAGCTCGGCAGGAGTGGCTTTCTCATCGGTGACGAGACAGTTGTCCCCGTCGAAGAAGAGCCTCCAGAATTTGCGCAGGAATCTGTTCACTCCGTCAATACCCTTTGTGTCCCAAGGCTTTGACTGCTCAAGAGGTCCGAGGAACATCTCGTAGAGACGAAGGGTATCGGCGCCGTAGTCATCACAGATCCTGTCCGGGTTGACAACGTTGAACATCGACTTGCTCATCTTCTCCACAGCCCAGCCGCAGACATATTCCCCGTTCTCAAGGATGAACTCGGCGTCGGCGAACTCCGGCCTCCAGGCCTTGAACGCCTCCAGATCGAGTTTGTCGTTGCGAACGATGTTGATGTCCACATGGATCTCAGTGGTCTCATACTGGTCCTTGAGGCCGAGCGACACGAACTTGTTGGTGCCCACGATCCTATAGACAAAGTTGGAACGGCCCTGGATCATACCCTGGTTAACCAGCTTGCGGAACGGCTCGTCCTCGCAGACATAGCCAAGGTCGTAGAGGAACTTGTCCCAAAAGCGGGAATATATCAGATGCCCCGTAGCGTGCTCTGTACCACCGATGTACAAATCCACGTCACGCCAATATTCATCAACCTTCCTGTCAACAAGGGCCTCGTTGTTGTGAGGATCCATGTAGCGCAGATAGTAGGCACTGGATCCAGCGAAGCCTGGCATCGTGCTGGTCTCAAGAGGATACCCATCGTAGGTCCAGTCCTTTGCCCTGGCAAGAGGCGGCTCCCCGCTCTCGGTCGGCTTGAATTCCGTGATTTCGGGCAGTTTGAGAGGCAGTTTCTCAAACGGGACCGGAGTCGGAATTCCGTCCTTGTAGTAGATCGGGAACGGCTCGCCCCAGTACCTTTGGCGGCTGAAGATCGCGTCACGAAGGCGATAGTTGACCTTCCTATGGCCAAAGCCCTGTTTCTCAACATATTCAATGGCAGCAGGGATAGCCTCCTTGACATCCAATCCATTCAGGAAGCCGGAGTTGATCATCCTGCCCTCCTTGGCGTCGAAGCTTTCCTCGCTGACGTCGCAGCCCTCGATCAGAGGAATTATAGGCAGGTTGAACTTCTTCGCGAACGCATAATCACGGCTGTCGTGGGCAGGAACCGCCATGATGGCACCTGTGCCATAACCTGCGAGGACATATTCAGAGATCCAGATCGGAACTCTGTCGCCGGTCATCGGGTTCACCCCGTAGGAGCCGCTGAACACGCCGGTGACTGTCTTGGTCTGGGCGATCCTCTCACGCTCCGTCTTCTTTTTGACGGCGGCAAGATATTCATCCACAGCCTCTTTCTGTTCCGGAGCCGTAAGAAGCGGCACCAGATCGCTCTCCGGGGCCAGCACCATGAATGTCACGCCGAACATTGTGTCAGCACGGGTTGTGAATATGGTCACGTCGTGCTCCGTCTCACCGTTGTAGCACTTGAACACAGCCTCGCATCCGTTGGATTTCCCGATCCAGTTGCGCTGCATCTCCTTGAGGGAGTCAGTCCAGTCGATCTTGTCCAGACCTTCCAGAAGCCTTCCGGCATAAGCCGAGACCCTGAGCTGCCACTGCTTCATCTTCTTCTGCTCCACAGGGAAACCTCCACGGACTGAAAGCCCGTCCTTCACCTCATCGTTGGCCAGCACGGTCCCAAGTCCGGCACACCAGTTCACCGCCGTCTCTCCCTGATAGGCAATGCGGTAGTTCATCAAAGCGTCAGACTTCTCTTTCTCTGAATATGCCTTCCATCGCTCAGCAGTAAATGGCTCGTGTTCAGTACATGCGGCATTGACAGCAGCGCTTCCACCCTTCTCAAAGGCAGCGATAAGGTCCTCGATCGGACGAGCTTTCTGAGCATCATTATCGTACCATGAGCCGAACATCTTCAGGAAAGCCCACTGGGTCCACTTGTAGTAGGCCGGATCGCATGTGCGAATCTCACGGCTCCAGTCGTAGGAGAAACCGATCCTGTCCATCTGCTGACGGTAGCGGTTGATGTTGTTCACCGTCGTGACCTCAGGATGCTGTCCGGTCTGGATCGCGTACTGCTCAGCTGGAAGGCCGAAAGCGTCGTACCCCATCGGGTGAAGCACGTTGAAGCCTTTGAGTCGCTTGTAGCGGGAATATATGTCGCTGGCGATGTAGCCCAGCGGATGGCCGACATGCAGTCCCGCTCCGGACGGATAAGGGAACATGTCCAGAACATAGAACTTCGGCTTGGAAGGATCCTCCTTCGTCTTGAAAGTGCCGTTCTGGGCCCAGTAGGCCTGCCACTTTTTCTCAATTTTCCTGAAATCGTAGTCCATTTTATTACTGTTGTTTATTAATTATCATGTTTTTTCAATCCGAAACTGCCTTTTTTCTCCAGACGGAACTCCACATAGAGCGACATCCTGGACTTGACCTTCTTGCCCATCAGCCAGCCCGGTTTCCAGTCCGGAGAGGCGCTTATGATCCTCACGGCCTCTGCGTCCAGAAGCGGATCGACACCCTTAAGAACCTTAACGTCACGGACCTTGCCCTTCTCGTCAATCACGAAATCCACAAGGACACGCCCCTGGATTCCATTCTTCACCGCCTCCTTAGGATATTTCATGTAGGTGTAGACCCATTTCTCGAGGAACACCCTCGGGTCGCGGCTCCCGAGGAACGACGGACGATAGTCGCAATCGTAGTAAGGCACGACCGAGTCTTCGCCCTTGGATTTGGTCAGACCTGACAGATCGGAAGGATTGAAGATCGGCTTAGGGCCGTTGATGAGAGCCACAGAGTAGTTATAGACATATTCAAGTTCCCGCTCCATCGTGTCGTAGTCGATGATGGACTGGGTGTCACGTTCGGTGCCATATTCAGGATAATGTCCTGTCGTGAAGTAGATTGAGGGAATCTTCTTGTCGTAGAACGCCCTGTGGTCGGAAGGATAAGGCTCCTGCGCCGTCAGGGTGGGAAGAATCGGCTGGAGCTGGCCCGCCAAGGCTTTGACGATCTCGTTCATGTCGGCATTGGAGGATGTGTAGGCGTAGAATCCGTCTCCTCCGGTGCCTACCATGTCCAGATTGATCATCGCGTCGATGTCCTCCACATCGGAGAACGCTCTGTTCAGGAAGTACCACGAACCCGCGTAAGTCTGCATCGAGGCTCCGAAAGCCACGAACAGTACCGAACGTCCCAGCAGAGGGCTGTTGGTCCGGAGCATCCTCGACAACTCAAGCATCATGGCAAGACCCGAGGCGTTGCCGTTGGCTCCGTAATATGTCCGCCCGACTGTCCGTCCGTCTATCGTCATAGTGTCCGTGCCAAGGTTGTCCATCCTTGCGCCGATCACTATATATTTATTTCTCAATGTTTTGTCGCCTCCTTGAATATAAGCGATGACATTGCGTGAGGTCAAGGTGTCGCCACTCTCCTGGCGGATTCCGAACACATCGCCATCCTCTCCGGACAGCACGTCGACACCATATTTCTTGAATATTCCGGTGACATATTCAGCGGTCATCCTCTCGCCTTCGGAACCGGCTTTACGTCCCTCCATGACCGCCGCCGAGATGGTCGAGACATGCTCTTTGAACGCCCGGACGGTCTCGCTGTCGTCCAGATCGGTGTAGGAGGTTCCATTCCTGAATTGGGCGTCAGCCGTGGTTAAGCCGAAGAAGATAGCGCAGATGGCCGAAACGATCGTGATTTTTCCTTTCATCATAGTTTCCTTTCTAAAATCCACGCGCCCTTAGGGCAAAAATCCTGCCTCTGAATATCCTCAAGCGACTTCTTTGCCTGAGCCTCATCGTCTGTCGGACACACTCCCACGGCGGTGCTGTTCCTGAACGTGAGAAGTTCCCCTTTGTACCCCTTCGCCGCTATCTCCTCGGCATACCGCTCGGCATTCTCTTTGCTGGAGAACGAGCCCAGGATTATGCAGAAACGGTAACGATGATTGGCAAGACGAACAGAATCAGCGGCGGCAAGCGAGTCGGCGATGGCCTTACGGGCTTTTTCCAGCGAATCCTGACGGACACGCAGAGCCTCCTCTTCCTGTCGGATAGACTCAGCCTTCGCCTCAATCCATTCGGAGTCAGGCCGTCCGGCGAGCCTTCTGAAGAAGTCGCAGCCCGTCACCGCTGTGGCGACGAGGATGATGATCACTATTGTCGGAAACGCATTTTTCATAACTTACAAAGTTAGCAAAATTCCACCCTCTTCAAAAATATAAATTAATAAGAAATATAAGTATATTTGTAAACTGTAAATTACGATAAGATTATGGCAAGAGAAATCAAGTTTTCCCTCGTTTATAGGGACATGTGGCAGTCATCCGGCAAGTACGTTCCCCGTGTGGACCAGCTTGTGGAGGTCGCCCCGGCCATCATTGATATGGGCTGCTTCGACCGTGTCGAGACCAACGGTGGTGCGTTCGAGCAGGTGAACCTTCTTTTCGGCGAGAACCCTAACGTGGCTGTACGCCGCTGGACCGCCCCTTTCCACAAGGCCGGCATCCAGACCCACATGCTTGAGAGGGGCCTCAACGCCCTCAGGATGAACCCGGTTCCGGCAGATGTCAGGGAACTGATGTTCAAGGTTAAGAAAAAGCAGGGCACGGACATCTCCCGCTCGTTCTGCGGCCTGAACGACCACAGGAACCTGCGCCGCTCCGTCGAGTTCGCCAAGAAAGGCGGGATGATCTCGCAGGTGGCGCTTTCCATCACCAACTCCCCTGTCCACACCGTTGAATATTACATGGGCATCGTCGACAAGGTGGTTGAATACGGAGCCGACGAGATCTGCCTCAAGGACATGGCTGGAATCGGCCGTCCGACATTCCTCGGCCAGCTCACCCGCGACATAAAGAAGAAATACCCGCATATTCTGGTACAGTACCACGGTCATTCAGGCCCTGGTTTCGCTCCGGCGTCGATGCTGGAGGTAGCCCGCGCCGGGGCCGACTATCTTGACGTGGCGGTCGAGCCGCTCTCATGGGGAAAGGTTCATCCGGACGTCATCACGATCAGGGAGATGCTGAAGGCCGACGGATTCCTTGTCAAGGATCTGAATATGGACGCGTACATGGAAGTGCGCCGTCTCACACAGAAGTTCATCGACGACTTCCTCGGCTACTGGATCAACCCGTCCAACGCCAAGATGAGTTCGCTGCTCGTGGGCTGCGGCCTGCCGGGTGGAATGATGGGCTCGATGATGGCCGACCTCAAGGGCTTCCAGGGTGCGATCAACGCCGCCGAGAGGGCACACGGCCGTCCGGAGATCAGCCTTGACACTTTGATGGTCAAATTGTTCCAAGAAGTTGAATATGTCTGGCCTCGTCTCGGTTACCCGCCGCTCGTGACCCCGTTCAGCCAGTACACGAAGAACACGGCGCTGATGAATCTGTTGAACTTGTTAAACGGCAAGCCTCGCTGGACGACAATCGACAAGGACACATGGAATATGATTCTCGGCAAGATGGGCCGTCTTCCTGGCGAGCTCGCTCCGGAGATCGTGGATCTGGCCAAACAGAAAGGTCTGGAGTTCTACACCGGAGACCCTCAGGAGATGTACCCGGACGAGCTGCCAAAGTTCCGCCAGATGATGAAGGAAGAGGGTTGGGACGAAGGCCAGGACGAGGAGGAGCTCTTCGAGTTCGCGATGCACGAGCGCCAGTACAGGGACTACAAGAGCGGCATCGCAAAGCAGCGCTTCAACGCCGAGCTCGCCGACCTCAAGGCCAAGGCGAACGCCCCGATCGAGGTGGTGCGTCCTGTGGTCGAGATGCCTAAGTTCGATGTCGATGAATATGCCAAGCGCTATCCTCACGCCGTCCCTGTCCAGGCTCCGGCCAAGGGTCAGCTTCTATGGCAGGTCGATGTGGAGGACGATTCCGCCGCTCCGGTAGCCGGAACCGAGGTCAAGGCCGGCAAGGGCATCGGATTCGTGCAGACATATTACGGAATGGAGGAGCTAGTTCCTGCGGTTGACGGCCGCATCGTGGCCACCCTCGGCAAGCAGGGGGACAAGGTCGCCAAGGGTGAGATCGTCGCCTTTGTCGAAGGATCCGCCGACGCAGCCAAGTAATGAATATTCAGAAGAATCTTAACCCGGTCGCTTCGACGGTCACTGAGCCTGTCGAAGCGACTTCTTTACCTCCCGTTGAGTGGCATCCTTTCGAGCCGTTCCTGCCGAAGAATGCTAAAGTGTTGATGCTCGGCAGTTTCCCACCGCAGGCAAAGCGCTGGAGTATGAAGTTCTACTACCCGAATTTCATCAACGACATGTGGAGGATTCTGGGCCTGATTTTCTTTGGAGACAAAAACCGTTTCGTGGACGTTGCCGCCAAGAAGTTCAGACTGGATGAGATTGTCGGTTTCTGCACCGAGACCGGTATAGCGATGTACGACACCGCCTCAGCCATCCGCCGCCTGAAAGACAACGCCTCAGACAAGTTCCTGGAGGTTGTCACCCCGACCGACATCCCGGCCTTGTTAAGGGAAATCCCTCTGTGCCAAGCCATTGTCACCACCGGGGAGAAGGCCACGGAGACCCTCTGCCAAACGTTCGGGGCTAATGCGCCGACTACGGGAGAATATTCAGAATTCCACTTCGGGAATCGTCCAATGCGTCTCTACCGCATGCCATCCTCCTCCCGCGCCTATCCCCTCTCCCTCGAAAAGAAAGCCGTCGCCTACCGCCGCCTCTTCTCCGACCTCGGAATGGTGTAGTTTCCCCATGCGCCCTTCGACGGCACGTCCGGCCGGTTTCGTCGTCCAAAACCTCAGCTATGCTCTCTCGCGCGGGAGTGTGTCGCCGTCCTCGCAAACGACAAAGGTTCAAGCGTTGCGGTCACTTCGACAGGCTCAGTGACCGCCAAAAGCATTTCGCCCACGTATGATCAAGCGGTCCGGTCGCTTCGACAAGCTCAGTGACCGGGGTTAATCGGCCTTGATGTCATAAAGATCGCTGTTACCGGAAGGGTAATACGGCAGAGACGGGTCTTCGATCAGGGCATCAACGTTCAGTTTATGGCCGGACATCACGTTGCGCTCAAGAAAAGACTTCTGAAGATCCAGGGTAAAGTGCATAAAGCCTGCGACAGTGTGATTGTTACCAAGATACCGATAGACGTGATAATCATGACCGTTGTCAGCCAGAGCCTTGGCCACGGCTGACGAGCCGCAGAACGAGTAACCGCCGTAACTGATCACCTCATAAGGCACGATGTCATCCTTTGTGCCGTGCATCAGCAGAGTCGGGCAAGGCTTACGGGAATATTCAAGGACATTTCCCTTTATAAGCACCGCACCCGCAAAGGACATCACACCGGCATAGTTGAAATCATCCGGAAGCACCGAGGCGGAGACGGTTCTGTTGCTGATCTCATATTCAGCCTGCAGCGAAGTGATAGCTCCGGCCGAGGAGCCTGCCAGCACAATGTTTGAAGGGTCGATGCCTAATTCTTCCTGATGCCTGATCAAGTAGGAGGTCGCGCTGAACAAGTCCTCAACCGCAAGATGTATCGCCCTGTCCAGCAGCACCGTGAACTCAGATGCGGTAACCCCACACACCCCCTTCAAGCCAAGTCTGTAATCAATCGCAACAACACTGTAGCCCGAGCCCGTGAGATCCCTGAACCACTCCATAGCCGTCCCGTCACGCCGGTTGCCCTCTTTGAATCCCCCACCGAACACATAAAGAACCGTCGGCTTCCTGCGCCCATCAATCTCGGTGACACTCCCGGCCGCCGGCTTGTAGACATCCATGAAAAGCGCCGAAGTGTCTTTCTGGGCGAATCTCAGGGTTCTATACGGAACCAACTCCTGTGAAAAAGCCTGTGTGCCGGCATTGAGCCAACACACAGACAACAGTATGGTGATAAACGATGCTATTCTCGTTTTCATATTCATAGATTCTTGTTACGAAGCAAATATACCGCTTTTCTTGTTCCTGCGCCACTGATTTTAAGGATCACTTAGCTTTCGTAGAAGAACGGATTCGGAGAGTCAACGACCTTCAGCGGAGCGTCGTTCTTGACATTCAAGCAGTTGTGGATGCTGATTGTCGCCTCGGGTTTCCAAAGGGTGAAATCGTTGCCGGAGATGTTCACGTCACCGCAGTACTGGATGTCTATCACGGAGAGTTGGGGGAAGATCGGCTTGTACGCACCGGAATCAATGAATATGTTCTTTGTGATTTCCAAATCCTTGACACTCAAGGCGTAGATCACCTGATTGTCGAATGTGGAGACGGTGTTGCCCGTGAACACGATTCTGTCATGATAGAAGAAGTCAGTCCCTCGCGCGGCCTTAGGGATAACAGGGTCAATCTGGAGAATGGCCTGCGGATTATGGCCGCCGATGCCAAGATCCGAGAACTTGTTGCCACGGACCACGACATTGCGGGTGTTGCCGGCCTCAAACCAGTAATTGGCATCCCCACAGATTCTTATGCCGGCCATCATCGACGAGAAATCACAGTTTTCGATCAGCACGTCTCCCGGGGTGGAAATCAGGAGACTGCGCGCCCTGTTGTAACGCACGACACAATCGCGGATCACAGCGGAGGCACCTCTTGTGATGTTCTCCACGGCGACCTGACCTGGATTCTCCAGTCCGGACAAATCGAAGTCTGTCTCGATCCTGTAGCAGTCTCTCGAACTCTTGTCGATGCTCAAGAGGCTGCCAAGGCCTATCGGACGGAGGGTTGTCCTGTCAATGAAACGCAGAGTGTCCCCGGCATCGGCGAACCTTGCGCCTTCCTGTTGGAAATGGCCGAACTTAGCCATAAATACGGTCGGAGTCAGCACACTGTCCACACGCATGTATATTCCATGAATATTGGTGGCGTCGTCGAGCATGCTCTCGAAACGGCAGCCTTCCAAAGTAACAAGACCCTTGCAATCAACAAAATGAGTCGCGTCAGCGGAAGCTGTGACCATGCGGCGCGAGCCCTCGCGGGCAGCGGTGGAGAAGCCGGAGACGGTGATGTTTTCCGAATATTCAGCTATCAGGGCCATCGCCCCGCTCCTGTACACATGGACATCCTCCACGATGACATTCTTTGATGACAGGATGGCGATGCCAGGGTACGAACGGTTCCTGCCGAAAGGCCCCTTGTCGTCCCAGACGCTTCCGACTGGTGGCATCTCTCTGGCTATCACATTGGAGAATTCAATCACGCCATCGCCGAGCTCCCTGGCTTTCATCTCACCGGCCCAGTAGCCGTGCTCGTAGGCGGCGGTGTTGTAGTACGGTCTTCTTGTCCGGGGATCGAACACTATACACTCGCCCATAGGATATTCCCAATCATAGCCTCCGAAAAGCAGACGACCGTCCTCGACACGGTACTTGTTGTCCGGGAAAGCCTTCAGCACAAAACTCTTGTTCACAGGATCATTGGAGAGAATCTCGCCCTCGAACGTCCATGGGTAGTCATAGTCGACAGAAAGGCCCTCGATTCTCACATTCTCGGACTCCTTGACAGCAAACGGCACGATGGAGCCATGGAAAAGGAAAGCGGTGCTGTCTCCTATGATATTCACATTCTTCATGTTCCTAAGGAGAAATGCCACTTTCTTGTCGCCGCTGTCATTGTTGGAGACATTCAGGAAATCCTCGGAGGCTTCCTCCGGGTAGAACTCGTAGACACCTTTCTCAAAGCGGAGCGTGACATTCCCGTCCGGATGGGCCTCCAGAATCCTGCGGACCTCCGATGAGTAATCCTTTCCGTCCTTTCCAAGACGGACAGTCACCTCATCAGAACCACAGGACACGAATATCCCCATGGACAACACAGCCGCCAACGCGGCGCAGGTACGGTTCATCATTTCTTGAATTTAATTTTACAATACGCCAAATCCCTGACACCAAGATCATTCTGATTGTCAGACCAGTACATTTTCACGACCTCGCCACCTTTCAGATCCCCGTCCTCGCTGATGAGGTTAGGGTACCAGGCCGGCCGATCGGTTCCTCCCATGATCTTCTCAGGGGTGCTCCAGACCATTCCGTCCTCGCTGAAAGACATGTAAACCCGTTTCGTCCAGCTGCCGTACACCATCACCCACTTACCCAGGAAGGTGTTCCACATCACGGACGGGTTGGCGCCGGTTACCTTGTCCAAAGCCTTTACGGCTATATTCTTACCTCCAAGTCCCGTGCTTTTGTCGTAGGCAGGCAGATTGAAGCCCTCACCGTCCCATTTCTTCCATGTACCACTCGCACCTTTCTTGTCAGAGGATGCGGCCATGCAGATCGTGTTGGATCCGGAGGCGATCTTCGCCTGATAGTAGCAGATGTACCTTGAATTCACGGAGTCCCAGATCACGCAGCCATCACCAAGACCCGTCCATGCCGGTTTTTCAGGCTTGAGGGCAGAATCTGTGATTATCGGCTCTGGGTCACGCCAAGTCTTACCGTAATCGTCTGAATATGCGACTCCTATGGACTTATGGGCTGTACCAGAGGCATCCCAATGGCTCTCGGCGTGGAAGAAGCCGACGTAATGTCCGGAGTTGTCCAGCGGGAATATTCCAATGAACCAGGAGCCGCCGTCGTTGAATCCGTCGATCCTGACAAAATCCTTCCCCCAGACAGCGCTGGAACCATTCAATTTGGAAATATGATCCTCCGGATACGGGGAGGAGGCCTCGGTCAAGGCATCTGTCGCCTCGCCCCAAAATAATTGCCAGTCATCCACTTTCTTTATCGGAATCAACTTTCCGTCAGGCCAATAGCCCTTTAAAAAAGTACTTGAGGTCTGTTTGACGACATTTGTCTCGGTCACCGAGATCTTGTCGTTCACATCCGTCCAGACCTCGGCCGGCTCGGGTTCAGGAGTTTCCTGTCCGCTTCCGCCACCATCTTTGACAGGATACCAGGTTTTGTCACAAGAAACTGTGAGCGACAGGGAAACCGCCGCCATGATCAGGATATTCATTAATCTTATTTCCATATCGGGTTCTGTTCTATCGCTCCGTTCGAAGCGTCGATAACTGATTGAGGTATAGGGAATATCGAATGCTTCTCCTTGCAGTTTTCCTTCAACGTCTGATAAGCCGGGGTCAGAAGCCATTCAGGGTCGTTGCCCACAGAACGGTAAGCCTCCTGAAGTTTTCCGAAACGTACCAGATCGGCCCAACGATGGCCTTCAAAGCAAAGCTCAAGGCTGCGCTCCTTGAGGATCACCTCGCCGAACGCATCACCTCCTGACATAGGCAGGTCCACAGCCGGATCAGGAGTGTTGATGTCCTTTCCGAAGCCTCTGCGGCGCACTTGGTTGACATATTCCAAAGCCTGGGCTGACGGGGCGCCGTTCGCGCGGTTCTCCGCCTCGGCGTACATCAGCAGCACATCGGCATAGCGGATGATCGGAAAGTTGATGTTGTTGCACCAGTTGGCCCAAGTGCTTCCCCTGTCAGACCTGTCGAGAGGATGACGGAACTTGTAGACCCAGTAGTTACCCTCATAGTCCTTGTCGTAGACAATCTCGGCCTTGCCTGTGGACTTGTTGTAGACAATATGTCCGCCGTTATTGACGGACTCGCGGCGAAGATCCTCGGGATCAAACTTCTTGTACATCTCCGGGAATGCCCTCACCTGTGTCCAATAGACCTGATCCACATGAGGAATGCCGTCCGTCGTACCGACCTGCCCGCCGTAGAGCGAGCTGCTCGCGGTGTTGTCGAACTCGACATCGAAGATATATTCGCTGTTATGCTCGTGTTTCCCGTCGAACTGGGAGAAATAGTCCTTTACCAAAGCGAACCTGCCGCTGGAGATCACTCTCCTGCAGGCGTCCACGGCCAGAGCGGCCGCCGACTTGTCCTGAAGCGGATAGCCGGACATCTGGAGGTAAGCCCTCGCCATAAGGGCTGTCGCGGCATATTTGTGCGCATGACCGACAGTGTTCACCTCCGGAAGCAGTTCCTCGGCAGTCTGGAAGTCCTTGATCACCTGGGCATAGACTTCCTCCAGAGATGCCTTCCTGGTGCTGAGCTTGCTGATGTCCGTGGTCTCGTCAAGCACGAGAGGAACCTCTCCGTAGTACCTTGCAAGCTGGAAATAGAACCAACCCCTGAGGAAGTGCGCCTCTCCGAGGATCCGGCTCCTGTCCTTGTCGGAAATATTGTCGCCCTTGTAGGCGTTCAGTCTGTCGATGACGACATTAGCCCTTTGGATGCCGAGGTACTGCATGTACCACACCTTCTCCACGAACAGATGCTCAGGAGTGTAGGTGTAGAAACCTATCATCTCCTCGCCGTTGTTCCCTGTGCCGACGAAGCATTCGTCCGTGCCGATGCGGCCCCAGTACATGAAGCCCGTGAAATAGTCGCCGTAGCGGTGCTGGGCGTCCCATTCCACCGAGGTGAATGTGTAATAAACACCGGTAAGAGCCATGTCAAAGTCCTTCGTGCTCTTGAAGAAATTGTTCGTGGTTATGTTGCTCTCGACTTTAGTCTCAAGGAAATCGCAGGACACCGCCGACAACAAAGCCAACGAACCTGCCACCATTGCTGTTAGATGTTTCATGATCCTACTTGAATGAAAGGTTTACACCGAATGTGAATGTTCTGGCTTTCGGGAAGTTACCGTAGTCGAAGCCTTGGGAAAGGATTGACGATGCGGAGTTTTGGCTGATGCCGACCTCCGGGTCATAACCAGAGTAATTCGTGAACACATAGATGTTGTCCGCCGAGACATAAAGCTTGCAGGCCTCGATGTGGGCGGCCTTGCGGAGAATCCTCGCCGGCAAGGTGTAAGTGAGCCTTGCGGAGGCGAACCTGAGATAGGAAGCGTCCTCGACAAAGGCCGATGACACCAGTTTGGACGGAATCTGCGAATAATGCCGTGATGACTGGTTGGTTTCCGTCCATCTCTTGTTCCAGGCGGCCACCTGATTTGATCCGTCGCCGTTGAAGTTGGCTGTCAGCACGTAGTTGGCGTTGTACAGGTCGTTCCCGAGCGAGTACTGGAAGCCGAGATAAAGGTTGAGAGCCTTCCAGTTGAAGGTCGTGGAGAACGCTCCGTAGACTTTCGGAAGGAAATTACCGATCACCTCACGGTCGTTGTCGTCGATCTTGCCGTTCCCGTCCTTGTCCAGCAGTTTGAGGGAGCCAGGCTGCTCGCCGGCGCCCTGGGAAGGAATGCCGTCCTTCAAGGTGTAGATGATCTTGCCCGGTGTCGTCTCGCTTGGCTTGGCATCGAACTCGTCAAGTTGGTAAAGTCCGACAGCACGGTAGCCGAAAAGTTCTCCGATGCTGCCGCCTTCCCTCAGGATCACGCCGTTGGAGCCTCCCAGACAGGTGATGCCCAGATAGATAGGAGCCCCGGCCTGTCCAAGTTCAAGGATCTTCGACACGTTGTGCGTCATGTTGGCGTTCATCGTCCACTGGAAATCCTTCTTGTCGATCAGCGTGGCGTTCAACGATGTCTCGATGCCGGAGTTGCGGATGCTGCCGACATTCTGCCAAGCCTTGTTGTAGCCCGAGATATTCAGGACCGGGGCTTCGAGAAGAAGGTCGCGGGTGGTCTTTCTGTAGAGGTCCACGTCGAGGTGCAGCCTCTCGTCCCACATTCCGAATTCCAGACCGAGGTTATATTCAAGGGTCTTCTCCCATGTCAGATCCTCGTTGGCCAGAGTGAGAGGAGACTGGCCTATGCTCAGGCTCGTGCCGAAGGCTGTGCTTGTCGTGTAGAGCTGAGCGAACGAGCCTGCCGTAGGCACTGACGAGTTGCCGACCTCTCCGAGGGAAGCCCTCAGTTTCAATGTGCTGACCGGCCTGAAGTCCTTGAGGAAGTCCTCCTGCTTGGCGTTCCATGCCACGGCGCCCGAATAGAACGAGCCCCATTTGTTCTTGAGGAACGAGGAGGTTCCGTCACGGCGGAAGGTGAATGTCCCGATGTATTTGTCGTCATAGGCGTAGTTTGCCCTGAATATGAACGACATCATGGAATTGCTGCTGGTGTTGGAGAAAGAGTTGAAGCTCTTGGCCAGCTGGAGGTTGTTGTAGCCGAGCACCTCATTTTCGAACGAGGTGGCCTCGGTGGCGGTGTAGTAATATCTCGACCCTTGTTCCGTCACACCTCCCATGAGGTTCAGCCTATGCTTTCCGAACGTAGGCGACCATGTGAGGGTGTTCTCGTTCAGCCAACCGAACGTGGAGATGTTCGCCATGCAGGCCTGGGCGTTATAAAGGTAGCCCCTCGGCGTGGTGGTCGGATAGAACTGCTTGTCCTCCAAGGCATAGCTGTCAAGTCCCCCGGTCACTTTCAGGACAAGATCGTCCAGAATGGTGTACTGTATGTAGGAATTGGCGATGGTCCTGTTAAGGATCTTCTTCATCTTGATGTCATTGGCCATCGTGACAGGATTGTCCTTTTGGGAAGTGTTGTAGGAGTCGATCTGATACTGCTCCACACCGGCCCTGCGGAAATATGCCTGCGTGTCCTCATCGGTGAGGTCGAACGGTTTTGCCAGCATGGCTCCCATGACGGTTCCGATGGCGGTTCCGTCACCTCCCGATGTCGGCACACCGTCATCCACAATGCGGCTGTAGTTGAGATCCACGCCGATCTTGAGCTTGTCCGTGAAGTTATGGTCGATGTTCACCTTGCCGGTGAATTTCTTCCAGTCAGTAGCGATGATGATAGACTGGTTCTGCATGTAGGAGGCGCTGACAAGGAAATTGGTCTTGTCAGTGGAGTTCTGCATGGAGACATTGTGGTTCTGGACAAAGCCGGTCCTGTAAATCTGATCCTGCCAGTCCATGCTCTTGATCTTCGCGAAGTCAAAGTTCCTGAGGTTGCCGTCCTTGTCCGAGAACATCTCCCAGCTTGGGTTCAAGGTGTTCATCATATTGGCATAGCCTTCGAAATCAAGCATATCCAACTTGCGGGGAAGCTGCTGGGCACTGACGTAGCCGCTGTACTGGATTCTGCCGGAGGATCCGCGTCCTTTCTTGGTGGTGATCATGATGACACCGTTGGCTCCCCTGTTACCATAGATGGCGGTCGAGGAAGCGTCCTTCAGGACTTCGATGGATGCGATGTCGTCGGTGTTGATCATCGCCAGACTGCTCATTCTGGAATCCAGATTGCCCATGCCCATTCCCGAAGCCGTGGTCACATCCCCGAGAGGGAAACCGTCCACCACGATGAGAGGGGATGTGGATCCAGACAGCGATCCGGCGCCACGGATGAGCATCTTGGATGCGGCTCCCGGCTGTCCGCTCGTGGAGGAGACCATGAGCCCGGCGACTCCGCCCTTGAGGGCGTCGTCTACGGAGAACATCACATGATTGGAGAGTTTATCGGAACTGATGGAGGCCACCGAACCGGTAAGGTCCTTTCTTCTGGCCGTACCGTAACCTATCACCACCGCATTGTCAAGCACCTCGGAATCAGACTCCAGCACAAAGTTGACGGTCTTTTTCCCGTCCACAGCCTGTTCCTTGTCCTGATACCCGATAAAAGAAGCGACAAGGACAGCGTCCTCGGCCGATTTCACCGTGATCGTGAAGTTTCCATTGTCATCCGTGTTCGTTCCGTTCTGTGTGCCTTTCTGGAACACACCGGCCCACGGGATAGGCTCCCCGTGGCTGTCCGTCACACGGCCCGAAACGGTCAATTGCTGCGCAAAGGCAGCATACCCTGCCAGTGACAAGCACAGCAGGGCGATGCACCTATTTAACATATTTTCAGTTATTTACTACTCTTCAACAAGATTGATCTGAACCTCGTCGATGAAAACCTTGGCACCAACACCGGAGAGTCCCACAGCGAGATAGCAGTTTCTGAAGATGTCACCCTTTGAGCCAGCGTCATCAATATTGAACTCAAAGGAATATTTTGTCCAGTCGCCTTTAAGGAGACCCTTGAACACATACTGTCCATCCTCACCGGCCTCTACAGAAGTAATCGCATTCTCGTACAATTTGATCTGACTACCCTCAACGAAATCCTGACCGAACACAGTCTTCCACTCATCAATCGCATTCCAACCATGAAGAGGATCGTTCAGCCAGTTCGGGCAGTATGAGAAGACGTTCAGCCAATAGCAGCTTGCGGCTATCCCATCACCATAAGCCATACCTTCCGCCTTGAGCCAGAAACTGAGCTCATACTTCTTACCGACTTCCAAGGAGGCGTTGTACGGCCAAGTGTTGCGGCTGGCCAATTCATAGATAGTCGCTCCGTCAGTAATCGCGGAAATGTTCAGTTTCATGCACTTTGACGTGCCGTTCGCACCTCCGTCAGCGATTGTCATAGACGCCGGACGCAATCCAGCCTCGGTCTCACCCGGGAACTGTGCCCAAGAATACCACCCCTCATTGACATTGCCTCTCTCGAAGCCATAGACATCGTAAGTCTCATCAGAGCCGAGCAGCGGATAGTTTCCCGCGATGATGTGCCTTGTGGCCGTGAACTTTGCGCCGTCCTTAGCCCTTGTGATCTCGCAGGTCACGGTGACATCATTGATCTGGTCATTCCAAACCACCTTAGGAGAAGCCTCCGTGGATGTGGCAGGGGTCCCGCCAGGGAATGTCCAGCTGTAGGATGTAGGCTCACCGGCTACGTTCTCAAGAGAGAAGGTCACTTCCTTGCCTTTCTTGGCGCAACCTTTCTCCGTCAGGCCAGCCACAGCCACCTCGGCGGAAAGATCATCGAGGACCTTGACCGTCATCGTGGCCTCGTCCTTCGTGCCGTCGGAATAATTGACGGTAAGGGTAGCCTTCTTCTCACCAGCGGCGTTGAACGTCACATTGACCACAGCCTCTGAAGAGGTCGCCGGAGTTCCGTCCTCGAAAGTCCACTGCCTTGAGTCGACATTGATGGAATAGTCTGAGAATGTGACAGTCTCACCTTTCAAAGCCACCTCAGAGCTGACTTTGTACTGAAAATCCTTCTCGATGGTCTTGTCTTCCTTGTTGCAGGACATCATAAGAATCAGGCTCGACAGAGCCAACATTGATAAAATCCGTTTCATAAGATGTAGATGTTATTAGTTTGTTAAAAATTCATTCGGTGGCGACAATAATGATTCACCGGGACAATAATAACGCAGAAGCGCCGAACGACGTATTCACAAATCGTTCATATTTCCGCAAATCCACAAAAAAGTAGAAACCTATGCTTCCTTGCCGGCTGATTTATAATCTTTTGGAAGGACTCCGAATTCGGCGAAGAAAATCTTGGAAAAGTAAGAGATGTTGTTGAACCCTACCGCATACATCACCTGCGAGACACTCTTGCCAGGGTCTGAGGAAAGCAGTTGGGCGGCCCTCTTCAACCGGATGCCACGGACGAACTGTATCGCTGTCATGCCCGTTATAGACTTGATCTTGCGGTAGAGCTGAGGACGCGAATAGCCGATGTTCACACACAGGTCGTCCACTCCGTAGTCCAGATCCGAGATGTGCTCCTCGATATTCTCGATGCAGCTTCTGATGAACTTTTCATCCACCGGAGTGGCAGTGACGGAGGAAGGCTCCAGAGAGACATCCTTGCGGAACGACTGACGGAGGCTCTCGCGCTGGCGGATAAGGCTGTCGATGCGGGCCAGAAGCATGTCGGCATGAAAAGGCTTGGTGATATAGTCATCAGCCAGCAGCCTGTACCCTTCCATCTTGTACATCGGCAAGTCGCGGGCGGAAATCAAGATAACAGGAATATGCGAGGTCACATTGTTCTCCTTGATCTTCTGGCAAAGTTCCAGTCCGTTGACGTTCGGCATCACAACGTCCGTCAAGATCAGATCCGGAGTCTCCGACAAAGCCTTCTCGTAACCTTCCTGGCCATCCTGAGCCGTGATTATGTTGTACCTTGTGGACAGAAGTTGGACAAGATATTCCCGAAGTTCCTGGCTGTCATCCACAACCAGTACTTGATAGTCCCGTTCCACGCCGTTCGCCCCGTTATAGCGCGGCTCATCCGTGAGTTCGCTCAACGGATCATAATTGGAAAGATAATCGCTGTTCCTGTAGTCCCGGTCAATCACATCGGCCGAGAAATGGCCATCCCCGTACGGCAGGAAAACCTTGAACACAGTCGTTCCGCCTGGTACAGACTCCGCCTCGATCGTCCCCGAATGAGACAGGACCGCATGCTTGCTGATGGCCAGTCCTATCCCCATCCCTCCCCTGTCGTTGTTGCGTCCTTGGGTGAATCTGTCGAAGATGTGCGGCAGGTCCTCGGGAAGGATTCCGATGCCAAGGTTGGAAATCTCCAACCGGACCCCTGACGGGCGGACATCATCACCGACGGCCTCGCAGACATGGACTTTTATCAGTCCCCCTTGCTCCGGGGAATACTTTATGGCGTTGGAGAGCAGGTTCAGGATGACCTTCTCAATCTGGTTCTTGTCCATGAAGACCTTCTCGCCGAGCGGCTCCGTAGAGATCTCGAACTCAATTCCTTTGCTCTTGGCGACAGGCTGGAACAGAAGACAGATTTCCTCGACAAACCTGGAGAAATCCGTCTCGACCACATGGAGACGCAGGGCTCCGTTGTCATATTTCCGAAGATCCGTGATGGACTCAATCTGCTTCTGAAGGATCTTG
This sequence comes from Bacteroidales bacterium UBA6366, assembly GCA_002438845.1. Classification (GTDB taxonomy): domain Bacteria; phylum Bacteroidota; class Bacteroidia; order Bacteroidales; family UBA932; genus Cryptobacteroides. Next base: position 58,964 of record DJRG01000004.1, read on the forward strand.
GCACTCTGGTCCACAAGCCTGAGGCGGCTCAGAGTGTTCTTGCCAAGATTCGGATTCTGAAGGAGTTCCTCGACCGGCGTAGTGATGAGGGTAAGCGGAGTCTTTATCTCATGCAGGAAGTCAGTGTGGAATTTCAACTCCTCCTCGTTCCTTTCCTGCTGCTCTGCATGGAGCTTCTTCTGAACATCCTCCCTATGCTTTCTGTCGCTTATCCTTTTATATTCAGAGAATATGCGCCATGCGGCCAACAGCAAGGCAAGCGAATATATTCCAACGGCGACTCCCGACAAATACCATGGCGGACGTATTCTGACAGCGATACGCGCAGGATCGGACGCCCACACCCCGTTGGAGTCCGCACCATACACTACGAATGAATATCTTCCCGGACGCACATTCGGGTACGATGCCGAAGGATTCGCGCCTGTGGCCTCGTGCCTACCATCATCCAAGCCTTCCAACATGTAACGGTACCGGTTGCGCTCCGGCGCCGAATAGGACATGACGGCGAACCTGAACACCAGACTGCTTCTCTTGCTGTCAAGGGTCACATCCTCCATTCTCCTGACCGGAGCACCGCCTTTCGTCACGACAGGTTGACCTCCAGCTGTGAACCCGGTAAGGTTTACCTTTGGTTTTTCACCCTCCCCAATATCACTTATATCATTAGGAATAAACACATTAAAACCTCCGATTCCACCAAAGGCCAGCCTTCCGTCCCCCATGTCGGCGGAGTCCCAGATCTTGAATGAGTTGCTTTGCAGACCGTCACCACGGGAAAAACAGCGGATCGCTCCGTCGGACGGGTTGAACCTTATGAGGCCGTGCCCACCGATCCAGAAATTGCCGTTCCCGTCTTCCTGGAGAGACTCGAACTCATTGTCCGGGAAATCCGGATCCGTGCTCTTGTTGTACAATCTAAACGATAACGCCTCCGAGGTCTGGCTGTCAATCAGTTTTCCCAATCCCAGTCCAAGGGCGGACACCCACATCGAACCGTTCCTGTCCTTGTGGATGAAAGAGATGAACTCGACCGCTTCCTTGTCAGGGACCACATGGACACGTCTCAGCTCGCAGATTTTTCCTTCCTCATCACAGACTATCCTGTTGAGCCCGGCTCTGGAGCCCACCCACACCACAGACTTGCCTTTCATGTCATCCACCATGATGTCTGTCGTGAAATCATCGCTGAGAGAATATGTGTCACGATAATTGTTCCTCAGATTCAACCACCCGGACCGCACATTGTCTCCTTTAAGGTATCCTGAAGGTGAGCGGAACACCCCGCTGGCCGTAGTCATCCACACAGACGAGAACCTGTCGGATGTGAAACGGTAGATGCTGATCCGCTCCGGAAGCCCATAAGGTCTTTTCAGGCGGAATCTTCCGCCTGATGAAGCCGCATCCACATCAGCGGCCGGCATGACACCAGCCCCATGATCCCAGGAGCCGAGCCAGACATCTCCGTCCGGGGCCTCCCAGATCGCCGAGACTGGCATTGAAGCGAACATCGACAGGGAGGCCATGTCCAAAAATGTAAGTTTCCCGTTCTCCAGCACCGCCACGGTGCCGTCCTTGTAGGATACCCACAGACGATGACGGCTGTCCGAAGCCATCGTGACCACCTGTTGCTGGCTGTCGGACCGCAGCGGGTAAAGGTGGAACGCCCGGCTGTAGGCATTGCTTCTAAAGCAGCCCTTGCCGATTGTACCGATCCATAGCACGGACGAGCGGTCATACAGCAATGCGGACACATCACAGCTGAATCCGGAATTGGACGGGGAATATGTGTTCAGCACCTCAAGCCCGGGACTGTAATGCAGGACACCGTTTCTCATCGTCCCGACGTAGATGTCCCCCGAGCCGCCACGGCAAACCGATCTTGACTCAAAGGAGCCTACCTTCTCAAAACCATCATTTTCAGGATTATAAATGAATATCCCTTCGTAAGATGTCAACAAAAGTCTTCCGTCATCCAACGCAAGATGCGATGTCGCGAATATCCCGTTGTCCACAACCCTCAAGCCTTCACTCTCGCTGAAACGGCAGACCCCTCTCGACGTTCCGACCAGCATCTCATCCCCACTCAGCGAACATCCCGTAAGGACCACGGCCCCGAAAGACCACGAGGTGACATTGTAGCCGTCATCATCCCTCTCAAGTTTAGAGAGGCCATCGTTTGTGCAGATGTAGACCCGGCCTCCGTCATCCGGGCTGAAGACACTGTTCACACAGTTCGACGGAACCTTCACCGTCTTCACAAAGCGGTCATCAGCCGTGTCATATAATGTCAGTCCACCGGCCTCCGTGCCGATGTAGAGCAGTCCGTCTCCGGCCAGGTACAAGGATGAGATTCTCGAACTTTCCAAAATGGAGTTAGAGATGTCGTACGTCCGGATCTCGACCCCGTCATAGCGGCACAGCCCGGAGGACGTACCGATCCAGATAAAACCGTCGTTGTCCTGAACCGTCGCGAACACATCCGTGTGCGGCAACCCCTGATCAACCGAGAACGGCTCCATGTAGGACCTCTCCTGTGCCAGTGCCGGAAACCCACCCATGCATAAGGCAAGCGTCAGGAGCAGACTGACACTTTGCAGTCGCTTCGGCAAGTTCAGCGACAGGAGAAGCTTTGACAAGACACTTCCAACTCCACTCATTGACCAAAGATCAGTCGCCAGACGGTTTGAAGAGGAGGCTTGCGATCTCGTCGGCGGTGGCGCCACGGAAATAGGTGGCGACTGGCTGCGACTCAAGGAAGGACTTTACGGCCGGCCGGTCGTAACGAAGGCCGATCATCTTTGCGGCAAGGTCGGCGGCAGGATTGTCGAAAAGGAAATCTCCGGTGAAATCGAGACGGGTGATAAGGCCATGATCCACACGGAGATTGGCCTCCACTGTGCCGCAGAAAAGTTTGGCCTTACAGTGGAAGTCGGCTTCGTGGGAGTGACCGTAGATGAAATCCCAAGTGGAGAACTTCTCATCGGCCTGCTTGCGGACCTCCGCGATCTGCTCGTCCGAGAGTGACATCTGGCCGTCTCCGGCGGAAAGGATTTCCTGGAGAGCTGCCTGTAGCTCATCCAGAGACTTGAACTGAGGAAGGTACTCCTTCAGGTTCGCCACGCGGCTCTTGACCGAGGAGATTCCTTTGGCCTGCATCTTCGAGGTCGGAGTGTCGAGGACTTTGACAAGTGTGTCAAGGTCAACGTCGTACATCAGCGTGCCGTGGATAATCTCCTGATTGTGGGAGACGCGGCGGGCATAGCCGGAGACCTTTCTTCCTTCCACGAATATGTCGTTGCGGCCTGTCAGCTCAGCCGGAACGCCCAACTGACGCAGGGCGTCCACCATCGGCTGCGGGGACGGATTCTTGCCGATGATCGTGTAGTTCATGTTCTGGAGGTCGTGATAGACGGCTCCGCCGCCGGTCACGCGACGGGCCAACGTGATTCCGTGCGAGTTAAGATAGTCCAGGTTCACCTCGCTGTAGGCGTTCTGGTTCAGACCGATGATCACGGCCGGACGATTCCTCCAAAGAAAGAAATACGATTCATCGGACGGGATGTTCTCAAGGCAATATTCATCGAACGCAAGGTTGAAATACGGGTCGGTGGAGTTGTTGATAAGATATTTCATTGCACATTTAATTAAAGTCATCCAAGTACGGAAGACGGCCAGGTTTTATAGGCCGCTTTCGATTACCGGCAGGATATATTTCTTTATTTCAGGGTAATTCGGAAGATGAGTTCCAGGGTAGGAACGCGCTCTGCCGGGGTAAAATCTTTCGAACTCGTCCTTGCAGTTCACCATCTCGTCACGGTCGGCGAACATTCCGGTTGTCAAGGCCGCCTCCTCGGGAGAAAGTCCGTCAAACTCAGTGGCTTCCAAACGGGCATATTCATCGCACAGCGCTTCGGTGACTGTGAACGTCAACGCTCCGTCGCGGCGCGGGGAGAGATATTCACGCTCCCCTATCATCGTGCGGAGGAGTAGGGAGATGTGGAAGTCCGGGTTGACGAGTATCTTTCGGTAGCCACGGAGTTTCTGCGCCCAGAATCCACCGAGGGAAAGGCCCACGATAAGGTCAGGGCATTCGTCCCGGCATATTCCTTCAAGAAGATTCAGAGCCTCGTACGGGTCGATGGGGACATCCGGGGCGATGACCTCGCTTCCCTTCAGAAGAATCCGCAGGGAGGACGCCATCTTGTAGGCTCCGGATGAGGCAAGCCCGTGGATGAAAAGGACTTTCATCGGCAAACTGGATTCCAGGGATCAGTCCTTGTGGCTCTCGAGGATCAGGTCGCCGAGTTCCTTGAGGTCACGGACGATGAAGTCGGCCGGATAATGCTCCGGATGAGGGTTCACGCGAGCATCCTCGGCCACCTTCAAGGCGGTCTCAAGAGTTGTCTCCCCGGAAAGCACAAGCACGCTGACGGCACCGGCATTGTGCCCCATCGCAATGTCCGTGTAGATCCTGTCTCCGACCATTGCTATCTCGTCGGCCTTCAGGCCGTTGCGGTCGCGGATGCCGTCGAGCATCGTCGGATCCGGTTTGCCCATCACCTTGTCCGGTCTTCTGCCTGAAGCCGCCTCGATGCACTTCTGAAGCGAGCCGCAGTCCACCAGAATGGTCCTCGCATCGGTCGGGCAGACCCAGTCCGGGTTGGTCGCCATGTACGGGATGCCTTGCTTCGCCCACCAAGTGGCACGGCAGAGGCGTGAATATACCAGCGTGGTGTCAAAGGCCACAATCAGCATGTCCGGAACGTCGTCAGGATCGTCGGCACATGAGACGAATCCGGCCTTTTCGAACTGGCCGATCATGCTCGGAGTGCCTAGCATGAAGAGTTTCTTCACGTTAGGGAAATTCTTCTTGATGTAGTCTATCGTGGCTATAGGTGTCGTGTACATGTTCCCATCGTCGGCCGGGATCCCCATTCCAGCGAGTTTCTTGAGATAATCCTCAACCGACTTCGTCGGATTGTTTGTGAGGAATGAATATCCCACCCCGTTCATTTTCATCGTGTCAAGCACCTCGACTGTGAAAGGAAAGATGTTGTTCTCCATGTAGATGGTGCCGTCCATATCCAAGGCCAAATGCTTGATTCGGCGGAGCTTGGCCTTCTGCTCTGTTGTGAGAGACTTGTTATAGTTTTCTGTCATGTTCATATTCTTTTAATATTTTCTTCGATATCTGTCCCTTTGACAAGCTAAGGGTCGTTTCAATGGTTGATGTCGCTTCGACAAGCTCAGCGACCGATAATATTCACAACTTACAAAAATAGCAATTTCTTCATTAAGATTGTTGTTTTTTGTATCTTTGCCATCCCCGTTTTTAAAACGCTAAAAGAAATGGATCAATCTATCAAGAAGAAGTACAACTACTGGCAGTGGAGAACTCTCATCATCCTGATGATCGGCTACGCCCTATTCTATTTCGTAAGGAAGAATTTCAGCATCACGATGCCGGCCCTTGAGGCGGAGCTTGGAATCAGCAAGGTCAAGCTTGGCCTGTTCCTGACCCTGCACGGAATCATCTACGGCCTCTCAAGGTTCATCAACGGCTTCATCGCCGACCGCGTCAGCCGCAAGAAGATGATGGCGGCGGGACTTTTCCTCTCAGCTCTCGTGAATATATTCATAGGTCTCAGTCCCGAGATGAACGGTCTGTTCAACTTCATGGACGGTGAGGGCAAGGCCACAATGGGAATGGTCGCTTTCATCGGAAGTCTCTGGCTGATAAATGGTTACACTCAGGGGATGGGATTTCCTCCATGCGGAAGCCTCATGGCCCACTGGATCAAGCCTTCCGAACTTGCCACCAAACAGGCCATCTGGAACAGCTCGCACTCCATCGGAGCCAGCCTTGTGGCGTTCCTCTGCGGAACCTTCATCCTGAACCACTTCTCCTACTCGGCCTGGCAATGGTGCTTCTTCGTTCCTGCACTCCTCGCCATGGCTGGTGCTGTTCTGGTACTCTTCGGTCTTAAAGACACCCCGGCCTCAGTCGGTCTGCCTGATCCTGAGGAGATTGACGACAACGCCCCTGTCAAGGAAGTCGTCACGGAGCCTAAGGAATTCACCGACTTCGCCTACAAGAGATTTGTCAAGGAAATGGTGTTCAAGAACCCTATCGTCTGGATTCTCGCGACATCCAACTTCTTCATCTACATCATCCGCTTCACCATTCTGGACTGGGGAGCGACATTCCTCACTCAGGACAGGGGACTCAGCATCCAGACCGCCTCGACGGTGGTTGGTGTCACCGAGGTGCTCGGCATCGTCGGAACCCTTCTCGCCGGCTGGGCCACAGACAAGTTCTTCGGCAGCAAGGCCCACAGAACCTGCCTCATAGGCCTCGCCAGCGCGACAGCCTGTTTCATCCTCTTCTGGCTCACTCCTAAGGAGATGGGAGGTCTGTCAGTGGCTCTGATCATAATGGCCAGCTTCTTCATCTACATGCCTCAGGCTCTTATCGGAATCTGCCTGTCCAACCAGGCCACCAAGCGTGTCGCCTCCTCCGCCAACGGAATGGCCGGCATTCTCGGCTACGCCAGCACCGCCATCTCCGGCCTCGTCTTCGGAGCCCTCGCCGACAAGTTCGGCTGGAACTCGGTCTTCGAGGTAGCCATCGCTCTGGGCATCGTCGGTGTGATCCTCTTCGCCATCATCTGGAAAGCCCCCGCCGACGGCTACGCCAAAGCGGACAAACTCCTTGAGCAAGTCAAGGCCGACTACGAAGCCCAGCGCAAGTAGCGGTTTTACACCGATATCCAAGGCGGCATCCAACGACTATAGATTCGGTCTAAGCAACCACAAAACAGCCGTGATGCCTAACTTGTTACAAATGAATACAATCGTAGACTCCCTTCAGTTGCATCGGCTGAAGGGAATTATCATATTCTCTGATTCTAAGCTATTACCCTCCACGCAAGTCATATTAGCTGAAAGATGCTTTAATGTGCAGCACAGCAAAACACCGCAATATTTAACGGAATATGAGTAAAAGTTACAAGATTCCGCTGGCTATAGGCATTATCAGCAGCGGGAACCACATTTTGTTCTTATGATTATGATAAGAAACA
>DJRG01000040.1:0-3013 GCA_002438845.1 Bacteroidales bacterium UBA6366
CCTCTACTGTTGTTGGTTTCTTGACGTCGAGAATGATGGTGACGTGGTTCGAACGCTTGCGGATTCTTCCGGCGCGGCCCTGAGGGCAAGGGCGGATTCTCTTGAGCGTGCGGCCTTCGCCTACCATGATAGTCTTGACATAAACGTTGCCGTTGTCCAGCTCCTTGCTCTGATCCGGGTTCTTGGCTTCCCAGTTGGCGATGGCGCTGCGGAGAAGTTTCTCAAGACGGATGGACGGCTGCCTCTTCGAGAAATGAAGAAGGTCAATCGCATGGTTTACCTCCACGCCTCTCACAGTGTCAGCGACAAGACGCATCTTGCGAGGGGATGTAGGAACATCATTCAACTTAGCTATTGCTGTATTCTTTTTGGCTTCCTTGAACTTCTCAGCCATTAATCTTTTACGAGCTCCCATAATGAATTCTCCTTAATTACTACTTATTGTTGCCCGAATGGCCTTTGAATGTTCTGGTCGGCGCGAATTCGCCGAGCTTGTGGCCCACCATGTTCTCAGTGATGTAAACAGGAATGAACTTGTTTCCATTATGAACTGCGACAGTGTGGCCTACGAAGTCAGGGGAGATCATGCTGGCGCGGGACCAGGTCTTTACGACCTCCTTCTTCTTGCTACCATCATTCATAGCAAGAATTCTCTTTTCCAGGGCTTCCTGGATGTATGGACCTTTTCTTAATGAACGACTCATAATCTTAAAGTTTAATTCCGTTTAATTACTTCTTCTTTCTTCTCTCGATGATGAACTTGTTGGAAGTAGCCTTAGGATTACGTGTCTTGTAACCCTTTGCAGGAAGTCCCTTGCGAGAGCGAGGGTGACCTCCGGAAGCACGACCTTCACCACCACCCATCGGGTGATCAACAGGGTTCATTACGACACCACGGTTGTGCGGCCTGCGACCGAACCAGCGGCTGCGGCCGGCCTTTCCGTAAGACTCAAGATTATGATCGGCGTTGGAAACGGTTCCGACAGTGGCGCGGCAGGCCACGAGCACCATTCTGGTCTCACCCGAAGGCAGACGAAGGATGGCGTAGTTGCCCTCACGGGCGGCAAGCTGCGCGAATGTGCCGGCGGAACGTGCCATCGCGGCTCCCTGGCCAGGACGAAGCTCGATGTTGTGCACGAGCGTACCTACAGGAATCTCCGCGAGAGGGAGACAGTTACCGAGCTCAGGAGCGACTCCTGATCCGGACTCTATGATCTGTCCTACCTTGATTCCGGCAGGAGCGATGATGTACTTCTTCACACCATCCTCGTACTCGACGAGGGCGATGCGGGCGCTACGGTTAGGATCGTACTCGATTGTCTTGACTGTAGCCTTGATGTTGTCCTTGGTGCGGAGGAAGTCGATGATACGATACATCCTCTTGTGTCCGCCGCCACGATAACGAACAGTCATCTGACCGGTGTTGTTTCTACCGCCTGTACTCTTAAGAGGTTCCAACAAAGCCTTGTACGGCTTCTTGGCAGTGATTTCATCGAATGCACTGATCGCCTTGTTCCTGGTACCAGGAGTAATCGGCTTGAATTTTCTGATTGCCATTGCCTTGTCCCTCCTTAAATGTTACTGTAGAAATCGATCTTGTCATCACCGGCAAGGGTAACGTACGCCTTCTTGTAGTGATTGGCACGGCCACGGAGCATTCCCGCCTTGCTGTAACGAGACTTTCTCTTTCCGTGATAGTTCACGGTGTTGACGTCCATCACAGTCACGTTGTAGAACTGCTCTACAGCGGCCTTTATCTGAAGCTTGTTGGCTTCCCTGTCAACGATGAAGCCGTAACGGTTGTACTTCTCAGTCTGAGCCGTGAGCTTCTCGGTTACTATTGGCTTGATTAAAATTCCCATCTCTTTGCGCTTTTAACGGTTGACCCTGGCTGCGAGGACATCCTGAACACCGTCAACAATCACCATTGAATTCGCGTTCATGATGGTGTAGGTGTTGATTTCGTCAACAGTGATGACCTTTACCTCAGGGAGGTTACGTGATGAAAGGAAAATGTTGTTTGAGTTCTCCGGAAGCACTACGAGAACCTTTCTCTGGCCAGCCTTGAGAGCGTCAAGGATGCGCATGAGTTCCTTTGTCTTAGGGGCTTCCATAGTGAATGGCTCAACGAGGACGATGGCGTTCTCCTGTGCCTTGTAGGTAAGGGCTGAGCAACGCGCGAGAGACTTCAGCTTCTTGTTAAGCTTGAATCTGTACAGACGAGGCTTTGGACCGAACACGCGACCACCGCCAACGAAGATGTTGGACTTCAAGCTACCGTGACGTGCGCCACCGCCGCCCTTCTGGCGACCGAGCTTCTTGGTGGAGTGTGCGTTCTCACTGCGGTCCTTTGTCTTGGACGTACCCTGACGCTGGTTGGCAAGGTACTGAACGACATCAAGATAGATTGCATGGTCGTTCGGCTCCACGCCGAACACCTTCTCGTCAAGAACAACCTTCTTTCCGGATTCTGATCCGTCAATTTTCAATACTGGTAATTCCATAACTAAAACTCTAATGCAAGATAAGAACCCTTGGCTCCGGGAACGGAACCCTTAATGACGAGAAGATTGTTCTCAGGAATAACCTTGACAATCTCGAGGTTGAAGACCTTGACCCTTTCGTTGCCCATGTGGCCGCCCATACGCATTCCAGGGAACACGCGTGAAGGCCAAGATGAGGCGCCGAGAGAACCAGGCTTACGCAGTCTGTTGTGCTGACCGTGGGTCGCTCCGCCTACACCGGCGAAATGATGACGGTGAACAACACCCTGGAAGCCACGACCTTTAGAAGTACCGACAACATCCACGAACTTCACGTCGTCAGTAACGACATCAGTCACGGAGATGGTGTCTCCAAGCTTGAGCTCACCCTTGAAATCAGCCTCAAACTCAACGAGTTTGCGCTTAGGGGTGGTCCCTGCCTTTTTGAAATGGCCCATAAGAGGCGCGCTGGCGTGTATCTCTTTCATTTCGTCATAGGCAAGCTGTACAGCGGCATAGCCGTCTTTTTC
>DJRG01000040.1:3029-14953 GCA_002438845.1 Bacteroidales bacterium UBA6366
TTGCGTGACAACACACGGACCAGCCTCGATGACGGTGCATGGAATATTTTTTCCATCAGCACCGAAAACGGAAGTCATTCCGATTTTCTTTCCAATTAATCCAGGCATTGGTTTGATTAATTAATTGTAAATAAATATTTTACGTTATTCCGCATTATTTTGCGGACTGCAAAGGTAGCATTTTTTTTTCAATTAACAAAGTTTTCCACAAGCCTACTCCTTAATAATCAGAGAAATCATCAGCAAGCCTTGGTAAATAAATCCAAGGATTGACTATCTTTGTACCTCGAAATGAGACAATGATGCTTTTGAATATCTTCGGATTCCTCAACATCTCGTTTGCGGACATCCTTGACATACTCATGGTGGCCATATTCATCTACCTGGCGTTCAGATGGATAAGGGGTTCGGCGGCAATGAATATCTTCGTGGCCGTCATCCTGCTTTTCGTCCTGAGGGTGATCGTGGCCGCATTCAATATGAAGTTGATGAACGCCCTGCTGGGAACTTTCATCGATGTGGGAGTGATCGCCCTCATCGTCATATTCCAGCCGGAGGTGCGGCACTTCCTGATGAAACTAGGCTCACGCTATGGCGTGGCGGGGAAAAGCCGGGATTTTTTCAACAGACTGATGGGAATCCAGGAACAGAAGATGGCCGGAGGCACCGTCAACGAGATCGCGGAGGCATGCAGGGCGATGTCGGCCGACAAGACCGGAGCGTTGATTGTGTTCCCACGCAAGGATTCGCTTGACTTCATCATCGAGACCGGGGACATCGTGGACGCGAAAGTCACCAGAAGGCTAATAATGAACATATTCTTTAAGAATTCACCATTGCATGACGGGGCGATGATCATCGGAGGAGACAGGATTGTGGCCGCGCGCTGCACCCTGCCCATCACCGGACGCCAAGACATCCCCGCCCACTATGGAATGAGGCACAAGGCGGCGATCGGAATCTCGGAAGAGACTGACGCTGACGTGGTTGTGGTTTCGGAAGAGACCGGGGGAATCTCATTTGTGCGAGGCGGCAACATCAAGAGCATAGGCAACATCAACGAACTTAAACTTCTTCTCGGCGCGGGCGACGGCACACCGGAGGAAAAGCGCGCGCAGGAGGGAAAACAATAATTTACGAATATGCAGGAGCGGGTACACGGAACAGAGATTGACACCAGACTGGAGAGCAAGTTGGGATTTGACAGGGTCAGAACCTTCGTGGCCGACAGATGTTCCACTGAATATGCCGTCACGAGGGTGACGGAGGAGACGTTCAGCAACGACCCGAAAGTCATCGGGGAAAGATTGGCGCTCACGGACGAGATGAGGCTCATCGTCATGTTTGAGGAGAACTTCCCGACCAACGGGTACATTGACTGCCTCGACTTTCTCAAGCCTCTGGAAAACACCGGCTACACGATAGACATCCTTTCGCTGGGCAAGCTGCGCACGATGGTCGAGACTGTGCGCAAGCTGACTAACTTTTTCATGTCGATCAAGGACGGGGTCTACCCGAATCTGAAAAGGATGAGCGCGCCGGTGCTGAGTTTCCCTGAGGTCCAGAGGAGGATTGACCTGATCCTGGACAAGTTCGGGGACATCAAAGACACGGCCTCGGACAAACTGCTGGAAATCAGGCGCTCGATAAAGGCAAAGGAGGGCGCCATCTCAAAAAGGGCCAACGCCATCCTCAAGCAGGCGCAGGCGGACGGCCTTGTGGACGAGGACGCCGGCCTTTCCGTACGTGACGGCAAGTTGCTTATTCCAGTCAACAGCTCCAGCAAGAAGAAGATCCAGGGATTCGTCTACGACACCTCGGCCACAGGCAAGACAGCCTTCGTGGAACCGGCCGAGATCATCGAGTTGGAGAACGAGATCGTGACCCTCCGCGCGGACGAAGCCCAGGAGATCCAGCGCATTCTCGCGGCGTTCAGCGATTTCGTCAGGCCTTACGTCCCCGACCTCATCAATTCCGCCGAATATATCGGAGAGATAGACTTTCTTGTGGCCAAGGCACAGGTGGCCCTCGATTTCAAGGCAGGGGCCCCGATCATTTCCGACAACGGTGAGATGAACCTGCGCAAAGCCCGGCACCCACTTCTGGAGAGGGCCCTGCGCAAAGAGAAGAAGGACATCGTGCCCGTCTCCATCCGCCTGACTCCGGCCAAGCATATTCTTTTGATCTCAGGGCCTAACGCCGGCGGCAAGTCGGTGTGCCTCAAGACTACGGGTCTGCTTCAGTACATGTTCCAGTGGGGAATGCTGGTCCCGACTTCCGAGACATCCGAACTGCCGGTGTTCGACAGGATAATGGTCAGCATCGGCGATGACCAGAACATCGAGAACGATCTCAGCACCTACAGCTCGTTTCTGGATGACATGAAGACGATGCTGGCCCAGGCTGACGACAAGACCTTGATATTGATAGACGAGTTCGGTTCGGGCACGGAGCCCACCGCCGGAGGAGCGATAGCCGAAGCCATCCTGAGCGAGATGGACCGCAGGGGTGTCTACGGAGTCATCACGACCCACTACACCAACCTCAAGCTATACGCCTCAGGTTCGGATACAGGTGTCATCAACGGCGCGATGCAGTTCGACGCCGCAAAGATCCAGCCTCTGTTCAAGCTGGACATCGGAATGCCGGGCAATTCGTTCGCCTTCGAGCTGGCCCGCAAGATGGGACTCCCGGAGAGCATAGTCAAAGATGCTGAGGCCAGGGCCGGGGAGGAGTTCGTGGGCATGGAACGGAATCTGCGCAGGATCGTGCGCAACCGCCGCGCCCTCGACGAGAAACTCCAAAGGATCAAGAACACGGACAAAACCCTGGAGAACATCACCGAGCGCTACCAGAAAGAGCTTGAGGGGCTGAAACAGACCAAGAAGGAGATTCTGGACCAGGCCAAGAAAGAGGCGCGGGAGATCGTGCAGGGGGCCAACAAGACGGTCGAGAACACCATCCGCACCATCAAGGAATCCCAGGCGGACAAGGAGAAGACGTCAGACGCCAGAAAGGCTCTCCAGAATTTCGTCTCATCGCTCCAGGCCAAAAAGGAAAACGAGCAAAAGAATCACGACGACTACATCGAGAAGAAGCTCAAACAACTGGAAGACAGAAAGATGCGCCGCGAGGCCCGCAAGGGTAAGACTCAGGAGGACAGCCAGTCACAGGCCTCCGAGCAGTTCCGTGGCGGGGTGCTGAAGGTCGGGGAGAAAGTACGGGTCAAGGACAACGGCATGGCCGGGGAGGTCATCCGGGTGTCCAACAAGGCGGTGACCGTCGCCATCGGCAACATCACGAGCAAGATGCCTCTGGACAAGGTGGAGCGGATCTCTTCCAATGAATATAAAGCCGCCATCCGGGAGAACATCAAGCCACGCTCCACGCAGGACGATTCCGGCTTAAGGGAACGCAGACTTGCGTTCTCCCCTGAACTGGACGTTCGTGGCGAGAGGGTTTCCGATGCCTTGGACATCGTCGTTCACTACATCGATGACGCCATCATGCTTAACATCGGGTCTGTCCGGATCATCCACGGCAAGGGTACGGGAGCGCTGCGCGACGAGTTGCAGAAATATTTAAGGACGATCCCGGGGGTCACATCCGTCCATGACGAGCAGGTACAGTTCGGAGGCTCTGGTGTGACGATTGTGACATTAGGATAGACATCAGGCCTAAAGCCATGAAAAGCGATGAGAGACAGACAACTCCAAGGATGGAGCTGGGACGGAGGGGCGAGGATGTCGCGTGTGAGTTCCTGTCCGGCAAAGGGCATACTATCGTGGACCGGAACTTCAGGGCGGGACATCTGGAGATAGACATCATCTCACTTGACGGGAATGGTGTGCATTTTGTTGAGGTCAAGAGCCGGGTCGCCCCGGTGGCGGTCTCCCCGGAGGAGAACGTGACGGCAGGCAAGCAGAGGAAAGTTGCGGACGCGGCGCTGAGGTACCTGCACAGGTCAAAAGACAAGAGGCTCTCCGGGGATTTGGAGGTCAACTTCGATGTCGTGGCCGTGACGTTTGACGGAGGGAAGGAGATTGTGGAATGGTTTCCGAACGCGTTTTATCCGATGTACCTCTGACGGGACGATGCTTCGACAAGCTCAGCGGCCGAAGGCACGGCGACCGAAACAGGGAGGCGGTCACTGAGCCTGCCGAAGTGACCGTACGATTTAGGAACATATTGCTAAGCACTAAGATACAATGAATCAGAATAACCGATACTGCGTAATAATGGCCGGAGGCACCGCAAACCGCTTCTGGCCCATAAGCCGGGAATCGAAGCCCAAGCAGTTCCTGGACATAGCAGGGACAGGAAAATCCTTCATAAGAAGCACTTACGAGCGATTTTCCGAAATCGTCCCCGCCAAGAACATATTCGTGGTGACTTTGGCCAGATTTTCTTATCTCGTCCGCGCCCAGATCCCGGAACTCCCGGAAAGCAACCTGCTTCTGGAGCCATACGCCCGCAACACGGCCCCATGTATCGCATTCGCGACCTACAGCATCCTGAAGCGGAATCCTGAAGCCACTGTCATAGCCACGCCGGCGGACCACATCATCACAGACGAGGACAAGTTCAAGGCCGCGATGCTCAAAGTCATGGAATATGCGGAGAGCAAGCCCGCGCTCATGACCATTGGAATCCACCCTACAGAGCCTGACACCAGCTACGGCTACATCCAGGCCACAAGAGGAACGGAGTCCTCTGACGCAGACTCTCCTCTGAAAGTGAAGACTTTCACCGAAAAACCCGACAAGGCTCTCGCCGAAGTGTTCTGCAATACAGGCGAGTTCTTCTGGAACTCCGGAATATTCGCATGGAAGGCCTCTGTGATCAAGGAGGAGATGGAAAAGTATATTCCTGATGTCACCTCACTGTTCGCCGGTTGGGTAGATGCTTTGGGCAGCGACAAGGAGCAGGTGTTCCTTGAGAAGGCATATTCAGACTGCCCGAAAGTTTCGATTGACTACGGCGTGATGGAGAAAACAGACCGCGCCTGGCTCTACTGTGGAGACTTTGGCTGGTCCGACATCGACAGTTGGGAATCCCTGTTCAACAACATCGACAGGAAGACAAAAGACGGCAATGTCGTGTTCACGGACAAGATTCTTGGCGAGGGCAACGAGAACAGCATGCTGGTCTGCGGCGACAGGAAGAAGCTCTACGCCATCAAAGGCCTGAAGGACTATATCGTGGTTGACACCGGCGATGTCCTGCTGGTCTGCCCGAAGGATGACCGACAGTTCAAGGACTTCATCTCAGGCCTCGGAATGCCCGAGTACGAAAATTTCCGCTAAGTCAGCCCTTGCATCGTTGATTCCCAAAGCAACGGAGCTGTCATAGCCCCATAGTCGGCAAGACACCCGGAAAGCAAATCACTCACTAAGTCGGAGGATCCTTTCACCGAACTCTGGATTTCCTTCGTCTAAAAAGTTAATATTCAATAGACGTCAGTCTTTCAGACAGCCGATAGGGACAACCCACACTCCGTCCGGACGTTGAAAAGCGTATGGAGACAGGCCGGTCAACACCATCATAAAAGATGGTTCCGGCATTTTGGTCGTATCTATCTTATTACTCAAAGCCAACAGCGAACGCGCTCCGGCCTCTATGTTCTCATTCCCTCCAATCTTGATCTCGACAAGACCATACTTCCCGCTTCTCAAATGTACAACGGAATCACATTCCAGACCGTCTTTGTCGCGATAATGGTAAACATTTCCGTTCAAGGCATCAGCATAGACTCTCAAATCCCTGACAGCCATCGTCTCGAACAAAAGTCCGAATGTTTCCAAATCGTTGATGAGATCATTCGGACCGACACCCAAAGCGGCCACAGCAATTGACGGATCGACAAAATAGCGTGTGTCCGTAGTACGGATAGCGGTTTTGGATCGCAGATTGGGATTCCAAGTGTGCATATCCTCAATGACGAATATCTTCCTGAAAACATCAAGATAGTCGTCTATGGTCTTCTCGCTCATAGAATCAGTCTCGTTAGACTGCATATCACTGCGTATCTTAGACAATGACACCTGTGTCCCCTGATGCCTGGAGTAAGACCGAAGCAAACGCTTGGCTTTCTCACTGTCACGTTTAACCTTATCCACACGGTTGATATCCACTTCTGTAACTGACTGATAATAATCAAAGGCACGTCCGAGTGAAACATTTGGCCGCTGAAGCGTAGCCTTCGGCCACCCACCGCGACATACCAAATATGCCAACTGTTCGAGGTTCATTCCTCCAGCCTCCACAGGCGACACCCCTCCATTGAACAAATCTCCAAGGCTGACGTTTCCTTCAGAATCTCCAGACTCCCATAGTGACATCGGCCGCATTTTCAATCTGGAGATTCTTCCTGTTCCCGAATGACTGAACTCCTCTTCGTCCTCATCATTGTTAACCGGTACAGAAGATCCGGTAAGAATGAACTGTCCATCTTCCTTCCTATGGTCACACTCGAACCTTACACTGTCCCAAAGTGAAGGAGCGATCTGCCACTCATCAATAAGACGCGGTGTTTTCCCTTTCAGAAGAATCTCAGGATTCATACTTGCCAACTGAATATTCATATGGCGTCTCTTAGGGTCGTTCATATACAGAATACTTCCAGCCTGATGCTCAGCCGTAGTCGTCTTGCCACACCATTTCGCACCTTCTATTAACACCGCCCCCATTCCTTCCAGTTTCTCTGAAAGGATTCTATCCGCTATGCGTTCCTTGTATTCCACCATAAGCAATTCGTTTTTAATCAGGCACAAATATAGCACAAATTAATGGCACTTCCGAATTCGGCGGACTTTTACTTCCGAATTCGGCGGACTTTTACTTCCGAATTCGGCGGACCTTATCTGGTTCAGAACTTGAACACCCCTGAATCAAAGTCTGTGTTCTCAAGGCTCTTGGCGGAGTGGTTTTCCTTGCCGCGTTGGAAGAACCAGGAGATGGTGAAGCCGAACTCGCGGTTTTTGGTACGGAGGTTTGTCTGCGTCACGTGATGGACAGGAGCCAGGGAAACCGTCTCGTTGGAGTACTTGTCATCGTAGAACGGGAACAGGCACTGCGCTCCGAACTGCCAGTTCTTCCAGCCATAGGTCAAGGACAGGTACGACACCTTCTCAAGGCCCTTTCTGTACAGTCCGTCCAGCATCTTCCCACCGAAGGTCAGCCGACAGGATAGGTAACTATTCAGCTGTAAAACAGAGACTTAGTCTCCACGGGGCATCACCGAACCTCCTCGATGGAGCGGATGCCGTCACGGGAAAGGTCGATGCGGAAGCGTTTGAACTCGGCGGTGTTGTCGTACTGGTACTGGAGGACGAGGTTGAGGTAGTAGTCACGGTCGCACTCCACAGTCTGGATGGAGCCGTCGTCACCAAGGGTGCGCATCATGGTTGTGGGGTTGTCCATCTTCTTGATGAAGTTGGTGACATTCAGGCGGATGATGTCGTTGATGCCGCTGAAGGAATATTCAGAATTGGCCTGTAGTTTTTCCCTGTCGATGTGGACTGACTTGCGGTAGAGGATGATCTTCTCGGCGGTGACGTTGCTACTTTCGACATCGGTCAGATGCGAGCTGTTGCGCAGGGTCATCACGTCCACCGGAACTTTCTCCGGCTCGATGAAGTCCACGCCTTCCTTCAGCCAGCCGAGCTCTGTGTCCTTGTGGATGATCTTCGCCTTGTTGTCGAAGTACTTGCTGCCGACACGGTGGGCGAAATAGTAGCGCATCAACTCTTTGATGCGGTCTTTCAGCATATAGCTGATAATGAGGGCGATGAACAGCGGGAGGGTCAGCGAGCCGAACTTCTTCTGGAAAGCGAAGCTCACAACGGTGGCGAACAGCATCGCGACACCCGCGGCGATGCTGAAATAGAGCTGCTCCACAATCACCCCGTCGCGCCGCTTCGGAGCGCGGAGGTAAAGATCGCTCTCGATGTACTTTTTCAGGATGCTGAAGCGATGGATGAATATGCGGTTGTGCAGTCGGTCGTCCTCCCGGATCTCCGGGTAGCCCAGCTGCTTCATGTGCTTTCCGATCCTGCGGTAAAGGGCGGAAGCCTTGCCGGCCAACTCATCCAACTTTCTATTCCTCAACCATTCAATCAGTTCAAGAATATGCTTGCATGTGATGTCGCAGAGAAATTCGTCTCCGCAAAGGTACATCCTCATCACGTCTTCGGGGACTGTCGGGGCGTTGATGATGGAGCGCAGCCGGGCATATTCATCACAGATTCTTTCGGCGTTTGCGATGAAGCCTTCGCACAGGTTTTCCGTGTCCGAGCCAATCCGGTTTTGCTTGATGTGGGCCAGTTCGTCACGCAGGGCGCTTTTGACGATGGCGGCGAACATCTTGATCTGGTACTCATATTCAGAAATCAGGGTCCGGGTCGGGTTGGAGGCCATTTTGGTGAAAGCCTCACGGATGTTGTGGAGCGGCACCGCAGGGCCTTCGGCTATCTCCCGGAGCAGGAAAACCGGGGTGATGAGGCGGATGTTCGACTTGACATCCTGATAGAACATGTCCTTGGGATAGGTGGCTCTGTTAATGTCCAGACTGCCGGGCACGAAGAACCACATCGCCAGAGAGAAGTCGTTCATCCGCAATTTCTTACGTGTGACAAAACTGACTTTCAACTCTATCGAGTAGCGGTCGTGGATTCTGGTGTCGATCTGGATCATGAAACTATTCCTCTACCTCTGAAACAGTCTGGCAATCACCATGACTTATAGGGATGTTTAGCCAGATAGGAATTGTAGTAGCGTTGGTCGCCTGTAACTTCATGGCCAAGCCAAGATGGCTTCTCAAAAGGCTCATCCTCTGAAGAAAGTTCTATTTCCGCAATCGTAAGCCCTTCATTATCCCCATAAAACTCATCCACTTCATAGACATGCCCTCCATCGGCCTTTATCAGGTGACGGGTCTTGTCAATAACTCCCGGCTCACAGATCTCAAACAAAGCTTTGGCATCCTCCACACAAATCTCTTTTTCCCATTCAAAACGACTGGCACCACTCGCATTGCCCACACCTTTGACCGTGATGAAAGCCTTGTCACCTTTAACACGCACTCGCACCGTCCTCTCCGGAGCACTGCAAAGGTACCCCTGAACAATCCGTACTGATTTATAGACAAATGGTTTATAATCCCCTTTGATCAAAAATTTTCTTTCAGTCTCCTGCAACATATCCACTAATTTGGTTCTTTAAGTAACTTTCAAAAAATAATCCGCATCACCTTAAGGAATCTTTTCGGTATAGCTTAATATGAGGCAACTTATTTTTTCCATGTTACTAAAACAACAGTGACAAGCCATGCAGGATACTCACCTGACAGCTTTATTTTACAACAACATGTAAAGTTAGCAATAAAAATCAATCCTCGACTTTATGGTGTTTTGTAAAGGAGATTTTCAAAAGTTCTTCCACCCGCCGCCGAGAACCTTGTAGAGGTTCACCACGGAGAGATTCTCCTTTGTTCTGGCCTCGCTCAGCTCAAGCTGAGAGGCAAGATACTTTCTTTGGGCGTCAAGAACGTCCATATAACTGATCACGCCGTTTATGTACTGGCTGTTGGCCAGCACGACATACTTCTTGGACGCACGCTCCATCTCCTCCTTCACATCGGTGTTGGAACGAGCGGAACGGAAAGTCACCGTCGCGTCATACACTTCTCTGAAAGCCTGCATCACATCCTTTTCATACTTCAGTCTGGACTGCTCGTAGGAAGCCACGGCGGCCTTGAAGGCAGACCGACGCTTGCCGAACTCGAAGACTGGGGACGCCAGTGTGACTCCAGTGAACCAGAACGGAGATTTCAGGAAATCCTTGAGGGCATCGTTCTCTCCGCCCGCTCCAAGGTTGATGACAAAAGACGGGAACCTTTCAGCCATAGCCACCCCGACACGGGCCTCGGCAGCGCGAAGATCATTCTCGGATTTCATCAGATCCGGTCTGCGTTTGAGAATGTCGGACAGCACACCGGATGGAACAGCGGTCTTTGGCATCTCCAATGACCCGGCCACACGCTCGACCTCTTTAGGATACGATCCGGTGATGAAGCACAATTCACTCTCTTTCAACGCTATCTGCCTTTGTAGATCAGGGACCATAGCCTCTGCGGAAGCCAATTCCACAAGAGCCTGCTGATAAGGGATTTCCGATGTCAGTCCGCCTTCCGCACGAAGTTTGGCCTGGTTCACGGACTTCTGTCTCGTGACCAACGTGTTGGTGACAATCTCAAGTTTCTTGTCCAACCCCACCAGTTCGTAGTAGGCTGAGGCCACGCTGGCGATAATACTCATCCTCACAGCCTTCTGAGCCTCGACAGTACCCAGATAATCAGCCAGTTTCTCTCTCTTGGACCACTTCAGCCGTCCCCAGAAATCAACCTCCCACTGAAGCGAAGCCTTGACTCCGAACTCGGGGTCATCCGGTTCGGAATCGGTTCCCCCATAATTACTGTGATCGTTCTGCGCGTAGCCTTTCATCGAAACAGAAGGCAGTTGGACGGATCTCTGCACACGGTACTTATATTCCATTTCCTTCAAACGCTCCGCTGCGATGAGTACGTCCTTGTTATAATTCAAAGCCGCGTCTATGAGTTTCTGCAATTCAGGGGATTCATACACTTTTCTCCAGTCCAAATCAGCGAAACTCCTGCCGCTCGAATCCTCGAAAAACGCCTTCGGCATCTCACCAAGATCCGGTTTCTCACAGTACTTTGACGTGGAGCAGGAACCAAGGGTCAATGACGACACGGCCAGAACGACTACTGCCGGCAAAGCCTTTCCGGCCTTACGGAATCTTGGCCTCAATTTCGAAAACTTTGCCTTCAGCTTGTAGATCAGCACGAAGAAGAAAGGAACGAAGACGATTCCGACGGTTATGCCGGTGATCATCCCAAAGAACACTCCGGTACCGATGTTCCTGCGGCTCTCGGATCCAGGGCCGCTGGCGAACACAAGAGGAAGCATGCCAAGGATGAAGGCCAATGATGTCATCACGATAGGCCTGAACCTAAGTTTAGCCGCAGTGACAGCAGCCTCTTCCAGATCCTTTCCAGACTCAACCTCGTCTTTGGCGAACTCCACGATAAGGATCGCGTTCTTGGCCACAAGGCCGACAAGCATCACAAGTCCTATCTGGAAATAGATGTTGCTCTCCATACCGAACACAGCCACACCGAGATAAGCCCCGGCAATCGCGATCGGGAGCGAAAGGATTACGGCCACAGGAATGGACCAACTCTCGTACTGGGCCGCAAGGAAGAGGAACACGAACAGCAACGCCAGCGCAAGGACAAGGCCGGTCTGCCCGCTTTCCTTTTTCTCCTGATAGGACATTCCACTCCACTCGACTCCGATGTTTTCCGGCAGATGCTCCTCAGCTATCTCCTCAAGTATCGCGAGGGCCTCGCCAGAGCTGGTTCCATTGGCAGCCTCACCGCTGATTGTAGACGAATTGTACATGTTGAACCTCTTGATCGTGCCGGGACCGGTCGTGAAATGCGTGGTGCCTAAGGCATTGACAGGAATCATCGTGCCTCCGGAACTTTTCATGAAGAACAGGTTCAAGTTGTCGGTGTGGGCGCGATACGGAGCGTCAGCCTGGATGTAGACACGGTATATTCGGTTGTACATGTTGAAATCATTGACATAGATCGCGCCGGTGAAAGCCTTCAAAGTCGCGAAGACATCGGCCAATGACAGACCCAGAAGCTGGATCTTGTCCCTGTCGGCATCGAAGTACAGCTGAGGAATGTCCTTCTGCATCCCCGATGACAAGCCTGTTAGTTCCTTTCTCTTCATCGCATAATGCAGCAATGTGTCAGAAGCGTTCTGGAGGTCCTCATAGGTCGCGTCCCCTCTGGCCTCAAGCACCATCGAAAATCCTCCCGAGGTGCCAAGTCC
>DJRG01000039.1:0-1500 GCA_002438845.1 Bacteroidales bacterium UBA6366
GGCCAAAGGGTGATAGGACGGAGAAGCCCGACCTTGATGCCCTGTGAGCGGGCGATCTCGATGCTCTTCTTGGCTATACGCGCGGCTGAGCCGAAGGCCACGATGGCATATTCAGCGTCCTCAAGAAGATATTCCTCGAAACGGACTTCCTTTTCCTCAATCTCCTTGTACTTCTTCTGGATGCGGAGATTGATGACCTCCATCTCCTCGGAGCGGAGCTCAAGGGATGTGATGATGTTCGGCTTTCTTCCGCCTACACGTCCTGTGGTAGCCCACGGGCATTCCTTGATGATCTCCTCCTCGGTGCGGCGAGGCTTGAACGGCGGAAGGACAACTTTCTCCATCATCTGACCGATGGCACCGTCGGCAAGGATCATCGCAGGATTGCGGTAGCGGAACGCAAGCTCGAACGAAAGGTCCACAAAATCAGCCATTTCCTGAACGGAAGCCGGAGCGAGGACAATCAGGTGATAGTCACCGTGACCTCCGCCCTTGCAGGCCTGGAAGTAGTCCGCCTGGCTTGGCTGGATTGTGCCAAGTCCCGGACCTCCGCGCATAACGTCCACAATAAGTGCCGGAAGCTCGGCTCCCGCCATGTAAGACAAACCTTCCTGCATCAGGCTGACGCCAGGACTGGAAGAAGAAGTCATCACCCTCTTGCCGGTGCAGGCTCCGCCATAGACCATGTTGATCGATGAAACCTCGCTCTCAGCCTGAAGGACAACCATACCGGTGGTCTCCCAAGGCTTCTCAGCTGCAAGGGTCTCAAGGACTTCGGATTGAGGGGTAATCGGATAGCCGAAATAGCCGTCACAACCACAGCGGATCGCTGCGTGGGCAATGGCCTCATTGCCTTTCATCAATGTGATTTCCTGATCTGCCATAGCTTAGACTGTTTTAAGACGGTAAACGGTTATGCACCCGTCCGGGCAGACTGTGGCGCAGGACGCGCAGCCCGTGCAGGTGTCAGCAAGAACCTCATGGGCAAAGTTGTAGCCCTTACGGTTCACTTCCTTGGTCGTCAGAGCAAGGACATCGAGCGGACAGGCGACGACACAGAGATTGCAGCCCTTGCATCTCTCGGTGTCGACGACGGTCGCCCCTTTCATTTTAGCCATAATACCTTAATGTTTATTGATTGTACATATCCTTGTTGTAGAAATCGAGGATCTCGTTCGCTATCGCATAAGCGTTCGCCGCCGGGCTTTCAGGATTGATCGCCATCGCCTCCAGATAGTTGTTGATGGCCTTCTGCCAGTCCCCTTTCTTTCTGTGCGCGTTGCCCAAAAGATAGTAGGCACGGTCGGATGGCTCCGGAGCGGAGGTGACATATTCATCAAGCAGACGGATCGCTTCATCAGTCCCGCCTTCCACAAGAATCTTTTCTATCGCCGTTAGTTCAAGCATCGCTTAGAAGCTGTTTTGATTTGTTTGTTTGAAGGTTTGAGAGTGAAAAACTTCAGTTTCGACCGCTTCTTCCAAGGAGGATAGCGGTGCTAT
>DJRG01000039.1:1558-25336 GCA_002438845.1 Bacteroidales bacterium UBA6366
TCAAAGAACATTTCAAATAAATTAAAACAGCTTCTTAGTCAACGAACAGACACCAGTTGTGAGTGTCCTCCTCAAGTCCTTTCTGGATGCCGATAATGCGGTTGTAGAGCTTCTCGCTGACGGCTCCGCACTTGTCCGGAGAGCCGAATGTGTAGTGGCGGGAAGCCTCCTCGCACTCAAGCTGAGGCTTGTCGTCAATCGAGCAGATCGGAGTGATGACAACAGCCGTACCGCATGAATTGACCTCGTCAAAATCAGCAAGTTCCTCTACCTTGATCGGACGCACCTCGACGTTTAATCCCATGTCAGCGGCCACTTTGCGCAGACTGTTGTTGGTGATTGACGGAAGGACACTTCCGGAACGAGGCGTGATGTAGGTGTTGCCCTTAATCGCGAAGAAGTTGGACGAGCCAAACTCCTCGATGGTCGTCTTTGTGGCCGAGTCAAGGAACAGAAGCTCACGGTAACCGGTGTTGTGCGCGATGTTGTAGGCGTGGAGCGACTGGGCGTAATTGGCTCCGAGCTTATAGCAGCCTGAACCAAATGTGGAGGCGCGGTCGTAGTTTCTCGAAATGACAGCGTTACCAGGGCTGAGACTCTTTGCTCCTGAATATGTCCCCACAGGCGAACACATCACAGCGAACATCACGTCACGAGCGGAATGAATGCCGAGCTGCGGGTTGATGCCGAACAGTGCGGGACGAAGGTAAAGGGAAGCTCCACTCGCCTCATAAGGAGGAAGATAGTCAATGTTCTCCTTCACACACTGGACGCACATATTAATGAACATTTCCTCTGACGGGTACGGCATATCGAGATAAGTCGCACTGTCAGCCATTCTCTTGGCATTCTTGTCCGGACGGAACAGCCTGATCTTGCCGTCAACGCCACGGAACGCCTTCAATCCCTCGAAGCAGGAAGGAGCGTAATGGAATATTCCCGCGAAACTGCTGAGGCAGATGTTGAAATCCTCAGTGACGGTAGGTGTCTCCCATTTTCCGTCAATGCAGCGGCTGTAAACCAAAGCCCTTGTCGGGGTGTAGCTGAAAGACAGCTTGCTCCAATCTATATTCTTCATCATTTTATAATTTAATCTTCAATTATTCTATCCTTATTATAAGTGTGGATCTTTGTCTGGCCGGAAAGGATCATGTAGCCATTTTCCGCAAGGCTGTTGATTTCGTCTTCTCCCGGGAACACTTCAACCGTAGCGATAAATCCGATTTTGGCCTTGATGGCATCCATGAGCATCTTGCTGTGAGCTATGCCTCCCGTCAGGAGAATAGCATCGACCTTGCCGTCAGCAGTGGCGGCCATCGCGGCTATGTACTTGCAGATGTTCAAAACGTATGCCTTGAGGAAGGTCTGCGCAAGCTCGTTGCCGTCTTTGGCCATATTCTCGACGTCCAGCATACTGTTGGTGCCGAAATAAGCCACCGCTCCGCCACGACCTATCAACTTCTTCTGAATCTCCTCCTTGGTGTACTTACCGCTGAAACACATGTCGATAAGCTCGAACGGAGGACAGCAGCCCGCTCTCTCAGGAGTGATAGGGCCGTCTCCGCCAAGGCCATGGTTGGTGTCGATGACCTTTCCATTGCGGTGCAGGGATATCGTCGCGCCTCCACCCATGTGAGCCACGATCACAGTGACATCATTGGTCTTATGACCATGCTCGCGCAGATATCTTCTGACGATGGCCCTTGAATTAAGGGCATGGAACAGAGTCTTTCTGGTAAACTCCGGGATACCTCCCATCCGGCATTCCGGTAGCATTTCATCCGCCATCGGAGGATCAGCGATGTAAGCCACACATTTTCCGAACCGTGGAGTAAGATGTTTTTCCTTTCTGATCTCGTTGATCTCTTTGGCGACATCATCGGCCAGAATAGCGCTCAGATTGCAGGCGTGATTCCCGTCGCGGCAACTCTTCAGGACATCACGCATGTCCTGGTTCACATTATAGACTCCCGTGATGACCGGAACTATGAGACCGCCGCGCGCCATCACGATGTCCACATCCTCAAGCGGAATACCCTTTGAAGCCATGAAATCCTTGATCGCCAGATGACGCATGTCCGCCTGGTCCATTACTGACGGGTACTTGGCGACATCCTCGGCGGTGTGCTCAAGTTTGGTGTCAAAGACCCGGACACCATCGGAGAAGTAGCCCAGTTTTGTGGTTGTGGACCCTGTGTTGATTATAAGAATGTTTCCCTTTTGAGGGACTTCTAATGAATTTGTCTTGTTATCCATCGGATGATAAGGCTTTATTACGACCCTAAATATATTACATTTTTTCAACAGAAACAAGAAAATCATCAAACATTATAACATTTTAAGCGTCTTTGATGATTATTTTAACAAAAATCAAACGTTTTAATATTTAAGAATATATTCAATTGCGATATCGGTGAAAATAATACAATAGCCAAAAGTCCTGACCTTGAATATTCATCGTAACGGATAATAATTGTAAATTTGCATCAAAGGAGGAAATGAATATGAATTCTTTCAAGGAACTTGCGCAGGCGCGCAGAAGCCACAGAGTCTACACTGACGAGCCTGTGAGGGATGAATATGTCAGGACAATCCTTAGGGCGGCGCTGATGTCACCGACCGCCAAGGGGTTGAGGAAATGGAGGTTCGTGGTGACAGACAACAAGGAGAAGATCGAAGAGTTGTCGGGCATAAGGCCTGCCGGTTCTCAGTTTTTGGCCGGGGCTCCTGTGGTCATCGCTGTGCTTGGAGAGCCTCACGAGCAGGAAATGTGGGTCGAGGACGGTAGCATTGCCGCTGTCTCGATGCAGTACCAGGCCGAAGACCTTGGACTTGGTTCTTGCTGGTGCCACATCAGGGGCAGAGAGAGCAAAGAATCAGGAGTGACAGCGGAGCAAAAGGTCAAGGAGATTCTGAATATTCCCGAAAAGTATTCCGTTCTGTGCCTGATCGCTGTCGGCCACCCTGCCGATGAGCGCAAGCCACAGAGTGAGGATGCCCTCAAATGGGATCAAGTCAGCTATGTTCATTGAGCCGGTGGCACGGTTCAGGTCTCCGTTCAAGACCAAGTTCGGGATTCCGAGGCAGGCGGGTTTAGTCCCTGATCTGAAAGGCAAGATCGTGTTTGAGCCTAAGTTCCGCTGTGCTGACGCCGTGCGCGGACTGGAAGGGTTTGACTACATCTGGCTCATCTGGGGATTCTCCGGGAATAAGGCTCGTTCGGTCGCTGAGCTTGTCGAAGCGTCCGGTGCGCTTCGGCAGGCTCAGCGACCAGAAAGCGCATTTCAGGCGACGGTCAGGCCACCAAGACTGGGAGGGAACGAGAGGATAGGAGTCTTTGCAAGCCGCTCCCCTTTCAGACCGAACGGGCTGGGGTTGTCATCAGTCAGAATTGAGTCCATTGAATATGACTCCAAGGATCCGGACGGGAAACCGGTCGGGCCGGTGATCCATGTTCTGGGGGCGGATTTGATGGACGGGACTCCGATCTATGACATCAAGCCTTATGTAACTTACGCTGACAGCCATCCGGATGCCTCATCAGGATTTGTGGATGACAAGGAATGGAAGCCGCTGATGGTTGTGTTCGCCCCTTCGGTCACTTCGACAGGCTCAGTGACCGATGCATTATGCAGCACGTCACCATCTCCGGTCACTGAGCTTGTCGAAGTGACTGAGCCTGCCGAAGTGACTGTCCAAGGCTGGAACGAAGCAGATATCGAAGCACTGCGAAAAGTGCTGGCCCAAGATCCGAGGCCAAGGTACCAAAACGACCCGGACAAAGTGTACGGAATGATATTCAATGACATGGATGTAAGGTTCAAGGTCAGAGAAGACGTGTTGACTGTGGTAGAGATAAAGTCTCCGGACAGAAAAGACAAATAAAACGAACGATGATAATGAAGCAATACCCCTCTCTTGAGATAGTCCCGCCCCTTAAAGGGATAACAAAGGACGAGCTCCTTGACGACATCAGGCCGTTCATCGAGTTCTCTCCCAAGTACATTAACGTGACTTGCCACAGGGACGAGATCATGTACGACGAGCAGCCGGACGGGAGTTACAGGAAGCGCCTCGTGCGCCGTCGCGTCAGCGAGACAGCCGTCTGCGGAGCCATACAGTCTGAATTCAAGGTCGATGTCGTTCCCCATCTGATTTGCGGAGGGTTGACAGCCGAGCAGATCGAATTCCAACTTCAAGACTTCAAGTTCATGGGCATTTCAAATGTCCTGGCCCTGCGCGGAGACTGCCTCACGGGAGAGAAACGGTTCTCCCCTGTTCCTGGCGGCTACAACCACGCAAACGAACTCGTGGAGGCCATCAGACGTTTCGAGAAAGAGAACGGATGTGAGGGCTTCTTCAGAATCGGAGTCGGAGGCTACCCTGAGAAGCATTTCGAGGCCGCCAACATGGACGAGGACATCGCGAACCTCAAGCGCAAGGTCGATGCCGGAGCGGACTACATCACGACCCAGATGTTTTTCGACAACAAGGTCTTCTACGACTTTGTGGACAGATGCCGGAAGGCCGGAATCTCCGTTCCCATCATCCCTGGATTGAAGCCGATCTCAACGCCTAAGCAAGTGAAACTGCTTCCGGAGTCTTTCTCGATTGACATCCCATTCGAGTTGACAAGTGAGATAGCGGCCCACGAGGAGGACAAGGGAGCCGTCTATCAGATAGGTCAGGAATGGGCGATGGCTCAATGCAAAGATCTTCTGGCACACGGAGTTCCGGGAGTCCACTTCTACACTATGGGCAAGTCCGCCAACATCATCGGAATACTTCGGGAATGTTTCTGAACCATCAACGAATATAGCGACAGCATGCACGACATAAGAGCCGAACTTTCCAGACGAATCCTCATCCTCGACGGAGCGATGGGCACAATGCTTCAGCGCAAAGGGCTTCAGGGCAACAGCGAGTCATTCAACCTGAGCGATCCGGAAATCATCGGTGAGATTCACAAAGAATATATTAAAGCCGGAGCTGATATAATCACCACCAACTCATTCAGTGCCAACAGCATTTCTCAATCTGAATATGGTCTCTCCGAGAAAGCCGGACAGATGGCCGAGGCCGCCGTGCGGATTGCACGCAAGGCAGCCGATGAAGCACCTCGCAAGGTTTGGGTGGCCGGCAGTGTCGGACCGACAAGCAAGTCCCTGTCTCTGGCACAGGACATAGGCGATCCGGTATTCCGGCCATATTCATTCGATGAAATGTCGGAGGCTTTTGAGGTTCAGATCAGAGGGTTGGTTCGTGGCGGTGTGGATCTGCTGCTGTTCGAGACATGCTTCGACGCTTTGAACACAAAGGCTGCACTGTACGCTCTCGGGCATATTCCCGAAGCCAAGGATATTCCGATAATGGTCTCAGCCTCAATGAGTGACAGGAGCGGACGCACGCTTACCGGGCAGACGATGGAAGCGTTCTTTCGCTCCATCCAGCACTGCAATCCGATCTCTTTCGGGCTCAACTGCTCGCTCGGAGCGGAGGAGATGATTCCGCTGATCGCAGAGGTCGCCTCCTTTGCCACCTGCGCTGTAAGCTGCTACCCTAACGCCGGGCTGCCTAACGAGATGGGTGAATATGACGAGACTCCTTCCCAGATGGCCGAGTCTGTCCGGAAAATGGCGTTGGCTGGCTCCGTGAATATAGTGGGAGGATGCTGCGGGACGACTCCGGAGCACATCAAGGCGATGGCGGAAGCTGTCGAAGGAATATCCCCAAGAACGATTCCGGAACAGGATAATATTCTTTATGTCAGCGGATTGGAAAGTGTGTCCGTTGATAGGAGGAACAATTTAACGAATGTCGGGGAGAGGACCAATGTGGCGGGGTCGCGCAAGTTCGCCAAACTGATAGCCGCCGGGGATTACGAGACGGGACTCCAGATTGCGGCGCAGCAGATTGAGAACGGGGCGAGCATCATCGACATCAACATGGATGACGCGATGCTGGATTCCCGCCTTGAGATGGAGAAGTTCCTTAGGTACGTGTCAAATGATCCGGCTGTGGCAAAGGCCGCGATAATGATCGACTCCTCGCATTGGGAGACGTTGTTGACTGGACTGAAAAATGCTCAGGGAAAGTGCATCGTCAACTCGATCTCACTTAAAGAAGGAGAGAAAATATTCATTGAGAAGGCTCGCGAGATCAAGGCGTTGGGTGCCGCAATCATTGTGATAGCTTTCGATGAGGAGGGGCAGGCCACGACTTACGACAGGAAGGTGGAGATATGTAAGCGGGCATATTCATTGCTGACTGAAAAGGTTGGGGTTCGGGCGTGTGACATAATATTCGATGTTAATGTGTTGCCTGTGGGAACGGGGATTCCGGAGCATTCTCGGTACGGGATTGACTTTATCGAGGCTGTGAGGTGGATAAAGGCCAATCTGCCGGGGTGCAGGACATCGGGAGGTGTTTCCAATCTTTCGTTCTCGTTCAGGGGGAACAATGAGGTGAGGGAGGCGATGCATTCGGTGTTTCTTTATCATGCGATTTCGGCGGGGCTGGACATGGGGATCGTGAATCCGGGGATGCTTAGGGTTTATGATGAGATTGAGCCGGAGTTGCTTCGGTGTGTGGAGGATATGATACTGGACACGGACGCTGAGGCTACGGAGAGGCTGATTGAGAAGGCTTCGTGGATTTTGTTGGAAAAGGATTTGGCTGAGGTCAGGCAGCGCCCCGAAGGGCCGGAGGCGACCTGCGCTTCGCGCCCTGTCCGGGAGAATGGTCGCCTCGCGGCATCGGGGCGCTGCCTGACGGGTGCAGACCCTTCTCCATCGGTCGCTGAGCCTGCCGAAGCGACGGTGGAGGAGAGGCTGGTCAGGGCGTTGGTAAAGGGAGATTCTTCCGGACTGGAGAGGGACATCAACGAGTGCCTGGCCAAGTACGAGAAGCCGGTGCTGATCATTGACGGACCTCTGATGAGCGGAATGGCGAGAGTCGGGGAACTGTTCGGGGCGGGAAAGATGTTCCTGCCTCAGGTGGTGAAGTCGGCCAAGACAATGAAGAATGCGGTTGCTTTGCTGCAACCGTACATTGAGGAAGGGGCTGTAGAATCAGAGAGGAAAAAACCTCGGATAGTGTTCGCCACCGTCAAGGGAGATGTGCATGACATCGGGAAGAACATCACCGGGATTGTGCTGAATTGCAATGGGTTCGAGGTCATAGATCTCGGAGTGATGGTGCCTAAGGAAACGATTCTGGAAAAGGCCGCGGAAACCTCAGCGGATCTGATCGGGGTCAGCGGACTGATCACTCCTTCGCTTTACCAGATGGAAGAGATCTGCAAGGAGATGACGGCCAGAGGGCTGACTACTCCCCTGCTTGTGGGCGGAGCTGCGGCCTCGGCACTCCACACAGCTGTGAAGCTTGCCCCACTTTACGAGCATGTGTACTATGCCCAGGACGCATCCGCGAGTGCTGTGCTCGCCAACCAGTTAATCGCTGAGAGGGAGGGCACTGAAGCGGCAGAGCATCAGAAACAGGAGCATCTCCGAGAACTCTACGCCCAGTCCTCGCAAAAGAAAGCCAGACACACAACGCACGAGCCTTTCCCGGCTTCAAGTTTCATCAAGGGAGAGCCGCTGAAGAACATCGTGGCCAGAGTGTTGGGCATTGACGAAGCGCTGCCGTTCTTTGACTGGAACCTTTTCGCCGCAATCTGGGGCATCAAGGCAGGAACAGGTCACGAGGAACTTAGAAAATTGCACGGAGATGCACTTAAAGAGATTGATAGGTTAAAGAGAGGAAACGCCTGCACAATAACGATTTCCGCAAGGTTCGATGCTTGCCATAACGAAGGTGATGACATTGTGTCGCAGGATTTTCGTCTGCCTATGTTTCGGCAGGATGGAGGACGGTCTCTGGCTGATTTCGTCCCGCCTAAGGAATATGGATTCGACTCCCCTATGGGGATGTTTGCCCTCAGCGTGCACACTGAATCTCATCCGGAAAGCTGTGACTGTCCGGCGTGCAGCACGGATTACGGGCCGATGCTGGCACGGGCGGTGCGGCTGACTCTGGCTGAGGCGGCATCCGAATGGCTGAGCGGGCATATTCAAAAAGCCTTGCCTGAAGGTTTCGACAAGGCTAAAGTAATCAAGCCGGCGGCGGGATATTCAAGTTGCCCAGACCACACGCTGAAGCGGGATATTCTCAGGCTTTTGCCTGGATCTGAAAGACTTGGGATCACGCTGCTGGACAGTTGCGCGATGATTCCTGACGCCAGCATCTGCGGACTCATATTCATTCATCCTGATGCCTCGTACCCGGAAATCCACCGCGTCAGCCAGAAAGCGATTGATGAATATGCCCGAAGACGTGGGATGACAGATTCCGACAAGGCACGCTTCCTCGGGCATCTGCTTTAGTAAGCCATATTCCACATGGCGTCCTGAGCGGCTGCGCTCTTGGAGGCATCCATCTTGCCGAAGTTCCAGGTCAAGGAGAGGACTATTGTACGGCCAAGCACGTTCGTGTAGGAATTCTGAACATAGTCGTCCTGGACAACACGCCTGAGCGACCTGGCGCTGTCAAGCAAGTCCTGTGCTGAAAGAGCGATGTTGAAAGACTTTATGTTCTTTCCGACACTGAGATTCCAGCGTATATAGTCATCATTATACCCTGAACCATACCCCCTAAGGATTCTATAGGAAAATTCCGACTGAAACTCAAACTCGTGAGGGGACGTGTAAGATGGCCGTAAGCCAATAGTTGTTTCCCAAACGTTTGTATTCGCTTTTGAATCCAGAGAATATCGAGATCTCGAATTATTGACTCCCGGCCCGAACTGCATAGAGAAGCGTTCAAGATTCAGGGTTAACATCATACCCAAACTGGTTCTGACGCTTCGTGTCAAACTTTCCTGGAATCCGCTTTGCCCGGAATAAAAGCGGTCTCCGGAAGCATCACCCCAGAAATCGTCCATAAATTCGGTGTAGTCAAAAGAGTCCAGATTAATTCCGTCAATCGTGCCTTTGCTCTGGTAACTTACTGATCTGTTGACCAAAAGTCCTCCAGTGACGGAGAATTGCAGTTTGCCATCTTTGGACAACGGGGTGAAAAAGTTAAAGTCCGTACTGTAATCGTAGGAAGGTTTCTTTGTGTTCACCGGAACCGAATACCGGACGCTGTTCTCATCAAACCAGATGGCGGAGACCTGCGAATTGGAAGAATAATCACCGAACAGCCAGGCGTTGAATCTTGCTTTCCCCCAGGTACCTCTGTAGGAAGTGCTTACCGACTCCGTCGTCACGGGCTTGAGATAGATGTTTCCTGCCGTAATCCTGGTCGGATTGACAATGTTGAAAGTCGGCACAATGCTGGCGGAAGAAGGCCTTGCCGTCCTGCTGGACAGTCTGAAGTACACATTATTGTTCTTGTCGGAATACCTCACATTCACGAAAGGCGAAAATGTTGTCAGCCACTCGCCGACTCCGGTCTTGGTGTCAAGGCCGAAGGAGCGGGCATAGTTCTCGTTCTTGTAGAGCCTTGCCTGGCCTCCGAACTGGAGGTTTGTCTTTCCTTTGTTATATTGTGCCAGAAACTGCCCCTCGTTGGAGAGATAATAGTTGTCCGACACTGATGAATAGTAGTCATTGGCGGAACCGTCAGCGTTGGCAGCATCACTTGTTGACTTCCTTACACTGTAGCGAGAACTCAGTGTGGCGGACAAAGCCCAGCTCTTGCCGAATGGCTCGACGTATTTGACAGAGCCGTTGATGTCACTGTAGCTGCCATCTTTGTCATAAGTCAGATCCCGGATGTCCTCAGCGCCTGAGGAAGCAAATGTTGTTTTTGAATATTCGGTTGAGTTTCCGTCATTCGCGCTCAGCGTGTAGTCAACATCCAATGTCAACGCCCTCTTGTCTTTGCCAAGTTTCTTGATGCCTGCGCTCAAATACCCTCCAGTGGAGACTCCGCTCTTTTTGGAAAATGAATTTGACACGGAACGGTTTCTCTCCACATCTGCCATCAACGATCGTGTATTGCCGGTCAAAGTACTGTTATAGTCATACCAAGAAAAGGACGGTTCGAAGTAAAGCGATGTCTTCTTCCTATTTTTCTTTTTGAACTCAGCACGTACTGAGAACTTGTCCAGATTGCCGTTCACGACCTCGTCCGAAGTGTCAAAAAGGTCGCCCTCTTCCTTAAATGTTGTTCTGTCCGTCCTCGAATGTTTGTCGGCATTCTCAGACGAATAAACAACGGAAGCATCTGTGGTGAAGCCCTTTATGGCATCGGAGTTCAGATTCGTCCCAACCTGCCATCTCTTGTGCATGCCATTGTACGGCAACGACGGAGTCTCACTCTCGTTTCCATCATACATAACAAACATTCCGGAACCGGGAGCCATAAAATTATACCCGCTCGCGATGGATGTGAGCTGATTCTTCTCCCCGTAGGCCGAAACCATCGCAGATCCGCTGAACAGCATATCCTTCTTTTCCTTGAAACCGTTGTCATCCTTGCCGGAAGTGGTAGTTCCTCCGGACAGTTTGGCGTTGCCGAACCATCCGCTCTTATATTCCTCCTTCAACTCCACATCCATCACCTTCTCCTTTTCACCTTTGATGCCGGTGAACTCAGCTGATTCGGATTCCTTGTCGATGACCTTGACCTTGTCCACGATCTTGGCAGGCAGGTTGTCAAGAGTGGCCTTATTGTCACCAAGGAAGAACGTCCTGCCACCGACAGTGATCTTGCTGACTTCCTTGCCGTTGACCTTGACCGTTCCGTCCTCACCGACCTCCACGCCTGGCATCTTCTTGAGAAGATCCGCAAGGTTGTCGTTAGACATGATCCTGAATGAGGAGGCATTGTAAACGACTGTGTCGCCCTTTATCTCCATAGGTGTACCTACAGCTGAGACTGTCGCGGCTTTCAGCACCTTGCCATCCGGCCGCATAAGGATCACCTTGGCGTCATAATTTCCCGAACGGACGTATATTCTTTTATAAACAGGCTTGTAGCCAAGATATTCGATGCAAAGAAGATGCTCTCCCTTCGCGACATCCTTCAATGTCGCCTTGCCAAGCGTGTCGGTCAGGGCGAAACTGGTGATGACCGTGTCCTTGGGATGCCTGAGGTACGCCGATGCGAAAGCGATCGGTTCTTTGGAGAGAGAGTCAAGGACCTGCGCGGTCACCTTGAATGAGGTGCGGCCGAACATATCTTCAGAGATGGCTATCTGAGCGTCAAGCCTAAACCCTAAGGAAGCCGTGATCACAAAAAGCAGCGTGGCAAGAATTTTTCTCATAAAAATGGCATTAGTATGAATATAAGTTAGTCAGGCCTGAATTGTAACATCAGTTCCGAATCCCATGGCAACAAAAGTAGGCAAAAACTTTCGTTATTCCTAAACATTTTAGTACTTATTCAATATGAAAGTGATTCTTGGCTGTCAGTATGGCAGAAAGAGTATATCATAATATAATAATATTCAATGTATGCAATAGTAATGTTATATCACATAACAAATATGTTAACACAGAAATATTCATAGTTGACAACCATATATTCCGGAATAATTGGCAATATCGACTTAATTTCCTACATTTGCCCGCTACATTTAATAACGCTATTTTGAAAGCTTATGTTCAAGATTCTTGAAAGAGTGATGCTGACTCCGAACATCTGCAAGATGGTGGTGTCGGCTCCGAGGATTGCCGAGGCCGCCAAGCCGGGGCAGTTCCTGATCGTCCGTTCCGACGAGAAGGGCGAACGGATACCACTTACCATCAGTGACTACAACAGAGAGAGCGGCACGGTGACAATCGTCACCCAGCTCATCGGAGCGTCTTCCGCCGCGATCATCTCCAAGGCCGAAGGCGAGTTCTTCAGCGACGTTGTGGGGCCTTTGGGAAACCCTTCCGCTTTCGTTGACAAGACGGATGAAGAGCTGAAGGGACAAAGGTACATATTCATCGCCGGCGGTGTCGGCACAGCGCCGGTCTATCCACAGGCGAAGTGGCTGCACGAGAGAGGCATCGCAGTCGATGTCATCATCGGAGCGAAGACCAAGGACCTGCTGATCTACAAAGAGGAACTGGCCTCCGCATGCGATAATCTCTATCTTTGCACCGACGACGGCTCGGAAGGATTCCATGGAATGGTGACCGGACTGCTTGAAAAACTGGTCAGCGAGGGTAAGGAATATACCCAAGCCGTGTCCATCGGTCCGATGATCATGATGAAGTTCTGCACTCTCACCTGCAAGAAGCTCGGCATTCCGGAGGACGTGAGCCTCAACATGCTGATGGTGGACGGAACAGGAATGTGTGGGGCCTGCCGCGTGACAGTGGCCGGAAAGACGAAGTTCGCCTGCGTGGACGGGCCGGAGTTCAACGGCTATGATGTTGATTTCGATGAGGCTATGAGACGCCTTGGGCAGTACAAGGCCGAGGAGGCCGAGGAAAAATCTAAAATGGGAATATAATGGCACAGAGAATACCAAGAGTACCGGTCCGTGAGCAGGATCCAAAGGTACGTGCGCATAATTTTGATGAGGTCTGCTACGGCTACAACCTTGAGGAGGCCACGACAGAGGCTTCCAGGTGTCTTCACTGCAAGAATCCACGCTGCGTTCAGGCATGCCCTGTCAGCGTGAAGATTCCGGATTTCATCGCCAAGGTCGCTGCCGGAGACATCGACGGAGCGGCCGCTGTCATAGCCGAGGACTCCTCGCTTCCGGCTGTCTGCGGACGTGTCTGCCCGCAGGAGAGCCAGTGCGAGGGCAGTTGTGTCCTCGGAGTCAAGGGTGAGCCCGTGGCCATCGGCAAATTGGAAAGGTTTGTGGCTGACCACTCGGCAGGGAGTTGCACCGGCACTTCGACAGGCTCAGTGACCGGAGGCGCAAAAGTCGCCATCATCGGTTCCGGTCCCGCCGGCCTCGCCTGCGCCTCCGACCTAGCCAAGAAAGGCTACGACGTCACCATCTTCGAGGCCCTTCACAAAGCCGGAGGTGTCCTTGAATATGGTATCCCGGAGTTCAGGCTTCCAAAAGACACTGTCCTCAAACGCGAGATCGACTCTGTCAAAGCCCTCGGTGTCAAGATCGAGACAGATGTTATTGTCGGAAGGACAGTCACAATCGACCAGCTGATGGACAAAGAAGGCTTCAAGGCCGTGTTTGTCGGCACAGGTGCCGGTCTGCCTAAGTTTATGGGCATCCCAGGCGAGAACCTCAACGGAGTGTTCTCAGCCAACGAGTTCCTGACAAGAAACAACCTGATGAAGGCATTCCGTGAGGACTACTTGACCCCGATTCACGCCGGCAAGAAATGCTGCGTTGTAGGCGGAGGTAATGTTGCAATGGATGCAGCGAGGACAGCCCTGAGGCTCGGCGCAGACACAACCATCGTCTACCGCCGTACAGAGAACGAGCTTCCTGCCAGAAAGGAGGAGGTGCATCACGCCAAGGAGGAAGGCATTGATTTCCAGATGCTGACCAATCCTGTGGAGATTCTCGGTGACGAAAAAGGCTGGGTAAGGGCCATCAAGTGCATCAGAATGGAGCTCGGTGAGCCTGACGCCAGCGGCCGCCGCTCCCCTGTCCCGATTCCGGGCTCAGAGTTTGAGATCCCGACCGAGACCGTCATCATGGCTCTTGGTACAGCGCCTAATCCACTGATTGTCAACACGACCAAAGGACTTCAGGCCACACGTCGAGGCGGTCTTGAGGCCGATGCGGAAGGGCGTACCACAAGAGAGGGCATATTCGCCGGTGGAGATGCGGTCACCGGTGCCGCCACCGTCATCCTCGCCATGGGGGCGGGACGCAAGGCCGCAGCTGCAATTGACGAATATCTCAGTTACAAGTAACTGAGATACAATTCACCCCCAGTCACTTCGTGACAGCCCCAGAGGGGCACGGGGAAAGGATTCCCCGAATCCCCTTCGGTCGCTTCGTGCTACGCGCACTGTTCATCCCTGGTGCAGCATTTTTTCTAACGCATTATCCTAAGAAGTTGGTTCACCGTGATGAATCAACTTCTTTTGATTTCAGGTCACTTCGACAAGCTCAGTGACCGATATTTTACTGTAGTGCGGATTTCAGAGACATATCACTCAGGCAGCGGTCCCTTACCCTGTCGAAGGGCCGCCAAAAACACATCTATTTATAATCTATAAAAAATTACTATCTTTGCCAAGATTGTCTGAGCGGCTTTATGTTGAGAAAACTGTCAATAGTGCCGATCTTTCTGGCGATGATGATGGTGACACTGGCGACGGTGCTGCCACACCATCATCATGAGACCATGATCTGCATTGTGGAGGAGATCTGTGAGATGGACGGTTGCTGTGACGATGAGCACACACACCATTCAGACACTAACCACAATCAAGACGAGAGTCATTGCGTGGCACACAAGCAGTACTGCCCGTCGGAAAGGCTGCAAATCAACCACCAAGACTTCGGCGAAGACGAGGACTGCATATTCCCGATTCTCGCCATACTTTCCAACTTATTGAGCGTTAACCTCGAAAGCACTGTCTTTGAATATGCTTCCGGGGATCTCATACCCATTGTAGTGCAGCCGTTGGTCTCTTCTGCGGCTCCCAATGCCCCTCCTGTCGCGGCATAAATTTCAGGACTTTATCACTACTGCGGATACCGCACGCAAGGTGCGCAAACGGTATATTCCTGAATATCACAAACTTGCAAAATACTGCCCGGTTCAAAACGGAGGGCAGGATTTCTTATTCGATTATTGGTCAGACACTTACATTTTGCGTCAGACAATTAAAACATTCACAATGAAGAAAACGATACTATTACTGATGGCGTCCTGCGCTATTTTGGCGGGATGCGGCAACCATTCACATGAAGGCCATGAACACGACCACGGCACCGCCGAGGCTTGTGAGGGGCACGACCATGAAGGACACAATCACGGGGCCGAGGAACACGCAGGTCACGGACACGCTGAAGAAGCGGAGCACGGCCACGAGGGTCACAATCACAACGGAGAGATAGAGGTGAGCCTTGAACGTCAGAAGACGTTCGGAATCACGACCGACACTGTGTCCGTCGGGGATTTCGCCGAGGTTATCCACACAAGCGGACAGATCCTCTCGGCGATGGGAGACGAGATGACAGTCGTCGCAAAGACCTCGGGAATCATAAGCTTCGGAAAACTGACAGAAGGATCAGCCGTGGGTAAAGGCTCTCTCATCGCTACAATCTCATCCAAGGATCTCGGCGGGGGCGACCAGCTTGCAAAGGCGAAAGCTGTTTATGAGACTGCCAAAAAGGAATATGAACGAGATATTCAGCTAAGCAAGGACAATATCGTCAGCGAAAGTCACTTGGATCAGAGCAAGCTGGCTTTCGAGCAGGCTAAGGCCGAGTACGATGCCTTGGCTTCCAGTACTTCAAAGGACGGTGGTGTCAGTGTGACATCCCCGCTTGGAGGTTTCATCAAAAAGCTCTCAGTCGGCCAAGGAGACTATGTGGAGACAGGCGCTCCGATCGCAATTGTAAGCCAGAACAGAAGGCTCAGACTCCGCGCCGATGTATCCGAGAAATATTACGGCCTGCTCAGCGGACTTAAGGACGCGAACTTCACCACTTCCTACAGTGGCACAGCCTATAATCTGAAAGAACTTGGCGGCAGGTTGCTCGGCTACGGAAAGGCCTCGGACGGAGACTATTATATTCCCGTGACATTCGAGTTTGACAACAAGGGA
Source organism: Bacteroidales bacterium UBA6366 (assembly GCA_002438845.1). GTDB lineage: Bacteria > Bacteroidota > Bacteroidia > Bacteroidales > UBA932 > Cryptobacteroides. The sequence goes on from DJRG01000039.1 coordinate 17,264, forward strand.
GATTTGATCGCCGGCTCCTACGTTGACATATTCCTGAAATCATCAAATTCCTCAAAGGCCATCAGCGTTCCAATCAGCGCTGTTGTCGAGGATCAGGGAATCCATTACGTCTTTGTACAGCACGATGCGACCGGATTTTTCAAGCGCGAGGTAAAACTCGGTCAGTCGGACGGACAGAGAGTCCTTGTCAAGAGCGGATTGAAGGAGGGAGAAGTCGTTGTTGCCACCGGTGCTATCCAAGTCAAGCTTGCTTCAGTGGTAGCCGCTCCGGCAGGTCACTCACACAGTCATTAGGCCTATGGAACAGCTCAAACACGAAAACGGACTGTTGAACGGAATCATACGGTTCTCGCTCAACAACCGCATGGTGATCCTCGTGATCGCTGCGCTCTGCTTGGTTGCGGGAGTATATTCAACAATGCACACGGAAGTCGATGTGTTCCCGGATCTCAACGCTCCGACGGTCGTGGTTATGACTGAGGCGGAGGGAATGGCTCCTGAAGAGGTCGAAAGGCTTGTGACCTTCCCTATCGAGACCGCTGTCAACGGAGCGACCAACGTGCGAAGGGTTCGCTCTTCATCAGCAACCGGGTTCTCCATCGTGAACATCGAATTCGACTGGGGAACAGACATTTACAAGGCCCGTCAGATCGTTTCCGAAAAGATCGCGATGGTTGGGGCCGACCTTCCGGAAAATGTAGGCAATCCGACCCTCGGTCCTCAGGCTTCCATCCTCGGCGAGCTTATGATCATCGGCCTGACAGCTGACACGACCTCCATGCAGGATCTCCGCACGATAGCCGACTGGACCGTCAGGCCAAGACTTCTCTCTACAGGAGGAGTGGCTCAGGTCGCTGTGATGGGCGGAGACATCAAGGAATATCAAATCCTGATGGACCCTGGCAAAATGCGCCGCCACGGAGTCTCGATGGACGAGGTCATCTACGCAGTCAAAGGAATGAACCAGAACGCCTCCGGCGGTACTCTTTATGAATATGGCAATGAATATATCGTCCGTGGTCTTCTGTCCACCAACGACATAGACGAACTCAAAAAGGCTGTGGTGAAGACGTCACAGAACGGCTTGCCTGTCACATTGGACGCCATCGCTGATGTGCGCATCGGTCCAAAGACCCCGGTTTTGGGTTTGGCCTCCAACGATGGCAAGCCAGCCGTGCTGCTGACCATCACCAAACAGCCTAACACCAACACACTGGCGCTGACAGGAAGATTGGACAACGCTCTCGATGAGCTCAAGGCCAACCTCCCTGCCGATGTGAAGGTCAACTCGCAGATATTCCGTCAGTCCCGTTTCATCGACAGTTCGATCGACAACGTGAAGAAGTCCTTGATCGAGGGAGCCATATTCGTGATCATCGTACTGTTCATATTCCTGATGAACTGGCGCACAACCATAATCTCACTCATCTCCATCCCGCTTTCCATTGTGTTCTCGCTGCTTGCGATCCGCTGGATGGGGCTGACGATCAACACGATGAGTCTCGGTGGCATCGCCATCGCCATCGGCTCGCTTGTGGACGACTCGATAGTGGACGTTGAGAATGTGTTCAAGCGATTGCGGCAGAACAGAGAGAAACCCGAAAGCGAACGGGAAAGTGTCGTCAAAGTGGTCTATGAGGCCTCGAAGGAAGTCCGTATGCCGATGCTCAACTCCACACTGATCATTATCGCCAGTTTCCTGCCTCTTTTCTTCCTCTCCGGAATGGAAGGCAGGATGCTCAAACCGCTGGGTATCACGTTCATCATCTCGTTGATGGCATCCACACTTGTGGCTCTGACGGTCACACCTGTACTCAGTTCGTTCCTGCTCGGCTCACAGAACAGCGACAAGACCGGTCGTGAACCAGCTTTGGTCCGTTGGCTGAAGAAATATTACGAAAAGGCCCTCCATTGGTCGGTCGGTCATAAAAAGAGCGTCATAGGCGGTGTCGCAGTGCTGCTGATCGCAGCTGTGGCAATGTTCTTCACCCTCGGAGGCAGTTTCCTCCCTGCGTTCAACGAAGGGTCCTTCACAATATCCATCAGCACTGTTCCGGGAATATCCTTGGAAGAGTCTGACCGCATGGGACGCACGGCCGAGGAACTCCTGCTCAGCATCCCGGAAATCAAAACCGTAGGCCGCAAGACAGGCCGCGCCGAACTTGACGAACACGCTTTCGGAGTCAACAGTTCAGAGTTCGAATGCCCGTTTGAACTCGGCAGGAAAACCCGTAGGCAACTGACCGACGAGGTCCGCGAGAAACTGTCCGTACTTCCTGGAGTGAACATTGAGATAGGAGGACCTATCTCGCACAGAATCGATGCGATGCTTTCGGGTTCAAAGGCCAACATCGCCATTAAGCTGTTCGGCTCGGACCTCAACAAGATGTACGAAATCGGACAGAAGGTCAAGGCCTCGATCTCTGGTGTGGAAGGAATAGCGGACATCAATGTCGAGCAGCAGGTCGAGAGGCCGGAACTGAACATCTCCCCAAAACGCGAGATGCTCGCCCGCTACGGAATATCCCTGCCTGAGTTCGCCGAGGTCGTGAGGGTGATGATGGAAGGCGAGGTTGTCTCCACAGTCTATGAGGGCAACCGCTCGTTTGATCTGACGCTGAAGGTAAACGATGATGCCCGCTCTACAATCGAGAGGATTTCAGACCTGACAATCGACACTGGCGATGGCAAGAAAGTTCCGCTCTCCTACGTGGCCGACATCAAGTCAGCAGCCGGGCCGAATACCATCAACAGGGAAAACGTCAGCCGCAAGCTGGTCGTCTCATGCAACGCCACCGGAGGAGAACTCGCAAAGGCTGTCGGAGCGATCAGAGAGAAGATTGCCGAGAACATCGAATTGCCGGAAGGTTATCATATTGAGTACGGTGGACAGTTCGAAAGCGAAGAGAGGGCATCCAAGACCATAGCCCTCGTGAGCATATTCAGTATATTCATCATCTTCATGCTTCTGTACGGGGAGTTCAAGAACATCTCGCAATCGCTTGTGGTGCTGCTGAATCTGCCGCTGGCGCTCATCGGTGGAGTCTTCGCCATATTCTTCACCGACGGAATCCTGAGCATTCCGGCCATCATCGGCTTCATCTCGCTGTTCGGCATAGCGACCCGCAACGGTATGCTTTTGATTGACAGGTACAACGTGCTCACTTCACAGGGACATTCCCGTGAGGAAGCCGTGATGATCGGCTCGCTGGACCGGTTGAATCCGATCCTTATGACCGCCATCACCTCCGCGCTCGCACTGCTTCCATTGGCTCTGGGAGGCGACCTGCCTGGCAATGAAATCCAGTCTCCGATGGCCAAGGTGATCCTCGGAGGGCTCTTCTCCTCCACACTGCTGAACGGATTTGTCGTGCCGGTGATCTATCTTATCAACCATAAGTCCAAGAAACAAGATCGATGATCGGTCACTTCGACAAGCTCAGTGACCGAAAGCGATGGCTGCTGAGCCTGTCGAAGCACCGAAACGGTGAATAACAACGGTTGATAAGCCTGCCGAAGCACCGAAGAATTGAAGTAACAAACATATAATAAATATGAATTATTTGAATATAAATAAATTATTATCGGTTATCTGCATCTGTGCCTCAACATCTTTCGCGGCCACATCCCAGACCTCGACCGAGTCCATTCTTCGCCAAATCGAGGAGAACAACCCGCAGTTGAAAGCTGCGGCCGCCGAAGCCGATGCCGAGAAGATCGAGAACCGTTCCGGTGCCTTGCTGGAGAACCCGGAATTCGAGTTCAACTACCTATGGGGCGCTGACGGAATCGGAAACAGGCGTGACTTCCGTGTCACCCAGGCTTTCGATGTGGCGACTCTTACCGGAATGAAATCCAGACAGGTTGCCGGTCAGAACGAGATGTCCACCCTGAAGTACAAGTCCGAACGGCTCAACGTGCTTCTTGAGTCCAAGCAAGCCTGCATAGACCTCATCTACTACAACGCCCTGAAGGCCGAGCTCTCAACCCATCTCGAACAAGCGCAGACTCTTGTCTCCTCCTTCGAAAAAAGGCTGAAAGCCGGTGGAGCCAACGTGCTCGACCTAAACAAGGCCAAGGTTCACCTTACCGCTGTACGGGGAGAAATATCACAAGTCGAGGTTGAGCGTCAGACACTTCTGGCGACACTCAAAAGCCTGAACGGAGGACAGGACATCATTCTTGACGATTGTGTTTACGATCTTTCGGACAACCTTCCTGCCGACTTCGAGTCATGGTACGAGTCCGCCTCAAAGAAGAACCCTGTCCTGCAATATGTCCGTCAGGAGGTTACGCTTGGCCGGAAGCAGTTATCCATTGACAAGACAGCTTGGGTACCTGAACTCACCGTCGGCTACATGAGTGAACTCACAACCGCTGACAAGTTCAGGGGCGTGACAGTGGGTGTGAATATTCCTCTATGGAGCAACGCCAACAAAGTGAAGCAGTCCCGCGCGAAGATCGCAGCCGCGGAATCCCGCAAGGCAGCCGCAGAACAGCAGTTTTATTTCGACCTTCTGGCCCAGTACAACCGCGCCGCAAGTCTCAAAGCCAACTCCGAACTGATGCGCTCCTCCCTCAGCGAGACCGACAGCCGCGACTACCTGCTGACAGCCCAGTCCCGAGGCGAGATCTCGATGATTGAATATCTCGTCGAGACCGACCAGTACTACGAAGCCCTGGAGCAGACCCTTTCAGCCGAGCGTGACTACCATCAGGCACTCGCCCAGCTGAACGCTGTGGAACTGTAGGATAGACTAATCAGTTTGTTCGGGTGCAAAACAGATTCTTTCGCACCCGAAGTTCAAAAATAATAAAGTATCGGGTGCAAAATCCATCTTCTTGCACCCGATATATTATAACGGACTTATGCACTTTAGGCTTGCGATCAATAACAAGTCTCTCATTCGACAGTTATATGTCACCAGTAAGTGCTCGGCTGCACCATCGGGAGACGAAAAGTGCGGAAAACGTTTCCCAAGAGTGTATCGTGCACTCTTGGGAATCAAAAGAGGCCGAAAATGCTGCCGATGAGATCATACGCAAACATAAAGAGTTTAATACCGCATTATAAATTAGACACTACCTGTTACTCAGCGGCGGCGATGCACTCGATCTCGACGAGGGCACCTTTCGGGAGAGTCTTGACGGCGAAGGCGCAGCGGGCTGGATACGGAGCCTTGAAGAACTCGGAATAGATCCCGTTCATCGCTCCAAAATCATTCATGTCGGCGAGGAATACAGTGGTTTTCAACACCTTGCTAAGATCGGAACCGGCTTGTTCAAGTATGACCTTAAGGTTGGTCAGTGACTGGCGGGTCTGTGCCTCCACTCCCTTATCTGGGAATGCTCCGGTGGCGGGGTCGATCGGAAGCTGACCGGAAACGAAGATGAAACCGTTATGCTCAATGGCTTGGCTGTACGGGCCGATCGCCGCCGGGGCCTTTTCTGTGTTTATCTGTCTCATAAAATCAATTTTTGTCAAATTTAATCAAAATTACTGATGTTATTAAGGCGTTAAATTGTAAATTTGTGAAACGAACATTAAAACACATTTACCATGGCACTCGAACAACAGATCCAGAAGGACATAATGGAGGCTATGAAGGCTCACGATGAGTCTCGCCTCAACGCGACAAGAAGCATCAAGTCAGAGATTCTTCTCGCCAAGACATCAGGAGCGGAACACGAACTCTCCGACGCTGACGTTCTGAAAATCATCCAGAAACTCGTCAAGCAGCGCAAGGAATCAGCGGAACTCTACACTCAGGGCAACAGACCGGAACTCGCTGAGAAAGAACTCGCTGAGATGAAGGTGATGGAAACCTACCTGCCGAAGGCGCTCTCCGAAGACGAGGTCAGGAATATTCTCAAAGAGGTGGTCGCCGAGGTTGGCGCCACAAGCCCTAAGGACATGGGCAAGGTTATGGGTGCCGCCACGAGGAGGCTTGCTGGCCAGGCGGACGGCAAACTGATCTCGACCATCGTCAAGGAACTGCTTGCGCAATAATCACTCATGAGGAAACGGCCGCTCGTTTTATGGGCACTCCAGTAAAGGCCGTCTGTCAAGGATAAACACAATAAATTTAGAAATACAACAGCATCTATGATCAAAGAATCACGGAATATCGCTGCTGCTTTTGCCGCGCTGACATTGTCGGTCGCGGCTTTTGCACATAGTGATGGGAAAGTGGTCGCTGAGCCCGTCGAAGCGGCCATGCGAGGCGTCACGTCGCTTCGACAGGCTCAGCGACCGACAGAGGTAGCTAAGGAGCCAACGGTGGACTGTTCTGCGAACGAAAAGAGTTTGGCAAATAGAGTGACCGGACAAGATCTCTACAAAGAGTTCCAGAACCCACCGAAATCGGCCAGACCGAGGGTGTGGTGGCACTGGATGAACGGGAACATCACCAAGGACGGCATCAGGAAGGATCTTCTGTGGATGCAGAAGGCTGGAATCGTGGGCTTCCACAATTTCGACGCGGGTCTGGAGACTCCGCAGATTGTGGACAAGAGGCTCATCTACATGACCCCGGAATGGAAGGATGCTTTCAAATCCGCGATCAACCTTGCCGACAGCCTTGACATGGAGATGACAATCGCCAGCTCGCCGGGCTGGAGCGAGACCGGAGGTCCGTGGGTCAAGGACGAGGACGCGATGAAGAAACTCGTCTGGAGGCAGATTGAAGTCAAGGGTGGAAAGCCCGTCTCCGTCAAACTGCCGGAAGGATTCGACATCACCGGACCATTCATGGATTTCACAGGCTCATACGACGCGGTCTCTCAGGTTTTCTTCAAGAAAAAGTTCTACAGAGACATTGCGGTGGTCGGAGTGAAACTCTGCGACAATGACATCAACCTCAAGGATTTACATCCAAAAATAACATCCAGCGGATGTGAGGCCACCAGCGAGGAAATGCTCGAAAGAATCACTGGTGACAGCGTTGGCGACTACCTCGATGTCAAAGCCGACAATAATGGCCGTTGCTGGCTCCAGTACGAATTCGCCGAGCCACAGACAATCAAGGCCGTGGTTGTCTCCGAACTCAGAAAGGACTCCAACCCTTACGCACACACGAAGGAACTTCAGTACAGCGATGACGGCGTCAACTTCAAGAGCATCAACCTCTCCTACCAAGCCACAGCGCAAAGAACCTACGCGATTCCGACTACTACAGCCAAATATTTCAGGCTCAGTCTGAAGGACAATGGAGGTAAAAAAGACTGCAATTTCGGAATATCCCAGTTCGCCATCTCAACTGTGACAAGAATCCAACTCGCTGGGGATAAAGCCGGTAACAGTTTCTACCGTCTGCTCTGGATGGAAGACACACCTCATAGCACCGAAGCGGCCAGGCTGGATGATGTCGTGGACCTGACCCCTTACGTCAAGGACGGTGTCCTCAATTGGACCGCACCGGAAGGCAACTGGAGAATATTCCGCTTCGGCTACAGCCTGACAGGCAAGACCAATCACCCCGCCTCGCCGGAAGCCACGGGACTTGAGGTTGACAAACTCGACCCTAAAGCCATCACTGAATATTTCAACAACTACCTCCAGACTTACGTCGACGCCACCGAGGGGAAACTCGGCAAAGGCGGCATTGAATATCTCCTCACCGACAGCTACGAGGCCGGTGCGCAGACATGGACCGGGAATATGTTCGCGGAGTTCAAGGCACGCAAAGGCTACGACCTTCTCCGCTGGATGCCGGCTCTGACAGGAATGGTCCTTAACAGCACCGAAGAGACGGAACGTTTCCTCTTCGACTGGAGAAGGACGATCGGAGATATGATCGCTGAATATCACTACGACCTTCAGAACGAGATTCTTAAGCCTTACGGAATGAAGCGCTACACGGAAAGCCACGAGAACTACCGAGCCAACCTGTCTGACGGAATGGACTGCAAACGGTACGCAGAGATCCCGATGTCAGCGTTCTGGATGGACTACAAGATGGGCAGCATATTCAACACACGCTATGAGGCAGACGTAAGAGAATCGGCTTCCGTGGCGCACATCTACGGCCAGAACATCGCCGCTGCCGAGTCGTTTACTTCCGATGGCTACAA
>DJRG01000039.1:25417-41156 GCA_002438845.1 Bacteroidales bacterium UBA6366
ATCCACACTTCACCTCATCAGCCTGTCGATGATAAGATCCCTGGACTTGGCCTCGGCAAATGGGGACAATGGTTCGACAGGCATCAGACATGGGCCGATCAGGCTAAAGTCTGGACGGATTACCTCTCGCGCAGTTGCTTCATGCTTCAGCAGGGCCGTTTCGTGGCCGACGTCGCCTACTACTATGGTGAGGACAACAACGTCACAGGCATCATGCTCAAGAAAGCCCCAGCGCTGCCTTACGGCTACAACTACGACTATTTCAGCCCGTCAGTGATCCGAGATCTGGCCAAGGCCGACAACGGAGAACTGACCGTGCCAAGTGGAATGAGGTACAAAGTCCTGATGCTCGATGCTAACGTCAAGCACATGTCGATCGACATCCTGCGAAAAATCAAGGAGTTCGCCGACGCCGGAATCACCATCTGCGGAGCCAAGCCTTCCAAACTCGCCAGCAACACAGGCACAGAGGAAGAGTTCAAGGCTCTTGTGAACGACATCTGGAACTCTGGGCGCAAGAACGTCACAGCCGGAGTGCCAGCCGAGAAGGTTCTTTCAAGAATGAATCTCAAACCCGACTTCACCATAGTGAACGGAAACAGTAAGGACATCAAGTTCGTGCACAGGACGCTGGGCAACGGTGAGATCTACTGGGTTACAAACCTTTCCAAGGACACCAGAGAAATCACGGCATCATTCAGAACAACCGGCAAAAAACCCGTCATCTGGCATGCTGAGGACGCGTCCACGGAGCCAGCCGGCTATGAGTTTGCCGACGGCAGGACAAACGTAAGGATGACCCTGACCCAGCATCAGTCCGTCTTTGTGATGCTCACAGATGACACTGATGTAGCCAAGACCGAACTGCCACAGATCTCTACTGAGATTTTGGCGGAGATCAACACTCCATGGTCGGCCAAATTCCAGCAGGGGCGCGGAGCTCCGGAGAGCACTACATTTGACAAACTCACCTCATTGACAGAGAGTTCCGAGGCCGGGATTCAGTACTTCTCCGGAGCGGTGACATATTCAAACACCTTCAAGCTAAAAAAGAAAGAAATTCGGAGCAAGGATTCCGTCATTCTGGATTTAGGGGAATTGAAAGACTTGGCGGAAGTGACCGTGAACGGCAAGAATTTGGGTGTGATTTGGAACGCCCCGTTCATGGTTGACATCACCAAGGCTCTGAGGAACGGAACAAACACTATTGAGGTCAAGGTCATCAACATGTGGCACAACCGCCTCGTTGGAGATGTTCAGCCGGGAGTGACAGAAAAAATCACCTACACCCAAATGGAGTTCTTCAAGCCTGATGAGCCTCTGCTTCCAGCCGGTCTGTTAGGACCTGTCAGAATTATAGGACAAACTATAGACAAATAAAACCATGAGTTTCAAGAAGATTCTTTCCGCTCTCATACTAGTGACGGTCTGCCTTTCGGCAACGGCCAGAAAACCGGTCAAACCTTTGCTCAAGTTCAGAGGCGACGGTGATTTCAAGATTCTCCAGTTCACGGACACTCATCTGATCCCGTCAAACGCCACGACACCGTTGGTCTGGGAGAACATAAGAAACGCTGTGACAGGAGAGAAACCGGATCTCATCATGCTGACCGGAGATCAAGTCTATGCCAAGCCAGCCCTTGACAACTACAAGGCTATCCTTGACACCCTCGATAAATTCGGAGTCCCTTACGGAATCGTGTTCGGCAACCACGACAAGGAATTCGACCAGACAAACGCTTCCCTATTGAAAGAAGCGATGTCGCATCGGCTTTGCGTGACATACGACACTCCTGGGCTGCACGGAGAAGGCAACTGTTTCTTGGAAATAAAGTCTCATTCCGCTGACACCACGGCATCGGTGATCTGGTGCTTCGATTCCGGAAGCGAGTCTCCCCTTTCAAAGAAAGTCACCAAGAATTACGACTATGACTACGTGCATTCCGACCAAGTGGAATGGTACGGAAATGGCAGCACGATGTTCACCAAAGAACACGGCGGAAAGCCGTTGCCGTCCATCGCTTTCATGCATATTCCTTTACCTGAATATTCCTACGTCTTCAAGGAAGACCCTAATTTCAAGGCCTATGGAACCCATCGAGAGACAATTTGCTCTTCTCATTTCAACTCAGGGCTTTTCTGCAAGATGCTTGAATGCGGGGATGTGATGGCGGTGTTCTGCGGACATGATCACGACAACGATTACTCTGTGGGATACTACGGCATCATGCTGGCCTACGGGCGTTACAGCGGAGCGGCGACGGTTTACAACAACATCGGGATGAACGGAAGCAGGGTCATCGTGCTCCACGAGGGTGAGCGCAGGTTGGATTCCTACATCCGACTTCGCGACGGCTCGACCAAGGACCTTACACATTACCCGGAATATTACAGGTAACCAAAGAAAACCATTTAAACCAAAATATTATGAAAACTGTTTTGAAAGCGCTTTGCGCGGCTGGAGTTATGCTTCTGGGCATGGCATTGCCGGCAAACGCTCAGACATCCTCGGGTGATGTCAATGGGTTCAATTATGAAGCCAATCTGATGGTCGGGGTGATGCAGATGGCCTACGACAGCGATGAGTTTCCTGGGCGTCACTGGTATAAAAGGGACCTCAGCGACATTTACGACCCGTACACCGGTGATCCAGGTTTCTCGGCCTTCTACACAGCGGATTTCAATGTATATCTCTCCAAATGGCTGAAAGTCGGCGCCAGCGCGGGCTATGCCAAAGCATGGGCGAATGTGTTCGACCCGCGTGGCAACAAAAAAGTCGGAGAAAAGACATTGAATGATTACTCTCTTCTGGGACAGGTCAAATTCACATTCATCAACAGGCAGATTTTCAGAATGTACGCCGGGATCGGAGCAGGAGCATCCGTCTGGAGCGGAAAAGACTGCGGAGAATCATATTCCAAGATTCTCCCTGCCGTAGAGTGGATTCCGTTGGGGTTTCAATGGATGGATCATAAGATATACACGACCCTCGAGATTGTGGTAGGAACCCGAATGGGCGGAATCAGAGGAGGATTAGGTTACAGATTCTAAACTTGAATATCATGAAAAGAATTTTATCAATAGCGACAGTGATCGCAGCCGCAATTCTCGCGGCATCATCTTGCAGCAAGGCTGAGAGAGATTTTTCAGGAAGCGACGGAGAAGTGACCTACTCCATCGGCCCATACATGATGTGCATCGCCGACAACCTGATTGTCGACAACCTTAAGATTCTGGAATATAAAATCTTAGGGGTGAAGCCTGACATCCAAAGCAAAACCACGGAAATTGAACCTCTTGACCCATCCTACAGGATGCCTGGCGTCAAGATCGAGAAAGCGGCAGAGGACAGCACATGGGTAATCTCCAACAAGGGGCTGGAATATTGGTTTCTCGGCGACGACTCCTACCCTACCGATTACTCAATCACAGCAAGGATGCTGCCGGGCGACTACGCTCATTTCCACAGCTGGAAGGTCACCGTCAATGGAGAAAGACATGAGCAAAAAGGCTATTCCTGCAAATTCACCACACCGGAAACGCCTCTCACCTACACGATTGGAGATTCCGAATATTCATGGGGCAGCTGCCAAGGCCAATTGAACATGATCGTCTACAAGGACGGCAAGGCCATAGATTCGATCGTCATGGTACTCCGTGGAGGCCGGAATGACTACAGTCTCGTCAGGACCTACTGATCAGAGCAACAAGATTTACGGCAGAGGCCGCTGCGGGAATGTTTCCCCAGCGGCCTCTGCCGTAAAAGTTATGCGTCAAGTTTACTTTCTTAACGTAGGAAGCCAGGTCTGGATGTGCTTGCCTTTCCAGCAGTCAACGGAGGAGTAGTCAACCATCTTGATGTCTCCCTCGGTGGTAGGTACAAGGAACTGCATCCTTGTGCCGGGACGCTCGGCGTTGACAATCTTGACCTTGACCTCACCGTTGGCGTCAGCAACAACCTGGACAGGCTTGTTGTAGTCCGGATCGATGTTCTCGTCACGGGCCAGAACCAGCGGGCCCCACTGCACGGCCTGGAAGAACTTGCCTTCAGGATTGCGGCCGTTCTCGGAAGCCTTGATAAGCTTTGCCTTCATGTCGAAGATGATGTAGATGCTGTCACCGGCCTTCCACTTGCGCTCAAGGTTAAGGTACTTTCCAGCCTCTACCTTGCCGACATACTTGCCGTTCACCTCGACATAGGTGTTCTCGCTCCATGAAGGGATGTGAAGCTTCACGGTGAACTTCTCCTTGGCGGCAGGATCAACTGAGATACGGACCTCATTCGCGCGAGGATATTCAGTGACGATTCCAAGCTTCACCTCCTTGCCGGCGGCGGTCTTGGCGGTCACAGTGCCGGCGTTGTAGAGGTTGATCACCGGGCCTTCCTTGGACTGCATCGCGGCGATATAAGGAAGGTAGGACAGACCGCAAGGGCCGCTGAGGTTGCAGCAGGTCACAGGCTGGCCGTCAATGTTGGTGCCCCAACCGCTGTTGGTCACCTTCGCCCCATTCAGCAGGTTAACGTAACTGAAGCTCTTTCCGTCCGGCTTCATGGCTCCCAAAAGACCGTTGTAGGCATATTTCTCGATGTAGTCAACGGCTGTCGGGTCACCGGTAAGGCGAAGGTACTGAGAGCAGTACTTCATCCAGGTCACGCCCACGCAGGTCTCCATCATCCGCTTGATATCAGGGTTGGTCTGCTCCACTGCGGTGTTGCTCCATCCCTCACCGTTAAGTCTCGGCCAATAAATGTCGGACCCGGCATTGCCGATGATGGTTATTTCATTCTCGATCACATCATTGAAGAAGTTGTCAAGGCAGGTCTTCCACCTCGGGTCTCCGGTGGCGCGGTAATATTCAGCCAATCCCTCCCAGACAGAAGTCATCTCGTATGCCTTAGGGTACGGCTTGCCCACATTATAGAGATGCTCCCCGTCAAAGACCTGCTGGAAGATGTTGCTGCCCTTGGAGGCACCTGTAGTGACGATGTATTCAGCGAAGTCAAGATACTCCTTCTTTCCGGTAAGGAAGTAGAGTTTCACCATCGGCTCCAGGATTGACGATGATTCGATCTTTGTCGAGCTCCATCCCAAATCGGTTATGCTTTTCTTAGGAGCCGGGCCTACCTGGTCTATCACGCTCTTCGCCTCTTTCTCCAACGCCGCAAGAACCCTTGGATCCTGCTCGACATCAGTGTAGTACTGAAGAAGGCCGAGCATCACGTACTTTCTCTCCCAGATGTCTCCGTCACGGTTGCCCGGCTGGTCATCAACTGCCGTGCAGCTTATGCTGCCGTTGCTCTTCTCCGTGGCCATCAGCTTATAGACCAATTCCTTGGTCAATGCCTTGAGCTTAGGATCCTGATTGTAGCGGTAAAGCAGCGAGTTAGTGCGGATGCACTTGCCCGGCATCTCGCCGAGGGCGAACTTAGGACGGCCTTTGATGAAGTAGTCGATGACCTTGTCGTAAGGCATCACTCCGTTGACCCAATGGTCGATGGAGTTCTGGATGTCATCGGCAAAGTAGCCGTTGAATGTCACACTTCCGGCCGGAAGCGGTTCGATCACATCGTCAACCTTCTCCAGATTGAGGTCTGTCTGTGCGAAGGCTCCGACGGAAAGCAGCATTGCCGCTGCTGCGAAAACGATTGCATTTTTCATTATTGTAACTATTGAATATTTCCAAAAGTCTACAAAGTTAACATTTTCCGAGCAACTTCCGACATCAGCCGACAATGAAAACTCAATATTCATAAAAAAAACGCCTCAGAAGAGAATCCGGTCATACTTGTCTGCTTGAAGAATGTCCACTTCAAAACGGAAACCGCTTTTGCCGAAGAGGATTTTTGTTCGTATCTTTGTAGATAAGCGCATCAAATCTGGTTTATGGTAAGAATATTCTGCAAGAACACCGGGACATACAAAGAGTTCCTTGAAGGGACTCCCCTGCTGGACATCGCTCCGGCATTCGAGTTCGACAAACCGTACGACATACTGGCCGCCAAGGTGAACAATGTGGCGGAGGGGCTGAGGTTCAGGGTTTTCCACAATCGTGATGTGGAGTTTCTGGACTATCGCACCTACATCGGACGCAATTTCTACAGCCGCTCGCTCTGCTTTCTTCTGTACAAGGCGACAAGGGACCTGTTCCCGGAAAGCAGGATGACCATCCGCCGGCCGATCTCGAAAGGATATTTCTGCTCTGTCTACAAGAACGATGGATCTTTCCTGACTGAAGAGGACGTGGAGGCTATCGGAGAGAGGATGCGGGAACTCGTGAGCGAGAATATTCCTTTCAGGCGCAAGGAACTCCAGATCGAGGAAGCCATCAGGATATTCAAGGAATCAGGAGACCTCGACAAGGTGAAGCTGCTGGAGACGTGCGGCGAGGTCTACATCACCTGCTACTCGCTTGGCGATGTGACTGACTATTACTACGATGAGCTCGTTCCGAGCACCGGCTACCTCAAGACATTCGGTGTGAAGCTCTGCCACGGAGGAATATTGCTGCGTGTCCCTGACCGCCATCACCCGGAGGATCTGGCCCCTCTTCACGAGCAGCCTAAGACTTTCGAGGTGTTCGCCGAGACACACAAATGGAACTGGATAATGGGGCTTTCCAATGTCGGGGACGTCAACGAGTCGATTCTCAAAGGCAACGCCTCCGACCTTATCCAGATCTCAGAGGCATTGCAGGAGAAGAAGATAGTCCAGATCGCCGAGGAGATCGAGAGACGGCACAACGATCCGGAGAATCCAGTGAAGCTGGTTCTCATCACGGGGCCGAGCAGCAGCGGTAAGAGCACGGTCTGCAAAAGGCTCAGCGTCCAGCTGAAGGCCTGCGGGCTGCACCCTATCTCGTTCTCGACCGACGACTATTTCGTCAACCGCGTTGACACCCCGAAACTTCCTGACGGATCCTACGACTTCGACAACTTCGACACCGTCGATCATGAATATCTCCAGAAAGACCTTGTCAAACTCCTTGACGGAGAGGAGGTTGAAGTTCCTGAATATAACTTCGTCACAGGCCGCCGCGAGTTCAACGGCAAGAATCTCAAACTGGGAGAAAGGTCTGTGCTGCTGATCGAGGGTCTGCACGCGCTCAACCCTCGCCTGACGGAGAAGGTTCCGGACAAGGAAAAATTCAGGATATTCATAAACACCATCACATCCATCTCGCTGGACTGCCACAACTGCATTCCGACGAGCGACAACCGCCTGCTGCGAAGAATCGTGAGGGATTACCTCAAAGGGGCTTTCACGGCGAGGGAGTCGATCGCGAACTGGCCGAATGTACGAAGAGCTGAGGTCAAATGGATATACCCGTTCCAGGAGAACGCGGACGTGCTGTTCAACTCGGCCTATCTCGTGGAATTCGCCGTGCTGCGCACCCATGCGGAGAGAATCCTCGCGACCGTACCGAAGAATTGCCCGGAATACAGCGAGGCGCACAGGCTGCTGAAGTTCCTGCACTACTTCGTGCCGGTTTCAGACAAGGAGATCCCGCCGACATCGCTGATCAGAGGGTTCATCGGAGGAGGAAGCTATTGACATTCAACCGACTGACCGACACCGAGGATGCGGTTTCAGCGGCCGGGAGTGACACTGGCATATTCATAGACAACAATTAAAACATCTACCAACAAAATGGCGGACGAAAAGATAATATTTTCAATGAACGGTGTGGGAAAGGTTCTCCCGCACAACAACAAGGTTATTCTGAAAGACATCTACCTTTCATTCTTCTACGGAGCGAAGATCGGCATCATCGGTCTGAACGGCTCCGGTAAATCGACCCTGATGAAGATCATCGCCGGCGTGGAGAAATCCTACCGGGGCGAGGTGGTCTGGGCTCCGGGCTATTCGGTTGGCTACCTTGAGCAGGAGCCGCAGATGGACCCAGACAAGACCGTCATCGAGGTCGTGCAGGAGGGAGTGCAGGAGGTTATGGATGTGCTTAATGAATATAATGAAATCTCTCTCAAGTTCATGGAACCGATGGACGACGACCAGATGAACGCGCTCATCGAACGTCAGGGCGAGCTGTCCGAGAAGATGGAGCATCTGGGCGGATGGGAGATCGACGCAAAGCTCGAAAGGGCGATGGACGCTCTGAACTGCCCTCCGGCCGACGCCAAGATTTCAACGCTTTCCGGTGGCGAACGCCGTCGTGTGGCTCTCTGCCGTCTGCTTCTCCGTGAGCCGGACGTGCTGCTTCTGGACGAGCCTACCAACCATCTGGACACCGAGAGCATCCAGTGGCTGGAGGCGCACCTGCGTCAGTACAAGGGCACGGTCATCGCTGTGACCCACGACCGTTATTTCCTCGACAACGTGGCCGGATGGATTCTTGAGCTTGACAGAGGCGAGGGCATTCCGTGGAAGGGCAACTACAGCTCATGGCTGGAGCAGAAGACCAAGAGGCTTGAGATGGAGGAGAAACAGGAGAGCAAGCGTCGCAAGACCCTCCAGCACGAGTTGGAGTGGGTGCGCATGGCCCCTAAAGCCCGTCAGGCCAAGCAGAAGGCACGTCTTGGAGCCTACGAAAAACTGGCTTCGGCAGATTCAAAGGAGAAAGAGGCTAATCTGGAAATATACATTCCGAACGGGCCGCGCCTCGGCAACAAGGTCATCGAGTTCAAGGACGTGTCAAAGGCCTACGGGGACAAGGTTCTCTTCGAGCACCTTTCGTTCGCACTTCCGCCTGCCGGAATCGTGGGTGTCATCGGTCCTAACGGAGCCGGCAAGACCACGCTCTTCAGACTCATCATGGGCATCGAGAAACCAGACACAGGCTCCATCGACATCGGTGAGACCGTGAAGATCTCCTACGTGGACCAGCAGCACAAGAGCATTGATCCGGACAAGACCGTGTTCGAGACCATAGCCGGGAACTCCGAGTGGGTAAGGCTCGGCAACAAGGACATCAACGCCCGCGCCTGGGTGTCCAGGTTCAACTTCAGCGGTTCCGATCAGGAGAAACTCTGCGGAGTGCTCTCAGGTGGTGAAAGGAACAGGCTTCACCTTGCGCTGACTCTCAAAGACGAAGGCAATGTCCTGCTTCTGGACGAGCCGACTAACGATGTGGATGTCAACACGATCCGCGCTCTGGAGGACGGTCTTGAGAACTTCGCCGGATGCGCCGTCGTGATTAGCCACGACCGCTGGTTCCTGGACAGGATCGCCACGCACATACTCGCCTACGAGGGTGATTCCAACGTGGTGTTCTTCGAGGGCAACTATGCCGAGTACGAGGAAAACCGCAAGGCACGTCTCGGCAACACCGAGCCTAAGAGGTTCAAGTACAAGAAATTGATGGAATAGTTATTGCAGGGTTCTGGTGCGGGTGCGCCGCGGTGGCGCACCATAATGTTGCACTAAAACTATAACTGTTATGGCAGCTGACTCAAAAAAGTACGAATGCCTGCGCTGTGGCTGGATCTATGATCCGGCGGAAGGTGATCCCGATGGTGGCATAAAGCCTGGAACCCCGTTCAAAGACATCCCGAAAGACTGGAAATGCCCAGTCTGCGGAGCATCTAAGTCCGATTTCGCGGAATGTACGGAATAATCGTTCCACCAGACCGGCAAATAGAGCGCCGGTCACTGAGATTGTCGAAATGACATTGGCATCATCGATTTACAGAAATGGTTGGCACGCTTCATGGCTGCCAACCATTATTTTACAGTTATGGAACGGGCGACAACATAGCCCATTGACCAGGCTGCCTGCAGATTGAAGCCGCCTGTTATCGCATCGACATCAAGGACTTCGCCTGCGAAATAGAGGCCGGGATGTGTCTTGCACTCAAGGGTGCTGAGATTGATGTTTGACAAGGCGACACCGCCGCAGGTGACGAACTCTTCCTTGAAACGGCTCTTGCCACGGATTTGGTACTCGTCGTTACACAACGTGTTCACAAGGCGGTTCATGCCTTTTGAACCCAGTTCAGCCCAGCGTGCATCCTCCCTGATTCCGCATTTGGAAATCAAGTATGTCCAAAGCCTGGAAGGCAGTTCGGACGGATGGGTGTTCAGTATCAGTTTCTGAGAGTTACCCTTTGATAGCGATAGGATTCTTTCGCGGAAAACTTGTTCGACAGTGTCGCCGAACCAATTCACTGAAAGTGTGGCGGCATATTCATTCTCAGCAAGATAGCGAGCGGCGTAGGAGGAAAGTTTCAGGATGGCAGGGCCGCTCATTCCCCAGTGGGTGATTAGGAGTGGACCAGTGGCTTTGTATTTCGTGCCAGACAATGATGCACTGGCATTATCGACCACAGTGCCCATCAACTCGCGAACCGGGCTGCCGGGAATGTTGAAGGTGAACAGAGACGGAACTGGAGGGATGATCTCAATATTCAGACCATCAAGAAATCCAAGACCTGAAAACTTCGGGCTGCCGCCGGTGGTGACGACAACAATGTCGGCTGAATACTCATGATTATCCTGTCGTGGATTCTGTGGCATCAGCCCTTCGACAGGCTCAGGGACAGAGCCAACCGGCCGCTGAGCTTGCCGAAGCGACTGTCTTCCTGGAAATCCAGCAGAAAGTGTATAGCCACCTTCCGGACGCGGGAATATACCCGTAACCTTATGTTTTGTGTAAAGTGAGACTCCCGCCTGGCGCATTCGGGCAAGGAGAGTGTCCACAATCTCCATGGCGTCCTGAGATGCAGGAAAAACGCATTGGTCCTCCTGAAGGACAAGTTTGACGCCCTCGTTCTCGAACCACTGCCAAGCGCTTCGCTGGTCAAAGGAATGGAGCAGACGCTTCATCAATTTGTCTCCGCGAGGGTAAGCAGCTGAGAGTGAGGATATTCCCTCAAAGGAATTCGTGAGGTTGCACCGCCCGCCACCTGTTATCGCGACTTTTGCCAGAGCCTTCGGTCCCGCCTCGAACACCTCCACCGAAGCGGAAGGCATCCTTCGCTTCAACTCAATGGCGCAGAAACACCCTGCCGCCCCGGCTCCGACTATAGCAATCTTCATACTGCAAACCTACACAAAATAATCGACATAAATAAAGGAATATTGCGCACTTGTGCGTAATATTTTGCCGATTGCATTTTAGTAAATATCTTTGTCTGGATTTATGGCCATAGGACAGAAAGACATACTCCTCGGGATGATCAGAAAGGGTCAGGCGATGACCCTCGGGCAGCAGATTCGACTCACGATTCTGCTGAGTCTTCCTGCCATCGCCGCCCAGTTTTCCTCTGTTCTCATGCAGTACATCGATGCCGGAATGGTCGGCCATCTTGGAGCGAACCAGTCAGCGTCAATAGGTCTGGTCGCCACGACAACCTGGATAATGGGCGGATTCCAGTCCGGAGCGAGCTCCGGATTCTCAGTACAGATCGCCCACCTTTGCGGAGCGCAGGATTTCAAGGGGGCCAGAGCCGTGATGAGGCAAGGACTAACCACCGTATTCATCATCGGACTGGCTCTCGCCGTGATTGGTGTAAGCATCAGCGAAGCGCTCCCCCACTGGCTTGGCGGGACTCCGGAGATAAATGAGGACGCAACGGAATATTTCTGGATATATTCAGCGTTCATTCCGATAGGCGCTGTCGGATGGGCGGCGAACTCAATGCTCCAGGCCAGCGGCAACATGAAGATTCCGAGCCTGATGTACACCGGAATGTGCGCTCTTGACGTGGTGTTCAACTACATATTCATTTACATCTGTGACATGGGAGTTGCAGGGGCCGCCCTTGGAACAGGCGCGGCGCAGGTCGTCACCTCCATATTCGTGATCTGGTATATTCTCAGGCGTTCCAAGGAATTGAACATCAAGGGAGAGCAAGGCACGTTCGTTCCTCAGCGCAAGACAGTGCGCAACGCATGGGGCATCACGGCTCCGATGTGGCTCCAGAACATCATCATGAGAGGTTCGCACATCATGAGCACCATCATCGTGGCTCCGCTCGGTCCGATTTCCATAGCGGCCAACTCGCTGGCGATCATAGCGGAAAGTTTCTGCTACATGCCCGGCTATGGAATCGAGGAGGCGGCCACCACACTTGTCGGCCAAAGTCTCGGGGCGAAACGCAAGGAAGTCGCCAAGCGGTTCTCGCAGATCACTATGATGATGGCGGCCGGGATTATGACCGTGCTTGGAGCGTTGATGTTCATCTTCGCGACCGACCTTATGATGATGCTGAGTTCAGATCCGGATGTTGTGGTTCTTGGTGCTAAAGTACTGAGGATCGAAGCGTTCGCCGAGACCCTGTACGCATTCTCCATCGCCGGCTACGGCTCATGCGTCGGCGGTGGCGACACCCTTGTCCCGAGTGTGATAAACTTCGGAAGCATGTGGGTGATCCGCATCGGCTTGGCACTGATTTTGACGCCTCGCATGGGGCTCACAGGCTACTGGATAGCGATGTGCATCGAGTTGAATGTACGCGGATTGCTCTTCTACTGGAGGCTGCGGGGCGAAAAATGGATGAAACTAAAGATTACTTGAATATATGGAAAAGATCATCAATCAGGAATTCGGCGGCGAGAGACCGCTATATTGCAGACATGACCTTTATCTTGAGAACGTCAGGATCCACGCCGGGGAATCCGCTTTGAAGGAGACCGGCAACATCACCGCCGTGCATTGCCAGTTCGAGGGCAAGTACCCGTTCTGGGAGTGTGACGGATTTGTCATCAAGGACAGCATCCTGACTGTAGGGGCACGGTCAGGGCTTTGGTATTCAAGAAACTGCGAGATCTACGACACGATCATCGACGCTCCGAAGACTTTCCGCCGGATGGACGGCATCAAACTGAGGAATGTCCAGATCATGGGCGGCACGGAGACTTTCTGGGACTGCAGGAACATCGAAGTCGAAGACTCTGTCATCGACCGGGCCGACTATGTGTTCATGCACTGCGAAAACGTCAAGCTGACCAACGTCAAGCTGAACGGCAACTACAGTTTCCAGTACGCCAAGAACGTGGAGATCCGTGGTTGTGTCCTGAACTCCAAGGATTCATTCTGGGAGGCGGAGAATGTAACCGTCATCGACTCCGTCATCAACGGTGAATATCTCGCCTGGTACTCAAAGAACCTCCGTCTCGTGCGCTGCCACATCACCGAGACCCAGCCGCTCTGCTACTGCGACGACCTCGTCCTTGAGGATTGCACAATGGGCTCTGACGCCGACCTTGCCTTTGAATATTCCTCCGTCCAGGCCACGGTCAAGGGACACGTCCCATCCATCAAGAATCCTCGCACCGGTTTCATCCGCTACGGTTCCGTCGGAGAGATCATCCTCGACCAGAACATCAAGGCTCCTGGCGACTGCGTCCTGAAGGAAGTACGGTAGGATGTGAAGAGCTCGTCCTTTTGGGTACGAATATGAATACAAGAAGCCCCGCAGAGAGAACTCTACGGGGCTTTGAAGTGGTGTCGGGAAGAATCGAANNGTCGCCTCGTGATGATGTAGGAGCGGATTTACGGAATGTCTTCACGTCATAACCTATCCGAAGCGAATGGAAGGCGCATTCCCATGAAAAGCCTGTACTTTTGCCATTGAGTTTTTCAGCCCAGTCCGAATTCCAACGGCACAGATTCGACATGTGACTGAAAGCCTTTTGTAATGTTTCCACAAAGGTACATACTTATTATTATTTCACTTATTTAACACAGGATTTTGGACTTGGTCACCCGTTGATGGGCAGCCACACAGACGGCCTGCCGGGTAAGAGCAGGAATATAAAAAGGAAAAGCCGCTACTGAAAATCAGCTGCGGCCTAAGGAGTGGTGTCGGGAAGAATCGAACTGCCGACACATGGATTTTCAGTCCATTGCTCTACCATCTGAGCTACGACACCGTTTCCGTTTGGGATTGCAAAGATAGGCATTTTTCTTTGGGTTGCAAATTTTTTTTGAGAAGAAATTGCATTTTTCTTCGTCGAGTGGATGTTTTTGGCTAAATTCGCCATGATGTCGAAGAAGATCTTCATACAGGTTATCCTTCCGCTCCGGCTGGAGTGGGAGCCGTTCTATTATCTGGATGGAGAGATGACTGCTTCGGGCATGTCGCTTCGACAGGCTCAGCGACCGGGTTCTCTAATCTTCAAACAGCCCAAGTTGGTCGCCGAGTCTGTCGAAGTGACCGAAAAGGACGGAATGCCTATCAGAATCGGAGACAGGGTACGGGTGAACTTCGCTGGGAAGGAATATGTGGGGGTCGTGAGCGTTATGGACGCCGGGAAACAAGCGGAGGCTATGGGGATTGTGGACAGGGTGAAGCCGATTGCCGGGATGGCTGAGGGACTGGAGCCGGTTTCGGTGGAGGAGATCACGCTTTGGAGGCAGATAGCGGAGTATTACCTGTGTACTGTCGGAGAAGTTTATAAGGCGGCTTATCCGGCGCAGAAGGTGGCCGAGGAGGAGGCGTTGGCACGAATGGACGCGATGAAGGCGGAGAGAGAGGAGAAGAACAGGACCAGAATCGAAGAGAAAATCAAGCGGCTGAGAGAGAGAGCAGAGAAAAAGGCGGAACTGGCAGGGAAAGCCCGAAAGGAGGAGTGCAGGGAGAGGTATTTGGCCGAAAAGGAGACGCTGGAGAGAGAGATTATGGTGTTGACCGGGAAGGTCACGCCGATTGTTAGCGAAATGGTCACTTCGACAGGCTCAGTGACCGAACGGGACAGCTCAGTGGCATATAGACAGGTCGCTGAGCTTGTCGAAGCGTCGATGAAGGTCGGTAAGGGCATAGTGCTCTCGGAGGCGCAGGAGGAGGCATATTCAAAGATAAAGGAGATTTTCGCCAAGGGAAAACCGGCGCTGCTGCACGGGGTGACGGGTTCCGGGAAGACGGAGATTTACTTGAAGCTGGCGCAGGAAACGCTGGCCAAAGGGAAGAACGTGCTTTATCTGGTGCCGGAGATCGCGCTCAGCAGGCAACTGGAGGACAGAATCAGCGAAACGTTTCCGGAGGAGCTGCAGGTGTTCCATTCCGCTGAGACGATGTCGAAAAAACGGGAGGTGGCCGCCATCCTTAGACATTGCTCCTCGACAAAAAGCATAAATGAATATGTGAATGTCCGCCAAAGCGCCAATGTCATAAAGGACTCAGCCTCAAGAGATAGGCAAATCAGCACTTCTGAAACTATAAGGAATACAAATCGCCACGGCTACGTCGTTCTCGGCACCCGAAGCGCCATATTCCTGCCTCACAATAATTTAGGACTGGTGATTGTGGATGAGGAGCACGACACGTCCTACAAGCAGGACTCCCCCGCCCCGAGGTACAACGGTCGCGAGACGGCGATTATGATGGCGAAGATATTCAGTGCCAATGTGGTGCTTGGATCGGCTACGCCTTCGCTTGAGTCGCTCTATAATTGCAGTGTCGGACGCTACGGGCTCGTCACCTTAAGCAAGCGTTTCTACGACGCGGCGGACTCGGACATCGAGATCATCGACACGATAGCCGAGCGGCGGAAGAACGGAATGATCGGAAGCTTTTCCAGAAAGCTCATCGAGCGCATAGGCGAATGCCTCGGGAAACATCAGCAAGTGCTGATCCTCAGGGAGAGGCGGGCATATTCCCCGATCGTGCAGTGCCAGGAGTGCGGCGAAATCCCGAAATGCCGCTGCTGCAACGTGAGTCTGAGCCTGCACAGGCGCGCCGACGGAAGCGAAAGGCTCGTCTGTCACTATTGCGGCAGGGCGTATGAATATACCGGCAAGTGTCCGAAATGCGGTGGTGAGTTGAAGCCACTGGGCTCCG